>NZ_JBBEVD010000063.1:0-303853 GCF_037414265.1 Pseudoalteromonas sp. C12FD-1
TGAATCGCTGTTACCTTGGAACATTAAACAAGCTGGGTGTCGTTAGCTAGACGCTTACGAATTGGTTTTCTATTTATTCCGTTTATTGTAAGTGGCTGTGCAGGTTTACCTAAATATAAAGCTCCTCAAGCAAACCAGCCTACAGCGGCACTAAAAATAAATCATGATTTCAACGCACCACTGCTTGGCTATTCTACATTTGTGAATGTTCACTCTGAAGAGGAGTCATGTGGAAAATCGTTTGGTGAGGAAAGTGCAGCTCAATTAGTTATTTTGGATGACAGCAATCCTTTAATTTCACCATTAAACCCAGATGGCGTAAATCTTGTTGCTGACAAAAAATACACCTTCATGATTATGTCAGTAGCAGGCATGAGTAATTGCACAACTTACGCTTCATTCAAGCCTAAAGCTGATCAAAACTATGAAATCAACGTGTCGGGTAAGTTAGGAGCACATGAGTCATATTGTAAAGCTGAATTAGTTCATATAGATGGCAAGTCAAAAGAAACTTCACCTATGCAATTCGAATACTATGGCAATTGCAGGGAATCGAACAACTAACACATAACAAGCGCATCAATGAATGGACGTCTAAAGCTTGGCTGGCGCTCGTTCCTCGCTATTTTAGCCAAGCTTAATCCGCCCATTATGCGGGCGTTAGGCGAATAGGAGATAAATTGGAAAATTCATGGAAGCCTAAAGGCTGGCTGAGTATTTTATACGGTTTTGTATTACAGCCATTTACGTTTTTGTATGTCAATAAAGCCAAGCTGTTTTGGTTTTATTTAATCTTAACAGTATTAGTTTCATTGATTGATACAAAACTACATGCAATACCAAATAAGGAAGCTTGGTATCAAAGCGTATACTTCACGTGGCTAATTTTTTTAATTTGTCCTTTGCACGCATTTCTAATATCTCGACATTACGATAAAGCTCAGATTAGAAAGTGGTACGCTAGCTGGTGGGCTACATTAGTATGTTTTGTAGTAGTTTTTATTTTAATGTTTTTGGGCAGAACATTTTTATTTGAACCATTTTCTATTCCTGCAAAGTCAATGAGTCCCACCTTGAATCCCGGTGACCAAGTAATAGTTAGTAAAAGCGGATATGGGAACTACAAATACTTAGGAATACAAATATATAAAACAGAACCATCTGAAGCTCTGCAAAGAGGGGATGTGGTAGTTTTTCAATATCCCCAAAATCCCAGCATTGATTATGTCAAAAGAGTCATTGGGTTGCCTAGCGATAAAGTGGTCTACCGCAACAAAAGTATTTTTATTAAACCTTCGTGTTTGGATGAATCAGCCAATTGCCCTAGTTTTAAGGAAGTGGAGAAAGAGTATAAATTTACTCGAAGCGAAGATGATTCTGAACACGAGTATTATCAAGAATTTTTAGGCAAAGTGTCATACGATATAAAATTGAACAGTAATCATATAGAGCTAGCCAATCGTTATTTTTATCAAGTTGGGACCCAACAAGATGAATGGTTAATACCAGATAATCATTATTTCGTATTGGGTGACAACAGAGATAATAGTCTAGACAGTCGTTATTGGGGGTTTGTACCTGAGAGTAATATTGTAGGTAGAGTAACTTTTAAATGGTAATTCGCCTAACAAACCAATGCAGGCAGGGACTTTTAACCGTTGGCTGAGTTCCGCTTCGCTTCACATTATAGCCAACAATTAAAAGCCCCTGATTGGGGCGTTGGTGCCTAGGATGGTGTCGTGAAATATCTAATATATTTGGTTATTGTCATTTCTTCTTTTAAAACTATCGCTCAAGATCATGATTGGATTCTGAGAGCTAAAATTGAGACTATGAGAAGTAATGATCAGATTTGGGTTAATGATAAAGGTGAGTTTTATTGGAGTACATCAATGTTCTTTGAGTCTATGCCTTGTAAAACTAATCTTAGTGACAGTGAACTTATTGAAGTCTCATCATTAATACAAAGTTTGCCTTCTGAACCATATGAAAGAGATTTCAATAACCAATGTAAAGATGGTCTTCGTTTCTTTATTCTATCTTCAACTAAGCAAGTTAACGGAAATTTTGTACAAGTCGGTAAGCAATTTCCAGCCTCAAAGGAGTGTCGAATTAAGGCAATTGATAAAGCTTGGGATGACTTAAGTGAAAAGCTATATACATTAACTCAAGACAAGTTTAAATCTTGCAAAAGTAGTTCGTGGTAACAGGCACATCAAGCTGCTCAAGCGGGACAAATAACAGTTGGCTGTTTCGCTCCGCTCACATTATAGCCAACTACTATTTACCTCTTAACAGGGCGTTGGTATTTCTTAAGAGAGATCTATTTGAATCAATATTTATCCACACTACTTAGTTCCATCGGTATCGATTTCGTACACTTAAAAAACAAATATCTTAGTCCCCAGGAACTTACATATATCGATAAGCTGTTGGCATCTAAGAAAGATTTCGAAGGAACTTTTTATACTGACGAACATGGCGATAAATTGGAGGTGTTGCTAATGTTTCTGAATGCTCATAAGGAGGGCATAATCAATATTATGGGAGGCAAAGGGAAAACAGAAACACTTAACGAGCTATATACATCAAGTGTGACATCAGGGAGTTATGATTGTTTTTGCTTTGATTTGTCAAAGTTTCCTCAAAGCTACACGCCTTTGAATCAAACTTTAACCTTATATCGAATAGGTAGAGATGGTGAGTCTAAACAGGATTTAGGTTGCTCGTGGGCAATGGAAATTGAAGGGCTTAATGCTTTTTAACATTCATCTGGAATGTCCAAATCCACGCTTAAAGCTAGGCCAGTATTTCTTATGGAAATAGATGATTCACAGGTGCTGTTCGAAGGTAATGTAAGAGAACATGAATTAGTATTAAAGCCTAATTTTGCACCTAATATATTAGAAAAGCTTGATGAAGAAAGACGAAACCGAATTAGCAGTTAAATCATCTAACGAAATATAACAAGACGTTATGTGCCAGTGCAATATGGAGTAAGCATTGAGTTTTAGTATTCAATCAAAATTATTATTTAGTGCAGGTGTTATAGCTTCCGCTTCTGCGATCTGGCATCTACTCTGTATTTTGGCCGGTCCTAGTTGGTTTGCATTTGCTCGAGCACCTCAACAAATAATCGACTCTTCGATTCAAGGAACTTTACTTGCTCCAATTGGCACAATAATCGTTGCAAGCTTAATGTTTGCTTGTACTATTTTTGCTTTTTCAGCAATTGGTTTAATTCGCAAAGTTCCTCTGCTCAAATCAGCTTTAATTACCATTGCAATGATCTGCTTATTGCGGGGATTAATTGCTGTTCCTACATTTGTAACGCCCTCAGGTTTAGATACTTGGCAAATTGTAGCGAGTACTGTTTGGCTTTATGTTGGTATTTGTTTTTCCGCTGGTAGTATAGAACAATATAGTCTTGGTAAATTAGGCACACAGAAAACTTCTTAAACTCTTCGCCCCATTTATTAGGTCTCACTATTATTTTTTACTATACACATTCTCAGGATTTATTTGCATTAGCAGTGCTGGATTATCTATCGGTTTAAACCCGTATTGCGCATACAGGCCATGGGCATCAGCAGTGGCTAATAAAAAGCGCCTAAGCCCTTGCAGCTCAGGGTGCTCTACTATCGTTTTAACCAGTAACTTGCTCAAGCCATTACCTTGCAAATCTGGGATAATAAATACATCGGCTAAATAGGCAAAGGTGGCGTTGTCGGTTACTACACGGGCAAAACCTATTTGCTCGTTTTGGGCACTATAAACACCAAAGCACATTGAGTTATCAATTGCTTTTTGCATAACGCTATTAGGTATTCCTTTAGCCCAATAGCTATTAGCAATAAAGTTATAAATAACGTTAAAGTTAAGCTTGCTTTTATCTGTGCTTATCGTGAAATTATGGGGATTTACAGTCATAATTTATTGTCTTTTAATCATAAAATTTGAATCAATAATCTTTAACATTTTTTAGCTGTTTATCGTGTACTTTTGAAAGCAGCAATATCGAGCAAATAGCCCCAAGTAAGGCAATTCCCATATCAGATTGAGTATCCCATACGTACCCTTGCGTACCTAAAAATGCTTCTGCGTTTTCACCGCTTAACACTGCAACCCACCACTCTATTAGTTCGTAAAAAGCACTAAACGCTAAACATATCGATACAACAAACACATTTAGCCAGCCTTTACCATTTACTACGTTTTTACGTAGTAATATTTCACGCGCTAATAATGCAGGCACAAACCCTTGAAAAAAATGCCCTACTTTGTCGTAGTTGTTACGCTCACTGTCAAATAAGTTATCAAACCAAGGAACTTCGGCGTAGGTGTAATGCCCGCCAACCATTAGCACAATACAATGCGCTAGTATAAAGCCATATAAAATGGGGGTGAGTTTAAAGTGCTTATAGCTGCTTGCCATAAGCACTAAACCAATGATTGCGGGGATAACTTCAAGCAGCCAAGTAAACTGATCTTTTGGGTTAATTCCGGACCAAATTAATACAATAAAAAACAGGCCAAGCCATAAATACTTCATTTAGAATCCTTGTCTAAATTGATTGAATTTACAGCATTTTATATCTCTAAATCGCCCGATGCTACCTATAGTTTGTTCTAGCGGTTAATCGATTAAATAAGCGAGGGAAAAACCGTTTAATGGTTGGTGCCCAGCCACTTAAGCCTTTGCCAACAATCACTTCGTCTTTTTTATTACCAATTGCGAGGATCATTTTTTTAGCGGCTACGCTTACATCCATGCCATTTTCTATTGAGTGCTCTGGCTTATTTTGCGCTATGCCTTGCTCATTTAACGAATTATGTGCAATGGCGGTTTTAATAGAGCCGGGGCAAATGGTTAAGCAATGAATGTTATACTCTGCAAGCTCTGCACGCAGACAATCCATAAAACCTACTACCGCATATTTAGTGCCTGAATAGCCCGTTCTAAATTTAGAGCCTACTTTACCCGCAACGCTACTAATAGAAACAATAGAGCCGCTGCGCCTTGCAACCATACTAGGCGCTACCGCTTTGGTTAGTGCTATTAGGCCAAAATAGTTAACTTCCATTAATTGGCGATAAACATTAAAGTCGTTTTCTAAAAATAGGCTGCGCTGTGACACCCCGCCGTTATTAATTAAAATATCGATTGCAGGTAATGTACTAATTAAATCAGTAACCTGAGCCAATACAGCTTCAGGCGCTGACAAATCAAGTGGCAGTACAATGTGGCCATCGCCATGTAAGCTTTGCTTTAGTTCGTTAAGTTTATCAACACTTCTGGCGGATAAAATAACGTTAGCCCCAAGCTGGGCAAACTGAGTTGCGAGCTCTTTGCCAATACCTGATGATGCACCTGTGATCCATACGGTTTTATTTTTATAGTCCATGCGTTATTTACCTTTTATGTTCTCTGGTGCTAATAATTATCGTATTAAGTCGCTTATTATTATGCTTTAGTTGGGCCAGCTATGGCGTTAACTTCATCTTCTAAGGTTTTATAAAAACCCATTAAAAATAAAAGCTCAACGGTTACATACAATGGGCCAATAATTAAGCCAATTAAATCATCCACAAACGCGGGCTTTTTACCTTCATAGTAATGGCCAATAAACTGCAGCACCCAGCCAAATACAAATACGCTCACACCAATACTTAACCAAGGCCAAAAAGTCATTGCAGCGATAGGCTGCGCTGCTAAAAGTAATAATGTAAACAGTACGCCCATTATTAAACCAAGCGACACGCTCAGCATTAAGTAATACACCACGCTTGCAAAAACAAAAAGCTGCGCACCATCAATAATTAAGCTGCCAATGGGTATTTGAATACGTGCTAACAAGCACAGCACGGCAAATACAATAAGTGGAATACCAAAAAAATGAGTTAAAACATTGCGCTTAGAGCGATGGTACAAACCATATGTACCAAGTTGTTGCTGTAGGGTTTTCATGTGTGTGCCTTTTATTGTGTTTTTTTACACTATATCAGGCTTTTTAAATATGACTCTGTCGGGTTGCCGACATTTACTGGCTACAAAGTTGCTCTAAAGCTGATTGGTTTAAAATGGTTACTTTGTTATAGCCAAGTTCGATGAGTTGCTGCTTTGCTAATTTTTTGAGGATTTGATTGGCGGTTTGCCGTGTAAGGTATGTCATATCAGCCAATTGTTGCTGCGACAGAGTAAACGTATGGCCATTACTTTGCGCTAAGTGTGCACACAATATGAGTAAGCGTTTTGCAACGCGCTGCTCAGCGCTTAATAGTGCGTGATCTTCCATGCTAGTAAACATAACCCGCAATTTTTGCGCAAGGAGTAACCCAAAATCTTGCCAGTAATGAGGGTACTGGTTTAACAATTGCTCAAGTGCACGTTGCCCAATAAAACACAGTGTCACATCGGTTTGCGCATATACATCGTGCGTGCGCATTCCGCGGTCAAATAAAGTAACTTCGCCAAACCACAACGAGGCGTCAACAAAGCTTAAAACAGCTTCTTTACCATTATTACTTACTCCACTAATACGCACCACACCACTTAATACAGCATAAATACCATCGTGTTTATCTCCGCGTAAAAAAAGCGATTGGTGCGCGCTAAGGCTTAAACATTTTGCGTGGCTTAGTAAAAACTGCTTTAAGTGTGCATCTCGACCAGAAAACCACTGCCCTTGTTCAATAATATTAATGTGAGCTTTACTAAGTTCTTTCATTGCATTGTGTTTATATGTGGTTTTAGCTCTTTAGCTAACGACTTTGGTAAATCTAAATTACTGGCAATAACAAAATCGTTATAGGCTTCATTCCCAGAGAAAAACTCTCCTATAAGTGTTTTATTTTTATATACATTCACTGTAACACCACTGCCCATACCACCGGCATTAATAATGTAGTAATAGTAATTGCCTTTGTTAAAAAACAAAATACTTTCGCCTACTTTCCCTATTTGACGATAGTAGCTACCAAATGGCTGCGCTGCTGTGGCTGTGTACTCTAGGCCAATTTTTTGCTCCGTACCATAACGATAAGTAATAGCTGAGTTATCATTAGCCACACACACGGACAAAATATTATCAGTGGGTTTTAGTGTATATGTCACTTTTGCGGTTGGATTGCGTATAACCTTTTGCATTTTTGCATTTATATACGCTGTTTCACCACGTTTACAGTGACTCGGTACAATTCCCTCTATAAGGCCTTCTACAACAAGGTGCTTTTGCTCAATAGCAGTCGGAGGTAAATCAGCGTTTGCGTTTTTTGCCACTAACGGCGTTTTGCTGCTACTAAATACACCCACTTCCTCATCGCAACCATTTAAAAAGAGTACGGGAATACAATAGCAAAAAGAGATCAGTTTGAAACTCATACTAATTCCATCTAATACAACTTAACCTTAAAATAGCGGCAAAATTAAGCACTAGCAACCATTAAAAATGGTAAGTTTTATAAAACTTTTTTTAAACCATGTTATGCAAATATTGCTTTACTATTTAGTGACTTATTTAATATTTACTTACACATTAATTGGTTTATTTACGTACAGTTCATAAACCTATTCATACTCGTATATCTATTTTTAATATAGGGATAATAAGCCCCCTTTTAATAATGCTCAATCATTATAATTGCGTATAAACGTGGCTTAGCGTAAAGCAATGTTGGCTTTTATTAATACAAATTCGCTTGGTTAGGCAGTCTATTTTAGGTAGGAGGCGTGTTGAATTTTAGGCAAAAATTTTATTGTTGAGCTTTCTTCGGCAGAATATCTTAACGTAGCAAGGTTTGCTTTGAGCTCTAATAGTATTAGCTAGAAAAGTTAGCGCATGCCTTTTAAAGGCATGCGCGGTAAATAATAACGACTGTGACTCCCAAAAAAGCCTGGTTTAATTTAATCAGATGAAGAATCGTTTTCTTCACGTTTATATATGTAGGTTTGCTGCGTTTTAAAGCCAAAGCCTAATGTATCACTGTCATTCACTAGTTTAACTTTACCATCGACAACAGTTAGCCCTGGGCCGTTAATTTCAGGCGGTTTGATTGGGTTTACTGCACCTTCACCAGTAAGGCTCGGGCCGATTAAATAAAACTGGCTTACTTGGCTTACAGGTATCGTTTCTTCGTACTCGTAGCCATCACCTGGAGTACCATCATCAGGTGTTGGAACGTCACATAACCCATTATTATTAGCGTCTATACATGACTCGCCTTCACCAAAATATAACTGGGCGGTATCAGGTACATCGTAGCTGGTAGTAAATTTAAGTTGGTCGTACACTTTTGTGCCATAGTGCAAATGAAAAGCGTACATTGCACCTCCGCCCCCGGTTAAAGAACACTGATTTTTATCAGACTCTAGTGCAGGTGTAAACGATGTATAATAAGCTACACCTCCTACCACGGTGGCTGCAGCCAATGATTTTTCGCCATTACTTAACTCATATCGCCACCCTTTAAAGCCAGCTAAATCGGCTTCAAGTTCGACAAACTCATCAACATTATCTAGTGCATTACCAAATGGGTCGTCATTCATAAGCATTAAATCACTTGGCACTATGGGATCAGGCGTATTTTGTGAATCGAAAGTTTGAGTCACGGTATGCTCATCACGGATCATATAAAGGTGATCTTGCTCATTAGTTGCAAGCGGGTTTGAGCGATTCCCACTGCCTATCACGATTGCATCGTAAGGCGTATCTAACCTTGTGGTTATTTCTTCACCGCCATAGCTCGTTTTGCTCACTTTACTAAACATAGTACGTGCCACTAGTGGCTTGTAAAAAAAGCGTCGGTCTTGCGTTGCTAAAGAACTGCCCAGCTCTGCTAATTTGTAATGAGAAAAACTATTTTTGTCAGCGCCTGGCATATCCACACGCCAAATATTGCCCCCAGTATCGGTGGCGTATAAGCGGTCAATGTAACCATCGTAATCTGAGTCAAGCGTTGCTATATCGGCAGCTATACTGTGCTTACCTTTAAAATTGTTATCTTCGGGCGTTAACGCCCATACTCTTTCGCCGGTTTTAGCTTTAACAATGTAGATTCCCGTGCCTGTTTCATCTTCGCTACGAATCGCGTTGTCTTTGTTTGTATCGTAACCGCCACCAAATACCAGTAAAGGTTCATCACCAAACGCTTTAATATAGGCTATTTGAGGTTTTGACCAGGTTTGAGCTAAGTATTCAAACCCATCCGAGCCACCAACAATAGGTTTACTCCATAACTGTTTTGGTTTATCTGGCGAACTAATATCAAGGGCGTAATAGTTTTTACCCCCGCGGCGCATACCAGCAAATGCCCATACTTCATCACCTTTGCTGGCATCTATTACTCCGTCGTTTAAGCCATCACTGTTTAAACTTTTATTATTAAAAAACACACTAATAGGCCCATCCATGCCATACACTTTAGTATTGGCCTGATTTGTACGAAGCGAAGGTATGTTTTTTAGCAGTTCAGCTGGCATAAACGCCCACTCTTCTTCAATGCTGTCACCTTTATCGTTAAACATATGCAAAAAGCCCGCATTGGTGCCCACTAAAATACGTATGTTGCCATCACCATAGTCAATAGATACTGGCTTAGAATGCAAAGGGTCACCAAAAATATTAGCACGCTGATCTACTGATGAGGCATCACCATCTTCATTATCTACATCCATGCCTCTTGCCCAGCTAATATCAGTGCTCGAGATAGCAATATCAGTACCCGGTATAATGCCACCGATGGCGTCTGACACTATATTTAAAATTTCTTTAACTCTATCAAAGGTAAAATCAACAATTTTACCGCCTGAATCTATATACAGTTTGCGGCTTTGAGAATCTAAGCTTGAAAGTAAATAGTTTACTCCCCCTTGCGCCACTAAATTACCATCAGCAGGCTTATTTGATGGTAGCCAAAACGTGCGAGCATCTTCTTTAATTAAGCCATCATCACCTATTGCCTCTCGGCCTGTAGAGTCAACAATGGTAGATCCCGACATAGCTAGTTTTTTTAAATTTCCTCCCCAACGAGCACCGGTCTCAGGGTAAAACATAGCAAAATAAATTGCGTCTCGGCTGCGGGTTTGGTCAACGTTATTACTGGCAACCGTAGGCGATGAAAAGCTATCGTTTACTTCGCGTATTCTTGAAATAGTATTATTTAATGCTTCAGAGAGTTCTGCTGAGGTATCTGCGTGAAGGTACTCGCCTCCCCCAAGTTCAGCGGTTTTTTCAAGAAGCGTTTTACCTTTGCTACTCATGCCACTTCCAAAACCAATAGTAAATACGCGCCCTGTGTCTGCCACCTCTGGTGTTTCTTCGTAAAGATCTACTTCAACATCTTCTGTACCATGAATTATTTGTGCTAATGCCGCTAAATAACTACTACTTGTTTTACTTGGGTTGTAACCAAACTTTTGCTTGTATAAGTCTTTAATATCATCATTACGGTTATTATCTTGAGTAGGGTCGCCGTCGGTCATTAATATTAAATTTATAGAATTATCACAGCGCTCGGCTGAACCATATGCCTGCTTAAACGGCGATATATAATCAGGGGGCGTTAAAGGGTTGTCATTGGTCTCTACACTGAAGTCACGCAGAATGGTATTTTGTCCATACCAAACGGTTTGCCCTGTCATATAAAGATAGGCCTCCCATAAGGTTTCTGTAACGGGGGTATTACCACTAGCAGGTAGCTTATCAATTTGCCCTAAAATAGTGTCATGTGATGAGCCTAAACCAGCCATAATATAACCACCATTGTTACCATTAAAGCGCATTAAACCAAAGTCTATGGCGCTATTATCGTTAACCAGTTGGGTCATAGCATCTTTAGCTGCATCTATTTTTTTAGGCCCATTATTAGGAAGCTTACTTCCCATACTTCCGGAGGTATCAAAAATAATTACGACACGGGGGTTTTCATCGGTTTCTACATTGTGATTTACGTATAACTCTATATCTTCGGCGGTTACAGAAAGGCTAATAGATGCAGCAAAAAAAGATGCAACAATGCGATTGAAGGTAAGTTTCATTTTAAGTCCTTTTATCTGCGCTAAAATCACGCAGTTCCATTAAAAAGTGCAGTTACTTATTTATTTTTAGTTTTAATTAGAAAAATGCACAAAACAGCTAAATGCCACTAAACATAAACCTGTTTACAAAAATTAATATTAACTGAATTTACTATATTTTAAGTACTTTAATGAAAATAGGCGCAAATATAAAGAAATTTAATACCCTTAGAGCATTTTATATACGCATAGCCGTTTGTAAAATATCCCGTTTTTTTAAAAATTAACCCTATAACTCTCGGTTAACCTTACATGCAATGGTGTAATTACCATATTTAAAGTTAAAACCCTCATTAAAATAGGTGGTTAAGTTAGAACACACGTTAAATCAGCTTAAAATTAACAACTTACATTGGTTAATTTCAAAAATAAAAACTAAAAAGCCCCCACTAGTTATAAACTAGCGAGGGCTTTTTAAGTGCTAAGTAATAAGTTTATAAAGATAAATCTTCTTTAGCACGCGTTAAATTATGAGATACCAGTGAGTTTTTAGAGATTTGATACGCTTCGTATAAATCTGAAAGACCTGCAGTGTCTTTTTTGGCCATCATGCGGGCTACACCGCGGTTACTTAATGCGAACGATGTAAGTTCGCGTACTTTTAAACGTGGGCCACGGCTTTCTTTTAATAAGGCAATTGCTTGTGTGCAAATGGCTTCAGCTTCTGCATAGTTTTTAGATTCTACATTAAGTGCACAGCTATTAAATGGCTGTTCAAACTCTGGGGCAGCGGTTACAGAATCTTCAATAACCATTAATTTGTAGTCACTTTGATCAGCCATTGCAGCAGCTGAGCAAGTTAATAATGAGCCAAGAGCGATGGTTTTTAAAAGTGTACGTTTCATGATTATCTTCCTGTTTGGTTAGTCGTACTTGTTGCCGACAACTTAACTTTAGATAAATCCTCTTGCCCCGACAAACGATAAAAACAAACCTAATAAGTGAGAAAATCTAACCTATAGACTTTAGTCTAACACTTACTTTAAATAGCATTTCTTTTACTCTTAAAAAATACAGTAAAAACAAGTAAGTTACCTACTTTGGCATTTAATTTGGTAGAGGCCATCTGTACATAGAACCTGAGTTAGTTAGCAGTCAACTTTTTATGTGGGTTTAAAAAAAACATCTTTTTCCACCCTTGCCTTTGTGTTGTAAAAAGCCACGGCATAGGCATAAGCGATAATATAGAATAATGCACATGAGGTTGTTTTCCTGCAGCATTACCTGTATCACCTAGTAAGCCAATTTGGCTGTTTATGCTAACTACATCCCCTGCATTTACATTGTAGTCATTTAAATGTGCAAAATAATGCACTCGCCATTTTGCACCTAATACCGCAACCACTTTGCCACCTCGGTTTAGTTCACCTGAAAAAATAACAATACCGCTTGTTGCAGCAACCACAGGCGTATTTTTAGCGCCAAAAATATCAATTCCTTTATGCACACCCGAGCGCCCCCACGGCGCATACCAAAACGTATTATGGTTCCAATCCTTACTTGTAGCGCCTTTTACTGGAATCGTCATTTTTTCGGGTATTAGTAAACCTACTATTAATAAAATAATGATTGCGGCCAAAGTCCACTTTAGTAGTTTCAATGCATTACCTTTGCTGTGAATAGTCATTAAATTATTAATTACAATACCTGAACGCATTGTGAGTATTATTTGAGTTATATCAATCTTGTTAAGTTATTCCTCTGTTCTGGTCAATCAAAACTGCTTCATCTTTAAAAGCTTGAGGGTAACTCTTGTGTGATTTTTTAAACTCATACCGTTTCCTTAATTTATTGACGTTAATGTCTCAAAATTAAGTGCCCTATGGAATTAGGCCTGAAGAGCCACTTATAGCAACCGATAAATAAAACCGTTACTAGGCATAAAATTTTTACATGTAGTTTTTATAAGATCTTTATAAAAAAATTTTATTACACGCACAAAAAAGCCCCTACCAAATATAAATCGGTAGGGACTTTTTTGTGACTCTCGCTAATTAAATTGCTTTATAAGGCAAGCTCTTCTTTAGCGCGAGTTAAGTTATGAGACACTAATGTGTTTTCAGAAACCTGAACTGCTTCGTATAAATCAGCTAATGCTGCGGTATCGTTATGCGCTTTTAAACGTGCAACGCCACGGTTGCTTAAAGCGTACGATGTAAGCTGGCGTACTTTAAATTTAGGGCCCTCTGCATCTTTTAATAGTGCAATAGCTTTAGTACAAATTTCTTCAGCTTGAGCGTAGTTTTTTGATTTAACATTTAATGCACAGCTATTGAATGACTCTTCTAGAGGCATTGGAGCCGTTTCGGTTTTAATAACCATAAGTTTGTAGTCACTTGAATCAGCCATTACAGCTGCTGAGCAAGTTAGTAATGAGCCAAGAGCGATGGTTTTTAAAAGTGTACGTTTCATGGTTTGTCTTTCCTAATTAAGTTAGTCGCGCTTGTTGCCGACAACTGAACTTTAGAGTAATAGCTCAGCGCCGACAAACGAGAAAAACAAACTCAATAAGTGAAGAAAATTAACTTATAGACTTTAGTCTAATATACGTACAAATTTAAATGTTTAACAGCGTGTAAACCAGCGTAATTACTGCTTGTTTTTAAAAAGGTTTTAAAACGAATCTTATGCAGTAGCTACGTATACAAGCCAGTGAACTGTGCAAAAATCGGTCTTTAAAATTTATTTTGTTTTTATGCTTTTAGCGACTTTTCCTACGCTCAAGCCTTGCTCTAAAATTGAAAAAACACCATCGCATAAATTAAAACTAGTAAGCCCCTCGGCGCGACGCTAATTTCAAATATACTCAACGTGTTCGTGACATCCATAATCTAGCTCTCTTAAATTTAAAGCCTTATAGGTAGTTTCCACTTTTATGATTTGCACTTTTTAACCATGCAACGCAAAAAGCCCACGTTAAGAATAAACCTAACATGGGCTTTTTATACACTGGCTTAATTAAAGCATGTTTAATGCTTTTTATAGCGCAAGCTCTTCTTTAGCAAGTGTTAAATTATGCGATACCATTGTACTGTTAGACATTTGCGCTGCCTCGTACAAATCAGCAATAGCTGCTGTGTCATTATTTGATTTTAAGCGAGCAACACCGCGGTTGCTTAACGCGAATGACGTAAGTTGGCGTACTTTAAATTTAGGGCCGTCTGCATCTTTTAAAAGTGCAATTGCTTTTGTACAAATTGCTTCAGCCTCAGCATAATTCTTAGATTTAACATTAAGAGCACAGCTGTTAAATGACTGCTCTAGTGGCTGTGGTGCAGTGGCTTGTTCAATAACCATTAATTTATAGTCACTTGTATCAGCCATTACAGCAGCTGAGCAAGTTAATAAAGAGCCAAGAGCGATGGTTTTGATTAGTGAGCTTTTCATGATTATATTCCTGTTGAGTTAGTCGTGCTTGTTGCCGACAACTGAACTTTAGAGAATTACCATAAAAACGACAAACGATTAAAACAAAACCAATAAGTGAAGAAAATTAACTTATAGACTTTAGTCTAATACGCAACTATACCTACAGGGTTAATAAATCTTTAGTAGTACAGTGGCTAAATAAACTCTTAAACCCGCATTAAGTTGCACCTAACGTGCAGTAAGTATTGCTTATACACATAGCATGAATTAAGACATTATCGAGCACAAAAATTACAAAACTGTTTTGTAAAAACAACAACAATAACCTCTATTTATTAATAAATCAGTAAACTAAACTAGCCAAACATTTACATTTTTGTATGTTAATTATGCTTATCAAATCAAAAAACGAAGATCTTGAAACATTTATCACTATTGCTAATACAGGTAGCTTTACAAGTGCAGCCAATCAGTTAGATACACAAGTCGCAAAAGTTTCTCGTGCCATTACACGGTTAGAGTGTGATTTAAAGGTCACTTTATTTAATCGAAGTACTCGGCGAATTGACTTAACTGAAGAAGGACAGCTGTTTTTAGAATATGTAACAGAAGGGTTGGATATAATTAGTAGAGGGGAAGAAGCTCTTAATAACTTACAAAGTAACCCCGCTGGTAAGTTGAGAGTCGATGCCGCAAGCCCATTTTTATATCACCAGCTTATTCCGTATATAGAAGATTTTCAACTAGCTTACCCTGGTATTACACTTGAGCTATTGTCTAATGAAAGTATTGTTGATCTCATCGAAAAAAAGACAGACATAGCGATTAGAATAGGAAAACTGAGTGATTCTAACCTGTACGCTAAAAAACTCGGACTAAGCAAACTTCGTATTGTTGCAAGCCCTCGCTACTTGAACAAAAAAGAGGCGCCTACTTGTATTGATGATTTAAAAGAACACCAAATTATTGGCTTTGCAGACTCCCCAAAACTGAATAACTGGTTCTTAAAAGATCCTATTAGTTTAAAACCTTCAATTACTGCCAGCAGTGGAGAAGCAATTAGGCAATTGTGTATAAATGGAAATGGTATAGCAGTGTTGTCAGATTTTATGGTTAAAAAAGATATTGAAAAACAAGTTTTAGTTGAAATACTGCCTAATTCTATTTTAAGCCCTAACCCCCGAGAAGATGTCCATGCTGTTTATAATAAAAACTCAGTTCTCTCGTCCAGAATCAGCGCTTTTATTGATTTTTTCTCTACAAAAATAAGCCTATAAAAAATGGGGCTTTGCCCCATTTTTCTATTAAAAACTATATTTAGCCGAAAACATTAATCGAGTCAGCTCTACATCAGACCCATTTTCTTGTTTATTGTTTGCATGCATTAACTCAACGCCAAAGGTTGTATTTACAGTCGGTGAATAAAGTAAATTTACATAACTAGAATAGCTTGATTTATTAATCGCTTTATTAGCAATCACCGTTGGATTATCTGCCGTAATACCCGATAAAGTTAAACTAGAGCGAAGTTTTTCATTCCAAAAATGCCTATAAGCCATAAAACCAGACACCGTTCTAATGCGTTTGGTATCCCCTTCTGCGTTTAATGTTGCCGCATTAATGTAATTTAATGCTGCGTAGCGACCTAGCCCTTCACCCGCTGTAATAGTAAATCGAAAGTCATCCATATTGCCTACGGGTAACTTACCGGCCAAACTCACCCCATAACCGAATTCATCTGCTTTAATTTTGTCTTGGTTAACTTTAGAGTCCAAAGAAACTTTTCTAAGAATAGATGTTAGGTTAAGTTGAGTATTATTTTCATTAAGAAAATTGTATCTCAATACAACATCAGGTAACCAGCCAGAGCCCGATGTTACCCTTGATTCAGTCTCTACACTCGTGAACGTGCTTTCAGGGTTTTCTAATGACACTTGAAACTTACCATTGGTATAACGTACTTGCCCTTGGCGTATAAATGGCGAGCCATCTGCTGCGCTAGAAAAATCTAAATTATCAGGTAAAACTGATGGATTTTGGAACGTTGACCAATTTTGCCCTATGGTCCATTTATCATAATTTAAATAAGCGAGTCTCAGCCGTGGAGAGTAGCCATTATCAATTCTTTCACTTCCATCAAAGTGCGTCATAAAGTCTAGCTCTATAAAGCCGCTGACTTTTACGCCATCAATATCATTTTGCGCTGCGATATTGAAACGACTTTCTCTCGCATGAAAATCTAAAACATTTTTACCATTGTTTGAATCACCTGAAATGGTGCCTGGAATATATGATTGCCTAGAAATCGAATTAGTATCTGGCGCGCCATTACTATAATGACTAAGCATTAAATCTGCTTTTATATAACCACCAATCGTAATGTCTGTTTGGTTAAGTGATGATGCATAAGCATTTGAAGTAACTAATGCAGTAAGTGTAGCTAACAGTGTTGGTTTGATTTTTAAATAGTTCATAAATACCGCGACAAAGAGACTTATTAAGTGACTTTGTCGTTAATAAGGACAGCGCTTAGGTTAAGCGCTGATAATTAATAAAAGGGGTGAATTGATTAATCGACGGTTTAAGCGTATTTACTCAACGTCATTTACATTGATTTTGTAAATAGTAAACGGAGGCTTACTAGCGTCTTTCCCTTGGTTTAAGCCCGGTAAATTATGAAGCTGGTTAGCTACCACATATAGCCAACCATCTTGGCTTAAGGCAACGCCATCAGGCCACGAAAGCTTTTCATCTTGTACCACCACGTGATAGCCATCTTCTTTTACAACGCCAATGGCGCTATTTTCAACGTCAGTGACGTAAACATCACCATGCGCATCAACAGTAAAGCCGTCTGTACGTGGTTTATTTCTGTAGAACTCAATAAAGCCACTGAGTTGGTCGTAGTTTAGTGAGTCATCAGCCAAGGCATCTGCCGGAATACGGTGAATAGTGGTGCCCCCCATTGGGCCAAAATATACCCACTCTTGTTGAGGGTCGATAGCGATAGGGTTTAAGCCGTATTGATGATAAACAGCGTCACCTTTACTATCTGAATGAGCAACAATTCTGCCCTCTACAAAAATAGGTTTACCATCTGATTGGAAAGACTCATGGTTTTCTAATGTGCGACGCACTTCACCTGTTTCTAGGTCCACGACTAAAATAGCGGGAGCTGGTGTAGTGCCTGTTTTTTTATCAAGTGTCATATCGGCCAAATAAGCACGATTACGTTTAGTATCTATAGCAATATCTTGAATAAACGAGTGTTTATCTACTACACCACTTGGAAAAACAATAGAACGATGTAGCTTATTAGCATACGTATCCCAACCGATTAGTTTTGGTGTATGTAGCTTGTTGCCCATATCTAGCACCCACAAAATACCATTTGTATCGGCTTTTATACCTATAGTAGATGCGATGCCTTTACCATGATCTCCCGCTTTTCCGGCCCATTCTAAATTTGGGTAGGGTTTGGTTGAGCCATCAGCCAGCACTTCTCGCACATGTATATCTGGGTTCACTAGTGCAGACATAGTCACTATTAATTTGCCATCTACAGTAAGTGTTGGGTTACCTGGGCGAGCGTCTTCAAATTTAGCAACTAACTCTAAATCTGCTGCCATTACAGATGCTGAGCTAAGTGAGGCTGAAACGATTGCAGCAATAGCAAGTACGTGTTTTTTCATTTTCATTGTGTATCTCCTAAATTAATTATTTAGAAAGCTCTATTGTGAGCCCTCTTGTTTTAAAGCAGGGAGATTATGTGAGGGTTTAGAAATGTTAAAAACGCTATTGTTGTTAAATCTATTTTGTTAAAAATGAAATAATAAAATTAAACTGATTTTTATTTATAGTGATTGCATAAGCTTTTATTAGGTGTATTCACTATTATTTTAATATGCTCGTTAATTGCAAAAAGTGAAAAAGAGTTTTGTGTTTTCAACTATCAATTATTCACGTTGTTTTAAATATAGTAGGCCACGTCATAGCAAATATGCTTTGCACCTCTAAAATTAAATACAAGGTAATAGCAATATGAAAGCACATAAAAAATTGAAAATAGCCACTGCTCTAAGTGCAATACTTACACTTTCGGCTGGTGTTAACGCGGCCGATCAAGTACCTACTTCAAAGTGGGGGGCAGATGATGAAATTGGCGCAATGAATTACATTACTCCAAGCTCTGTATTAACAGCATCAAAATTAATAAAACAAGGTAAAGTGTACGGTTTAGGCATGGCGGTAAATAAAGATACCCCAGCGTTTCGTCACCGTTACTTTGAAGTTCATACGTCGCAGCCTGAACAGAAAACGTTTGGTACAAATAAATTTACCTATGTTGATGACCAAATTATTGGCTGGACCGGTGTAGGCTCTCAAATTAATGGCCTTGCCCACTATGGTCGCGACAACGTTCATTATAACGGCCATAAAGTATCTGATTTTATGACTGTAACAGGCGTTAAAAAACTTGGTCTAGAGAAAGTCCCACCAATGGTTTCTCGTGGTGTATTATTAGACATGCGTCCTTATTTTAACCAAGATATAGTGAGCGAAGGCACCACCTTTAATAAAAAAGAAATTGACGCAGTAGCCAAACAACAAGGCGTAGATATTCAAAAAGGCGATGTTGTTTTATTTTGTACCGGTTGGTCTGACTTAATGGGTAAAGATAACGAACGTTACCTTGCGGGCGGCCCAGGTATTGGCGTTGAAGGTGGTAAGTACCTTGCCGAAAAAGGCGTTATTGCAGTAGGTGCCGATAACTGGTCATCTGAAGCCGTTCCGCATGAAGACCCTAGTCTTTCATTTCCTGTAAACCAAATGATGGCCACTAATTACGGCGTGCACGTGCTTGAAAACATTTTGTGTGACGACCTAGCAAAAGATCAAGCATGGGAATTTATGTTCGTACTTGGCCACCCTCTATACGAAGGCTCTACTCAGGTACAAATTAATCCTGTCGCTATTTTGTAAAACCCATTTAGACATAGTTATTTAACGGCAAACGAGATGCAACCACACCTTGTTTGCCGTTTTTTTGTGGCTTCCCTCCCCCATTTATACTAGCCAATACCCCATACTCTGAACCTGTATGAAATCTGCCGCTTTAACAGCTTTATTAAACCCACTACTGGGCCCCTTATTTTATTAAAGATAACAAGCCATTATTTTTACTTTTGCATTTTTAACAAAATTGTTTTGAGAAATACGCTGTGTTTCTTCTCCTTAAATTAGATGAAAATTACCCCACATTAATTATTTGAGGAACTACAAATGCCTTTAGCATTATTGGCGCTTACACTCAGCGCATTCGCTATAGGAACAACTGAGTTTGTAATAGTTGGTCTAGTACCAACTATTGCAGCAGATTTAGGTGTTTCACTACCATCAGCAGGCTTATTAGTCAGCTTATACGCACTCGGTGTAGCTATTGGTGCGCCAGTGCTAACAGCATTAACCGGTCGTTGGAATCGTAAATCTGTTTTATTGGTTTTAATGGCTTTATTTGTCGCAGGTAACCTACTTGCTTGGCAAGCACCAAGTTATGAAACCTTGATAGTGGCCCGGATCCTAACGGGGTTGGCTCATGGTGTGTTTTTCTCTATTGGTTCAACTATTGCAACGAGCTTAGTTGCCAAAGAAAAAGAAGCCAGCGCAATCGCAATCATGTTTACTGGCTTAACTGTAGCCCTAGTAACCGGTGTACCTTTAGGTACGTGGATTGGGCAAGAGCTGGGCTGGAGAGCAACATTTTTAATCGTTTCTATATTGGGCTTAATCGCGCTTATTGGTAGCGCAATTCTTGTACCATCAAACTTAAAAAAAGCGGTAACCGCAAAAATCTCAGAGCAACTAAAAGTGCTAACACAGCCTAGATTACTTTTAGTGTACGCCATTACAGCTGTCGGCTACGGCGGCACGTTTGTGGCCTTTACCTATTTAGCCCCAATTTTAGAACAGGTTTCTGGTTTTGAATCCAGTTCAATTGGCTTAATTATGCTTGTTTACGGAATTTCAGTTGCAATAGGCAATATTTGGGGTGGAAAACTAGCTGACCGCATGGGACCAGTAAAAGCGTTAACAGGTATTTTTAGCGCACTCGCTATCATTCTTTTTGTATTTACATTTACGGCAGGCAATCAAATTGGCGCTGTTTTAACACTACTTATTTGGGGCGCCTTCGCTTTTGGTAACGTACCAGGTCTGCAAGTCTATGTTGTGCAGCTAGCACAAAAACATACGCCTAATGCTGTAGATGTTGCATCAGGTTTAAATATAGCGGCCTTTAATGTCGGTATTGCAATTGGCTCAATCATTGGCGGTGTTGTTGTAGAAGACATGGAGTTAATGGACACCCCTTGGGTGGGCGCATCAATTGTTATATTTGCCATTGTATTAACACGACTATCGGGTTTTCTAGATTCACGCGAACAAGTGAAAGCTATTTAAATTTAATCCCGAATTTTTTCTTCGAAAGAGACTGATTATGACTATTGATAAATTAAAAAACTTGGGCTTTTCAATTGGTGTTGAACTGCCATTAGACAATGACTGGTCAAGAGATGGCCAAGAAAAACGCATTAAAGAAGGCAAGCCTTTTGGTGTGCCTGATATGTCACAGCATAAAGAGCGCATTATATTAGCCGATGAGCTTGGCTTTAGTACTGCATGGGTAAGAGACGTGCCACTGTACGACCCTAACTTTGGCGATGCTGCACAAGTATTTGAAGCATTTACATACTTAGGCTACTTAGCGGGTATTACAAACAATATTTTACTAGGTACTGCGGCTGTTGTTCTGCCATTAAGACAGCCTTGGCTTGTGAAAAAATCAGCGAACACAATGGCTGAGCTAAGCAACAACCGCTTAATTTTAGGTGTAGCAAGTGGTGATAGACCCTCAGAATATCCTTTATTTAATGTTGATTACGCCGCTCGTGGCCAGCTTTTTAGAGAAGCTATTGAGGTGTTAAAGGATGAGTCTGACTCTCAATTACAACCGGGGCAAAAAATATACCCTCAAGTAGCGCAATACCCTATTTACGCCGCAGGCCTTGCACAACAATCGCCGCAATTTATAGGTGAAAACCTCGATGGATGGTTAGCGTATCCAGGTACACCTGACGATCATGTAAAACGTGTAGCTCTATGGCGAAGCGTTGCAGGTGACAAACCTTATGTAAGCTTTATTCATTTAGATTTTGTAGACAACCCAGACGCACCAATTGAGAGACACCACTTTGGGGTTAGAACCGGAGTCAATGGCTTAATAAAAGAGCTAAACAGCATGAAGGCTGCTGGCGTAGATCATATTGGTCTTCATTTTAGACGCAATGAAATAAATATCGAACAAAGCATGGAAGACATAGCAAAAAATGTCTTACCCGTTTTTCATAAATAAAGGACAACTAATGAACATAAATTTAAACACAATGCCAAAATTAGGTATGGGTACTTTTCGCTTAGAAGACGAAGTAGCTTACAACTCTGTAAAAATGGCGTTAGAAGTTGGGTATAAGCATATAGATACTGCACAAATTTATGGCAACGAAGCGCAAGTAGGCCAAGCTATTAGCGACAGTGGCATACATAGAGCCGATATTTTTATTACTACAAAAGTATGGAATGCTAACTTAAATAAAGCATCATTCATTGATAGTGTTAAAGAAAGCCTAAGTAAACTGCAAACTAATTATGTAGATTTGTTATTGATACACTGGCCATCTCCAGAGAACAATGAACCGATGGAAGAATATTTAGGTGAGCTAGTTAAAGCTAAAGAGCTAGGCCTTGCTAAAAATATTGGCGTATCAAATTTCAGTATTGATTTGCTTAAACAAGCTATGGCTATTTTACCTAACTGTGAAATTTTTACTAACCAAGTAGAAGTACACCCTTACTTAACAAACGAGTCATTACGCGAATTTTGCAGTGAAAATAACATTCATGTGACAGGTTATATGCCATTTGCTGTTGGTAAAGTTCTCAAAGATGAAACCATTATTGAGATTGCCAATAGTCATAATAAGGCGCCTTCTGAGGTTGTTATTGCGTGGGCACTTGCGAATGGATTAACAACGATTCCTTCATCAACTAAAAGAAGTAATCTGATTACAAATTTAGCTGGCCCTGATTTAACACTTAGTGCTAAAGAAATAACCGCGATTGATCAATTAAATAAAAACGATCGCCAAGCATCACCTGACTTTTCTCCACTGTGGGATAACTAAAATGAACAGCTGCGATTTAGCGTGGCAGTTTGAAGAGGCAGGCTCCCCCCTGCTTCTATCTTCAATTGCGCCACCTTTAAACATAAACGAAAATGAAATTGTTGTTTTAAATAAAGCAATGGGTATAAACCCTGTTGATTGGAAATTTATAAAAGCCAATCCACTAGTTTGGCCGCCCGGTTTTACACCCGGTGTGGATGGCGCAGGAATTGTTATTCAAATAGGCGCAAGCGTACCAAAAGAGTTTATAGGCAGCTCGGTTTGTTATCATCAATCGCTGCTTTTACCTGGCAGTTTTGCAACATACACAGTGTTAAAATTTCAACGAGTAATGAGACTCCCGCAAAGCTTTTCTTTATCTATGGCTGCAAGCTTACCGTGCCCCATGCTCACTGCAATACAGGCATTTAATAAAGTGCCAAGCATGCAAAATAAAAAGGTGTTGGTCTCTGGTTTTGGTGCAGTCACCAAAATTCTTATACAGCTGCTTCATAAAAATGGCGTTAAAATCGATTTACTCAGCCCAAGTGCGAATAAAATAGAGGCCTTATCACTTGGTGTAAATAAAGTGCTGAGGGAGCAAAGCCAATGCCAGCAACAATACCACGCCGTATTTGATGCTAAAGGCCAGCAAAGTGCTACTAAATTTGCAAGCTACCTTAAAGTTAACGGCCACTTAGTCTGTATTCAAGATAGAATTGAGGAACCGCTGTTTCCTGCATTTACCAACTCAATCTCTTATCATGAAGTTGCTCTTGGCGCGTTGCACAGTTATGGCGATGAGCAAGACTGGGCTGAACTCATAAAAGAGGGTGAAGCATTAATAAACCTGTTAGATAACCAAACCCTAATCACTGATCCACCTAAAGTATTTCCATTTGAAAAACTTAATGAGGCACTTACTTTTAGTGAGCAATCAAACACTAAAACCGTAGTTACTGGCAGTGGAACTTAATACTAACACTACACAGAAAATCACCAGCCTATCATGGGGCGGGTGATTTGGCTTTGTCATAAGCTGTGATATCAAATTGAACTGCTGCACTCTAGCTGGACACCTTATCTTAGAAAGTTTTCATATTCTATGGGTAACTGATTCTTATAAGCAGAGCAACTTTTAATAAGCAATCATATTTCAAGCTGCCATAAAACCTTTAACAACGGTGTTAAGCGAACGCGCCCTATAACATGCTTGCTCAAATAAAATTGCGTTAACAGCTTATGATATCGCTTACTCATACTGAGAACCCTAACGAGATGAAATTAAAACCAATCATTTAGTATTGTAACAATCTATTTTCTGACTTGATTTGTGTATAACGTTTGGTTTTTTATGCTAGGTACTTTTTATCTAGCCACTTTGCTGCAATACCTGTCATTGTGGGTAAACCCTTGGCATTGTATCGCATAAACTTAAGCTCTAGCCGTGGATCTTATTCCAAAGTTCCGCGAACACATTTATCACCCAAACCTATAAACTCCCTCGCCCATATGCCATAATCTAAATAATTCATTATTTTAGTAACTTGGCGTGTATTTAGGCGCCTTTAAGTTAACTACTCAGGGTTTTCAGCATGGCATATCAAGAGCAAAATCAAGCAACAATCTACTGGCACGACTATACTCAAATCTAATTAAATTATTGTTTTAAATTATTTAAATTGACCAGTTAAAATAATTTATACACACATTTATACACACAACCATTTCAAACCGTTTCGTAATCAATTCACTTACTCCACCTTTGGCGCTGCCAATCCTACTTTAGAAGTACCGTTTTTAAATTTCAGTTTTGTTTTTGTTTAAGTTGCTGTTTTATAATACCTTTTAATAACCCTTAAAAACGCTTTTGATCTTTGAAACCTCACGTAAACAAGCTAAGTTATTGTTTAGCAATTCTATTTTGTTTTATTTCTTATAAATTACAGGCGGTTAAACTGTAAAACAGTGAAATTAATCACGATCTTTTCAGATCTTTGATCTGCTAAGAACCTTATATAGGGCGCTGGATGGCGCTTTAAATGAAGTACTTTAAAACTGTAAAAATTTAACGATAAAGAGCGCGCAGGAGGGTGAGGAAGAGTGCGGATTTCGTGGCATACATTCTGTGTGGGTCTGTTTTCCGTGGGTGAAACTACACTGGCCAACATAGACGGCGATAACTTTACTGCAGTGAGTGGTGGGCAATAAAAAACCCAGCGGGTGGCTGGGTTTGACTGTGGGGCTTGTGTGTTACTTTGTTATTGGGTCGAGCCTGCCTTTTTGGTTGTCGGCTTGGGATGCTTGCCCGCTAAAGTCTCCGGCTTGTTCTGGCGCTTGGGTTTTTGCTGTTCCTGCAGCAACGCCCGGGTGTGTGTGGCTTGCGCATGTGTTTGCTAATGCGCTTACTGTTGCCATTAGTTCTGATAGCAGTTTAAGTACGTTTTCGCCTTCGCTGCCTATCCATGTTTTAGGACTGCGGTGGTCTTGCTCTTTGGTTGCTATTACTTTGCGGGTTTCACATTGTAGGTCGGCTAGTTTTCCGATGATGTCTTTTAATGATTCGTCGGTTTTGTTTTCAAAGTTACCAGCGTCATCAATGTGTTGATAAACCCCTTCACGTACTTGGGTACGGGTTTCCCCTTCTTTGATTGCAGGTAAGTCCCAGCCAAAAGGCAATACTGTTCTAATGAATGGTTTATCTGCTCGGCCGTAGGCGAAGCCAATTTCTACAATAGAATTAATAGCCGGCGGTTCTAATCGGCCAGCTTTATCACCCGCACCTGGTAATGGTAACGGCACGGCTTGAAGTGGTTTTGATTTGGTATCAGTTCCGTTTTCGTCAATAAGTTGAACGTTAACAGCATAGCGTGGATAGAATGCATCGCTACCGCGCTCGCCATCATCACTTGGCAGTTCAGGCAATGCAACTACTCTACCCCAGCGCGGTAAATGTAATTGTCCAGTTAGTTCTGGAAACAACCTGCTCACTATTCTTTGAATTGATTTATCCATATTCACCAACTTATTTGCATGTTAGTGCCTTTAAACTCAACCGCTGTTATACGTTCATCATTGGCAGTTACGTTTGGGCGTATCATTGGCGCGGCTGGCATAGTGGCGGTTTTTCCTGCTTGATGATCAGTCATTAGGCCATTCGCTATGGTAATTGGTTTATCATACCAAAACGAATCGGTATAACTGCCCACATAAACTTTACCGTTGCCTTGCTGATACCACACAAAATCATCAATCTTAAATGCGCGGCCTATGTTATTTAACATGGCATAGCCTGAGCAATCAGAGTAAAAACACGGGATAGCCGTATCCACATAAGCAGCGTTTGGTATGACATACTCTATACCTGTTTGATTAGTGATTTCGTCAAGTACCTGGCGCATGGTTGGGTGGCGCAGCATTACACTCAAGTTATAAGCAAGTGATGCCGCCCACTCACGGCAAAACAATGTATACCAGCCATTTACTGCAGGCATTACACGTTCAACATAGCCACTAAATACACGGTCAACCATATCACCCCAGCCTAGATCAACCGCAACCGGTGCCAGCTTATCAGCCTTTTGATTAACCGTAATTTGGCATGTACCAGGCGTTGATGATTGCAATACTATCCAGTGCTCTTTCATATCAACTTTTGAATCGTTGACATAAGCACGTGATATAAAACGCGCGTTAGCCGTCGTCATTATGTTGTTCTCAGTGCGGCAAAGTTTTCGTTTAGATGCTGGCTAATATTTGCATATTGAACACCCGTATCACCGCCTTGCACATTGGCCGTTGCATCGGGCGTACGTTCTTCAACCTTTTGCGGCACTGATCGGTATTCACTCAGCGTAAAACTAACAGCCCATTGGCGTGTGGCTTCTTGCTCCACCGCTTCAATTTTACTACTAAAGCGAACTTGCTTAACACCCAGCGCACTGGCCGTGTGGTTACTTATTCGATAAATAGAGCGCGCACCGCTTTCAGTTGCTTCAGCTAAAGTAAATAGTTCAGCTAAATGATCAGCCTTAGTGAATGGCAATAAACCACTCACTGTAAGCTTTTTAGCCTTGGTGCCCGTTTCAGCTTGGTCGGTGCTGGATGATTGGCCGCTTGCATCTTCGCTGGCAAGCTCAAGGCTTGCCGTAATGCGAAGTGATTTAAGAATGATGGCAGACGAATTAAGTATAAGCATAAACTACCTTATATAAATTACTATTTTACCCATCAGTTAAGATACTTCATTAGGCTGGTTATTATTGGTTCTTGATAACTCTGCCCACATACCCAATCTATTATAGATTAGTTCAATGGCATCATTCTCATGCTCAAGCATAAAATCGCCATTACTTAATGCTAAGTTATTAACACCATCTTTTAAAACTATTGTTCTAGCCGAGTGCTCAGCCATAAGAATAAGTCTTTTGCCAATAACTCCACCTCGTATTTCGACTAAATCATCGGTGGCATTATTTCCTTCTGTATCGATATAATGTAATGATCTATTGGCCTGCACACTGCCGTCTTTAATTGTTAGCGTATTTGGGTTAGATAATATATGGACTGGAGTACCTACCTGCGCGTTATCTTGTGAACCTGAGCCAATATATGCGTTTCCGTTTCCTGTTCTGTTATAACCTGGTGAATAATGCTCATTCGTCAAGCTTTCTTTCCCTATCCCGCCTGGCCCCTCATCATCTAGAATCCCAGCTATTCCGTTAGCCCTGATGACTGTTTTGCCACTATTATTAGAATCATCTATCAAAGCACCAGATATCTGAATTAATCCAGAATCATTACCTTGAACTCCGAATGTACCGTTATTTAAAATTTTACTGTCTAGCGCTTGAATGAATCCCCCAAAAACAGTTTGTACACCTTGTGTCCCATTGTTTTCAATAGTACCTTCTTTTAAGTAAATCGCCCCATTGCTTTCACATGTCGCACCAGATCTACCATTAGCACTCACTACACTTTTAAAAGCATTAATGTTTCCACCATAATTGACTAGTAGACCGTTTCTTTCATTTCTTGAAATCATAGAGTTAGGAATATTTATTACACCACCATATAATGTGAAAACACCTTCATCGGCTCCATCTACAATAAAAGAATTTGGAGCAGTTATAGTCCCCCCATTTTGCGTAAACAACCCCCTTGACGCACTGCCAATAATAATTGAATCAGGGATTTCAATTAATCCTCCATTAATGGTGTGTGCACCAGTACCTTTACTATCACAAACTATTAAATTAGGTGCCGATATCGTTCCTCCCAAACTAGTAGAAAAACCAGCTCCATAGGCTGCACAGTTTTCCATTTCTAATACACCTAAAACTTTTGTATTGCTACCAGACAAAGTTAAGGCATCAACTATTTTCAAAGAGCCACTAATTGTCGCCTGATCTTCTATATTAATTTCCGACTGATAATACTCTTTTAAAAGGCTTAGCCTTCCTAAAGAGTTTGTATTAGTTAAATCGGCTGCATTAGGTTTCTCACCACTTACAGATCCTTTTAATAAACCAGCACCTGAGAAGTTTACTTCATTTGGAATTGTTAAACTTGTAAAGTGCAGCTCTAATGAATTATAGGCATCAACATTGTATTGTTTTGCATAGTTAACCCATGCCTGAATTGCTTCTGTGCATTCAGCCATATTGACTGCACCAAATGATTTAGCAGTCACTGAATTTCCGTTAAATTCGAGCTCTATATACTGTTCAAATACCTCACTTCCTATAATATGAAAACCATCATTTTCACCAATACCATTTTTTACAATAAAGTGAGCTGCTCGGTCTTCTATGAAAATTCTCTTTCCTTCTTTGAATATTTCATCACTGTTTTTATATTCTTCAACATTTTTATAATTTATTGTGCTTTTATCGAACTTCTCTGTGAAAGATACTCTAAAGTCTTCCACATCATCGTTTGATTTGATTAATGCTAGTTTTGTTACAAAATGGCTTTTCCCTGCTCCATCTACATAATCCTCTAGCTCATCGTCCCTTATATGGAAAGTGAAGCTTGGAGACCATTTACTACTTGCATCTCCATCAAACCAAACATCAACAAATATCGCTTTTTCATAATCTTCTATAGCAATTATATGCTCATGTTTAAATTCAATCCTTAAACCACCGACATATCCTACACCTGGTGAAATGGCAAATGTATTCAAAGTTTCACGCGGAACTACTTTAAATCCATCATCAATGAAACTGTCTTTTCCGTTTAAATCTTTAGCCAATTGTTGAGTTAGTTTATCCATGCCTTGCAAGCGAGCGGTAAAGTCTAGTTGCCATGTTTCGGGGGCTACATCAATACCTGTTAGGTCGGCAATGCCTGAGTACTCAATACCAAAGTTACGGTTTAGGGTGTTACCTGCAACACCTGCTTCAGTTTTTGTTTTTGGTGTGGTTGGTATGTGGTTAATTGCTACCAAGGTATTATTAATTGATGAATACAAACCTACCCAGTTAAATTCAAACGGGCCTGTAATGCTGTCGAGTACGGTTGAGTAAACAACTACGTTGTCGTTTATGCGGCCAACTTGTTGCACTATTTGTTGGTGCACTACGTGATCGATTGGTAAACCCTCTTCTCGGTTTATTGGAGCTGTTGCGTCTTGATCGGGTACGTTTGCAAAAATAAACGTGTCGATGTCTAGTTGCTCATTAGCTTGCGCTTTAGCAGCAAAAAGTTTTTCACCTGCGATTGTAATTACTGAAGCCATGTTAATTCCTCTTCTTAGCTAATAAGCTGTTTATTTGTTGCAATAATAAAATGTGATTCGTTGTCCATAACCGCTAAGCCTAGTTTTGGGCTCATGTCGTCGCTGAGTTTTGCAAAGCCGGTTAGGCTGTCTAATGCAAAATCGCTTGGTGGTGCAATTAATGGCATGCTGGCAATAGTGTCGTATTGGTAGCGGCGTGTTGTTCGCCCGTATTGCCTGCAAATATTGTCTATAAGTTTGTTTCGCTCAGCTAAATCTGAGTCAAGTAATTGCAAGCTCACTACATCCCAATCTGTTTCGCTTACCCGTTCGTCAATGGTTATCCATGGCGTGCCTAGTTTTTCGAACATGTAATACCAGCCGCTTTTACTGCCTGCGCCTTTGGCAAATTGCAGTGCATACTTAACGCGTATGCGGTAAGTGTGTTCGGTTTCGTTTGGTATTTGGGTTATGTCGCGTTCCCATGCCAACAGGTGCAAAATTTCTAGCTCTGCAGTCATTGGGTCAAGCTGTTTAGCGGGCCATGCAAGCATGTCACTTAGGCGCTGCCAAAAACTCACCGTGCCTTTTCGTAGTTTGTCTAGCTCACTGGCTGGGCGCGCCAACCAGTACGGCATTTTTGTTAGGGCTTCCCAGTCAATGTTCATACATCGTTACCGTTTTCAATGGTTAAGGCAGTTAAGCGCGGTACGTTATTTTGGTTAGTAATGTCGGTTTGATGCCAGCTTAATGAGTCGATACCGTTAAATTCTTTATGAAGCTCTTGACCTAAGCGGCTAAAGCTAAAGCGTGTTTGCGGCTCAGTTCGTGTTACCACGTAGTCTGTGTTTTCTCTAAATGCGCTGCGTATAAAGTTTTCTATATTGCTAATTAATGCGGTTACTTCATCATCAAGTAAGTAAACATGTGGGTAAACCGTAAGGCCTACGCTTACATCAACACTTGGCATAGTAAGTACAAGTAAATCGTCGCCGAGGCCGTGGTAGCCTTTTGCCATAACGTATTCGTTTAAATCGTTAATTAGGCTTTGGCTTGGCTCGCCTGTATCTAACAAAATATATGCATCAGCCGTACCTGGTCCACGCGGTGCATCGTGTTCAAAAAATATATTATCGGTATTTAGGCCGCTGCGTTCGGTAAGCATTGCGCGGTAAACAGCGTCAATGTGCCAAGGTGCTGCAGCGGTAAATGCATTGCGGGTGCGTAGTTTTAAATCTTGGTTTGTTTCGGCGTCTGCGCCAAGTACGTCAATCCAGTCGCTATCGTTTATTGCGCTACTAATTCCGGTCACCGATTCAGGTAAAATATGATAATAACCCGCGCCTAAGTTATGTGCAGCACCTGCGGTTTCAGCTATCACATCTACTAATACGCTGGCTTGGTTTTCTGGCAGGATTACATCGTCAACCGTAAGTACACGGTAAACCGTGCCGTTTATGGCATCGCTTTGTATTATTGTGCCTGCACTAATTAGTAAGCTTGGGCCTGTATTAGCTGCGCGGTTAAAGCGTACTTTGCCTTGTGTGCGCTCTTCGCTTTTGCGTGTTAGGTCGTGCTCCCATGCTTTAGCTTCAATAAAGTCGCTGTCGGTGGCGGTTTGCAAAAATAAGTTAGGGAGTATTTTTTCAATTAATACTTTGTTGACTATCCACGTTGCAGGCTTTGCCACAATGGCGCTAATCAATCGCCAAAAAGGTGAGTACGGCGAGTCGTTGGCTATAATGCTGCCTTGTGCATCTACCTCTTGCTTAAATAGGGTTTTCCACCCGTCTTCGGTTGTTGGTATGCCTGCGTTTTTTACAATGCGGGTAAAATCAATTATTGGGGATTCATCAGCCATTTACTGTGCCTCTACTAATAACGATGAAATTTCACCGAAGTCTATTGTTTGTGCGTACACCCACCACTGGCCTTTGTTAATGTCGCTTTGCTGAACTTGAACCGTGCCTGGCATAATGCGAACGTCGTCTTCTACCAATAGTTTTATTTTTGTTTGGGTATCGTTAGTAACGCTGGTTCCTCGGTCGCTCACTAATAAGTTTGCAAGGCCGGTGTCTAAAATGGCGTGCACAATGTCTTGAGCTATTACGTCACGATCGGTTAAATACGTTGGATTGTTACCGGCATCTAATACCACATCGCCATTTAATATTTGTAAGTCGCGGTAAATACTCATGAGTGCATCTCAACAAAGTTCATGTAGTTGGTTTCCCCTTTGGCTGGGTACACGTTAACCGTGCCAACGCTGGTCGACTTTTGCTGATTCGCGTTGCTTATTTGCTGAGTGATACCGCCGCGCTCAACTCTGCTTTTAACGGGTTCTATTGCGGCAATGCTAGGTAAGGTTGATGCTGAATTACTCTGCTCGGGCGCTTCAATACCTAACGAGCCTTTTATACCCTCAAAGCTGGTATCTATTTCAATGCCTGCTAAGTCGGCCAGCTGTTCAATGGCCCATAGTATTGGCGCAAATAGCAGTTCAACGGCTTTCCATGCGTATTCAAGGCCCGTAAGCAAAACGCTTACCCAGCTAATATCTGCAAAGGTGGCTTTTAGGTCATCCCAGTAATAAATCAAAGCGCCCACGGCCGCTATTGCTAAAGTAATTCCCGCAACAATTAATAAAATAGGGTTTGCGTACATCACAATATTAAGCGCTAACATAGTTCCTCTTAAAAATGCTAATGATGCATTCCACGCTGTGGTTATTCCTCGGCCAATCATTGTTACCGTATTCCATGCAGTCATGGCCATTATTGAAGCTCCCATGACGACCGAAATTAAACCGCCTGCGGCTACGAATGCCAACAAACCAACAGCGGCATAACCAAGCCATTTTGTTAATGTTGGAAACTCTTCTGTAAAACTTAAAACGCCTGAACCCATGTCCGCAATTAAACCAACAAAGTCATTAAAGGCTGGGAGTATTGCTGAACCAAACGCAGCGCGAATAACAAACCAGCTTTGGCTTAGTCGCTCGCTTTGGTCGGTCATGCTCATTGCCATTTTTTCGGCTTGTTGCATGCCGGTAACGTCGCCTAGGTCATTTATTGATTTTCCTAGGCCGTCAATGTCACTCATGAGTAATTTTATAGTGCCGACGGCCTCACTTGAGCCGAATGCTTTTTTAAGTTCGTCGCCTTCGGCTACGTCTATGGTTTCGCCGTACTTGCCTTTAATTTGGTTTAGTATGTCAACCATTGGCAACATAGCGCCTTGGCTGTCGGTAAAGCTTAAATTAAGCGCATCTTGGGCTTTACCTACACCTGCTAAAAACGATTTATATTTTGTACCGGCTTCACTGCCTGACATAGTCGCTTGCAATGTACCGAGTATGGCCATTTGCTCGTTCATACCAATGCCGGCGCTTGTTGCTTCAGCACCAATTGATGTAAACGCCGATGACATTTCGCTACCCGTAGTTTTAAATGCTTGTACGGCGGTGGCCGTCATCCCTGTTAGCTGCTCAACCCACTCGCTTTTACCCATGTCATTGGCTTGGTTTTTAAATATGCCATACATGGTGCCCATATAATTGGTAATAGTGCCTGCGTCGGCTTTGGTGGCTGCAGCTAATACGTTACTCGACATGGTAAACGCTGATAGGTCGGCATCGTTTAACCCTGCTATGGCGCTTTGTATGTCGTAGCTTGATTTAACAAATTCGGTAGACGATTTACCGTATTTAAGGGCGAATTCGTAAGAGGTATCACTTAGTTGTTTTAATGCTGATTCGCGTACACCTAACGAACTAACCTCGCCTAGTGCGCGGTCCATTTCTATGGCTGGCATGAGTGCGTTTTGTAGTGCATAGCCGCTGGCGGCAATACCCGCAACGCCCGACGCCATTTTCATGGTGCCGCGTTGGTAGTCGTTGGTTAACCCATTTAAGCTATTGCTTATTTTGGCAATAGGCTTTGTTATTTGGTCAATCATGCCAACGGTAAACATTAGCGGTTGCGGTAAACTCATTTACTTGCCCCCAAAGGCCTTGCACACAGCATTGGTTATTATGTTTTCTAGGTTTTCGCGCTGGTTTTTATACAACCAACCAGCGCGGGCTAGGTTTTGCTCGTCGTCTTGCTCATGTGGCAAAAAGTGACGGCGTAAAATAAACAGTTGTTCAAGCTGATTCGAGTCGATTGAATCAATCAGCCCTTCTATTTTTTTACGGCAATTTCCAGCACAGGCGAAAACTCAGCTTTAAGCGTTGACGCAATTTGCAGCTCAGAACCTGGTGAGCTTTCAAGTACTTTTTTAAGATCGGCTTTTTGTTTGTCGTCGATGGTGCGCATTACCATATTGTGTGACGCTGCTGTCATTGAGCCACCGCGGGCAACAAGGTCTACAAAGTCGCTGTGATCTTGCACTGTCATGTTAAACGTAAAATCTGTCGCGGCGATGGTTAGTACAATTGCTTGTTTCATGGTTAATCCTTAGATTTGGTTAATAGTTTTTCGAGTGTTTCAAATCCGTTTTGTAATTGGCGCTCCATGCGTTCGGTTAATTTGTCAAAATCGGTTTTAGTGGCGTAGGTTTCGGCCACATGGGTTTTATGATCGCTTAGCTCTTTGGCTGTATCTTTATTAGCTCGGCTTAGCGACACAATAATGGGCACTAACACGCTCAAAATTAAGGTGGCTGTTGATATTGCAACCATTATCCACTGCGTCATTTTGCTACTCCTTTAATTTTTTCGACTGTCCTTAAACTTGCTAGGCCAAGTAATGCGAGGGTTAATTCCATCATTACATCGGTTGGCAGCTCTGGTGTGCCAGCGTCTGGCATAATCCATTGCAGAATAGGGTTAATTAAAAACGTGAACAGAAAGCCAAAACCACATACCCACAGTAAAAATGGGCGAGCGCCCGCTACAAATGTTGAGCGGTGTTGTGCTGCATGGGTATTAGCCAGTGCTTGCATTAGCATTGGCTTTTGCTTAATTTCTGCTAAATCGTTGCTTAGCTGCTGGCGTTCTTCGTCTGATGTAAATAACGCATCACCCGCTTTGCCAATCGCTTCTATTGGGTTGCCACCCACTAAGTTTGATAACCAGCCCATAACTAGTGCCCTGCCTGTTTTAAGTAACTTGCTTCACGCCAGCGGCGCGTAGTGTATCGGTCGCCAAAATCAACAAGTTCTCTGATCATGGCTTGCGTGTTTTGCGTTATGGCCGTGCGCCAAAAGTTAGGGCAACGCTTTGCTAAATTGCCATACTGAAACGCCACCGATGCAATAACGGTTTGCATAGGTTCGCTTAGCTGTGCAAATTCAACCGTTGAGTGCTGGTTGTAAGTAGCAACTAGGTAATCAGTTGATTGCTGCTTTACACATAAATCAATGATGGTTGCTTCGTTTTCGTTAATGTTAAGCGGGTTTTGGTTGCAGGCTTTTAGTGCTTGCTCGCCTTTTAATAAGCAAAAGCGCTTTAATTTGTTAGCGATAAAGTCGGGTAATAAGTATTTAAGTGCGGCTTCATCGCATTGGCCAATATCAAAGCCGGTGGCAATAGTAACCCCCGAATTAGAATGTTTAGCATCGGGCACATAGCCGGTTAGCTGTGGGCCACCTTCCAGTGCGGCGATAAACTTAAAATTCACTTTGATATTGTTCATAATTACTCGCTTAACGATTGGCACGGTACACAACGTTGTACACCTTTTATGGCTTGTTGCCGTGCTTTGGGTATTGGGTCGCCGCACTCAATGCACTCCGTTGCACTGATAACGCGGCTGTTTTTAAGTCCTTTTAGGCGCTGATCAACAAAGCGTTGTTCAGCACGTTCCTGTGCAATGGTTAGGTGGTCTATAAAGTCCATTTACTAACTACCTTATTGCACTATGTTTTCTATTTCTTCGCTGCGCAGGTATGGCACACCGTTAATTTTTACAAAGTCGGGGTCGGTTACATCAAACGGAATTTTAAACAGGCTGGCGCTGCCGCCTTTTTTGTCTATGTCTAAAATATCGCTGAGCTTAATACGGCAACCAAAGGCTTCTACTTTCATTTCGTCTTGGCTGGTTTTGGCGTAAAACATAATGTCGAACGGTTCCATACCACGCCACGAACCGGCGCTTTTTGCAGCATCCGATATAAGCGCAAAGTTACTTGCGTTAACCGATAGCTCGCCGCTTGCTGCTACGTCGCCATCAACAAAGCCGTCGGGTACGCCACTGGTTTGGCTTACGGCGCTGTTGTCGGTAATAGCCAGTGATGCGGTGTCAACTTGGACCATAATGTCGCCCAAGTTCACGTTAAAATTCATTCCTGATAAACGCATGGTGAGTGCTCCTAGTTGCTGCTTAAATCAAGCAAAATGTTTACGGTAATTTCTTTTGGGCTGTTGTACGGACGCAGCACCATGTAAATAACCACGCTTTTATTGCTGGTCCATTCAATGGTTATGTCGCCTTCTACCGGTGGCTGTATTTCACCTGGGAACTGCGTGCCTAAAATAGTGGTGCTTTTGCTCATGGCGCGTAGTGGGCGCATAAAATACGCTTTGTTTAGCTCAATACTGTTTGGCGTTGAGTTAAGGGCGCGATTGGCAACACGGCGAATGGCAAGTACGCGCACTTCGCGACTGGCTTTGTGCACTGGGCGTAGGTGCTCAAGGTATTGGTAGTCGCCGCCTGTTGCGTCTAGCGTTTGGGCGTCGCTCCAATAGGTGCCTTCAAAGTCGCTGTACCACTGCGGCACGCTCATGCGGGCATTGGCTAGCGTTTCTAATGTGGCAAGTGATAGCGGGTCGCCGTTCGTATCAACCGGTGCTTCGCCTAACCCTAATACGCTGCCTGTTGCTACGCGCATTGGGCTGTCGGCAATGCTTACGCTGCGGTTACATAGTCGCCCTGCTAATATGCCTACGTTATTGGCGTGTAATTGCGGTACGGGTACGACTAAGTGCGCGGCAATATCGGCTTGTAGTGCAATGGTTGCGGCTTCATATTGCGACCATGTTTGTGTGGCTACATCAATACCTGGCACAGCAACCAATGCCGATACAAAACGGCCTAATGTGGCTTGCAATGACGTTAAATGATCATGAATATCTGTTAAGCCACCGCTAGTTGTTTGCTCATCACATACAACTATCATTTCAAAGCTTTGTACTTCGTTTGCGCGGTCAATGGCATCAATAATTGTTTCATCGTCAGCCAGTGGGTAAACTGCTGCCGTCCAGTTTTGGCCTGCGTTTAATTGCGCGGCAATGAGCTGTTCACGTAGTGGGCTGTCGGCAAATGAATCTTCAAGATCGGTTTGCGCGCCTACGCTGAATAATTGGCTTTCTTCATCTACTGAACCTGCACGGCCAACAAACAAGAAGTGTCGTTCAACACCTTGGATGTCGCCTTGCCCTAAATTCAGATTGTTAACTTGCACTTTACCTAGTGACATGGGTTTATCCTCTCATATCTTGTTTTTTGACTGTCCAACCGTAGTTGATACCTTGTAATACACGTTCAAATATTTTCTTTTGATCTACAGGTGTTGCACCTAAAAACTCACGGTGCGGTAGCTTTATTTGCCAAGTTCCCGAACCACTTGTTTTTTTTCCTTGTAATGAGCTAATTATTGCGCCAGCTTTGGCAAACGTAAGGTGTTTCAACGCCCATTTTTTTGTGATTCTCAGCGTTTTACCTTTTTCCAAATTTCCTTCTTTTTGCTCTTTAAGCGAATAAAATCTGGTAGCTTTCATTTTTACTATAAATTTAGCTTGGGCATCCGTTGCAGGTGATTTCTGGTCGATTCCATTTCTTTCCTGATAATTCTGCATAGCCATTTTATGCCTTGCTTTATCTCTAGTAATGGTTCTTCCTTCATTGTGCATTTTTGCTATAACACCCGAGTGGAAATTGCTTCTCCCTTTGTACCTTCTGGAAAAATACACATTTACATAATTAGGCTGTCCATCTACCGCTATCGTCTGCGGCAGCTTTTTAAACATTTTTTTCCCGCCTTTTTTACTTTTCTTTGGTGCCCATTTTTCTCCTTTAGGGCTCTCTTGTTTTCTAGCATTGGCTCTTGATTTTGTTCTTATTTCATTACCGACTCTTATCATGAAGCGTTTCCGCTTTTTAGCTGGCATACATGCCATTGCCAATTGCATGTCTATACTTTCGATGCCCTTGACTTCAATGCTGATACTCATTAATCAGCGTCCTTGGTTTGAAGCTCTGCGCTTTCCGCTATATTTATTGGTACTAATGAAATACGGTAACGCTCACCAAAATATCTAATCGGCCCCTGTTCGTCTGGCACTAATTCAATATCGTCAATCAGTTCTAATTCGATGGTTACTTGTGCGTGATCTTTGCTGATAATCGTAATGTCCAAGTCTGGGTCTGATAAGCTGTAGTCATCACGGTCTGAATCTTCCTCAATTAGCCAAACTGCTATCATGCCAAGTAGGTTATAAGGGTTAACTTTTCGGTGTGGGAATCTTTCAATTTCTATAACTGCGTCGTACTTCCATTTTGCTAACAAGCAACCATCAAGACCTAAATCTTCGGTGTTGATCATTAACTGCCCACCACCTTGCCACCCATCAATATCGTTAGTTTTTACGTATGGGTTCATACCTTGGAAAAGGTAGTCACATAATTGCTGTAGCTTGCTTATTGTTTGGCTCATTAAAGTACCTTTACACCTACGGTTATTTCGCTTGTGCCTTTAAAGGTAATTTTTACACCGGGTGCGTTTTCGTCGGTGTCGGTTGTCCAACCTGTGTAGTAAATACCTTCGCCACCGTCGAACGAGCTTGTTGGACCGTCGGTTTCGTGTACAAAAATAGGCACACCTGCTTTGTTTTGAATGCGCAGTGCAACACCTGGCGTTAACGGGTCGAACCCTGCTTGCTGGTTTAACAGTTCAAAAACATTGTTTTCAACGTTTGGCTGCAGTTTTATGTTTGGCCTATATTGCATGCTGTTCTTCCTGTGGGTTTAAGGTGTTTATTATTGCTTTGGCTGTTTTTAGGTCGCAAATAAACGGGCCTACTGCATTGCTTTGCATGGCGCTTAGTGTTTGCTCTGCCGTTAGCGTTTTAAATGTTGCGCTTGAGTATTCGGTTTTAAGCTTGGGTAAGTCTTCGTTTGTAAAAACGAGTAAGCGATAGTTGCCTACTAATGGCGCGTCGGGCCAACGAACTGACAATGACTGTTCCCAGCCAGCAGCGGTTACAAAGGCGTATAATTGGTATAGGTTTCTCATGGCTTCCTCCACACTGCATCTGTGTAATTTGGCATAAATGCGTTGACGTTGCCGACTGTGGCAAGCTGTGTTGCTCCTTGGGCCTTGTTAGTTAGGGGGATTTCATGAATTACAATGCCATTGCGTTTTATGATTAATTTTTTAATGTAACCACTGAGCTTTTCAAACCCCGACTCACTAGCGCCTAAAGTAGACAGCGTTCTATCAGTGCTGGTAATTATATAACTAAGATTATGTTCAATACCGCCTGTCGGAAAGTTTGTGACGTAATTAGTTACAAACTCACCGTCAAGATACAAATCTCCACCGACCTCTTCTATTGCATTGTTTGCTTGAACGTTTATTCTAAGCCCTGAACCACTTGCAAACCACTGCTTAGATGTGGCTGCTCCAGCATCTTTTGCTGTGTGAAATGAAATTTCATCACCGATCTCGAGTGCTATGGGTGGTGTTAGCTGCCAATACTGAGTCGCACTATCTAACTGCGCTACCCATTGCTCAACAACAACAGCTGCTTTGCGCTTTGCAAACCCTGCTTGGGCTAATATTGGTGAATATAAGCCGCTCACGATTGCCCCTTAATATTTACGTCTACGTCTTCGGCCACACTGATTGGCGCAAGCGATACGTAATAGCGCGCGCCGTTAAATAAAACAGGGCCGTTGTCGGCGGGTATTAGCTCTATGTCGTCAATTAGTTGCACGTCAATTAATACGGTGGCGTTATCTTTACTTACTACGTCTATGTCTATTTCGGGGTCGTCTAGGCCGTATTCGTCACGTGGCCAACTGCTATCGATTAAAAATGCGCCCACCATGGCAAGTAAGTTGTAAGGGTTTACTTTACGGTGCGGGAATTTTTCTATTGCGATTACGGCGGTGTGTTTCCATTTAGCAACTGCGTAGCCGTCTTGGCCTTTGTCTTCGCCGCTTATAATTAGTGTGCCGCGTTCTTGCCAGGCGTCTATGTTGTTGGTGTGAATAGCGCCTTTTAAACTTAAGTTTAAAAAGTCGGTTAATTGCTGCAATTGGGTAATGGTTTGGCTCATAACGTGTGCACTCCTGCGCGGCCAAGGCCAAGCAGTAAACGAATGCTACGGTTTGATTGCGCTAATATGGCGTCTTGCTGATCAACGCTATCGGCTTTGTTGTTGCCTGCGTCTTTTTGGTCAACCGCTGAAAAGTACCCCATTAAATCGCTATGCGAACGGGCGTACACTGCGCCACGGTAAACGCTTTGCTGTTTATCGTTAAAGTTAGGTACGCCGTTTGTTTGGGTGAAAGCAACGTCCGTGTTGTCTTTCATAATGTATTTAAGTATTTGCTGTTGTACTTCTAGTGCGCTGCGGTTTAATGAGTCGGCTATTACCGTTTCTTCGTAAAACTCTGGTATGCGTCGATGATCGCGAAACTCGCCAGTGCTTAGCGCTGGCCAGCCGCTTGCAGCATCTATTTCAATGCTGTTTTGTGCTGTTGCTTCAAATCCAAATGACATACCGCATACCTTGTTCAATAAATTAGGTTCAGTGCAGTTAGCGTCGACGCGGTTATTAACGATCGCCCGTTAAACGCTCGGCTAGTGCACTGGAGGGTTGGGAGTAATGGCTATTACTGAGCATTTAGCTCGGCAATGGCTCTTAATCTCATGGCTATTTTGTTTCGTACTGTTTTAACGCCTGCGTGTTTATGTAGCTCTGCGGCTTTGGCTAAGTAGCCATCTGCTTGTTGGAGCCTTTGCACGTCGCCGACATGCGATGGCGAAACATCGCCGTTTTTGCTGCGCAGTAACGCAAGGCCCGCAAACTTGTAGTACTTAGCGGTAAGTTGCTCAGGTAATTTCCACGTGTTCGCAACGCACTTAAACACTTGGCCAAAATACGGTTCAATGCTGTTGCCTTTTTCAGCTTGGGTGTCTGCCCAATCAAAAACAGTGTCGGCAATAAAACCAGGCCACTGGCGGCGTATGCTGCTAGCCATGGGCTGATTGAGTTCAATGGCTCTAAAGCCAAACTCAATGCCACGGCTGAGGTCGCCAATATCAAATAACCACACAGTGCAATAAGCAAAAATAGGATTGTCTTCATTTTGTTTACCCTTTTTATTCAAGTATTCGTCAACTATTGGCAACCACTTTGGCAATAACACATCACGTTTGTGGGCTATTTTGTCGGCGCGAGTTACAAAGCTTTTTAAGCGCTTTAAGTCGTCTTCTAATTCAATGAGCTGTAAGTGCAGGCTTGGGGCGTATTGCCCTTTGCCTGTTAAGCTTACTTTTTCGAGCTGTTTTTTGGCTTGGTTTTGCTCTTTGAATTGGAGGATTTTGGCGCCGCCGACGGCTTTTTTAGCTCTTCAACCGTATCGGCCAAGGCGCTATTTGCGGCGTTAATATCATCGGCTTGGTAGGCTAAATCGCTGGCAGCATCGCTTGCTTTATCTGCGGCGCTTTCAATGTCGCCTGCGGCATTGCTTGCACTGTTAATGCTTTCGTTTAGCTCGTCGGTTGCATCTATAACGGGGAAAACATCAATGTCTTCAATGCTGCCTTTTTCATCAAGGGTGACGTCTGCAAAGGCGGTTTTGCCTTCGCTTTCAGCGGCGGGATCAAAACCTAAATCAAAAAATTTAATGTTTTGGTCAACGTATTGTTGGGCGGTTTCAATGGCTTTTGATTCGTCGCAACCTAGCAACTGCGCGAGCAATTTAAGCGCGGTGTTTTGTTGGGTAATGGTGATTTGCGCATTACCCGTTGTTGCTTTGGTTCCGCCTTTGGCTTTTGAAGCTAGGCGGCGTTTTTTAAAATTAGCAATGGCACTCATGGCGTTTACCTTTTAATGAATGAGTTAATTGCTAGGCGGTTAGGCCTAGCAATGCGTTTTCCAATCGCGCTTAAGCGTCTGGTGCTGCACCAATGTTCATGGCGCTTTCGTCAACGGCTGCATACGCTTCAAACTCTTCGAGTGCGTAGCCTTCGTTACGCCAGTACTTGTCTTCGTACTGCTTGCGGTCTTCAACATTTTCAGACTTACGGTGTGATGTGCCGCGCTGCGTATAAATATGCAAGTTGCTTAGCATCGTTACTACAATGCGTTTACCCGGGAAGAACGGCGGCGTGTAGGCGCGCATGCCGCCAATGTTTTTATCCATTTGCTGTGCGGCCACGCGTTCGCTTGGCTTGTCAGCTTGGTTCATTAACTTGGTTTGGGCAGTGGCCGTAAGGTCGCTACCAACTAGCACCACTAGGCGCGGGTCGTTACGTAATGATGGGTGAATAAATGTATTTTTAAGCTCGGTAACAATGGCGTCTAGCGTTTTGTATTCGCCATCTTTAAGCGCTTGTGTTGCATCTGGGTTAAAGTAAATTGGGTCTGTCATGATTTGATCAGGCGATTCTTCTTTAACAATTTGATGCCAGCCTTTGTTTACATCTTCGCCCAATGGGTTTGCAACTGGGTCTGATGTAGCGGCGATTGATGTACCATTAAAACCAACGCGCAGCATATCGAGTGCAAAGCGGTGCGTTGCGTTGTCATTCATTTTTTTCATGAACTCATTTTGGTTACCGGCATTACCCCATGCAGACAAAAGCGCCCATGGAAGCGCTGAACATGAATCGGTTTCTGTAAGCTGGTATTTAAAGCCGCCAACGCCTTGTTCCGATGTAAAACGGCCACCGGCTTTACGGCCTGTCGCAATACCGTAGTTACCTACTTTTACTACTTGGCCACTTAGCTGATCGACTGGGATAGTGCTGATCATGCGCAGGAACTCGACCGACTCTAAAAGCGCGGAACGTAGTTTGGTTTCCATTGGTGCTGTTACTGCAAACTGTTTAGTTACGTCTTCAACACCAAATGATTTAGCTAGTTGCGCTGAGTATTGTTTTAAAAACCCAGCGGCTATTTGATTTAATTGCATGCGTTATCTCGCTCTGTTATGCATTAATAAAGGTAAACGTGGTTATGCGTTTGGTTAAACCAGGTCTACGGTTTCGCCGCCTGCTGGGTCAGGCTCTTGGCCGCTTTGCTCTTGGCTAAGGGCGTTAAATTTGTTTTCTATGCCGTCTACCTTTTTACTAAAGCCGTCCATTTTTTCCATTAACTGGCTAAATTGCTCAGCGGTTACGCCTGCTGCGGGTGTATCACCTTCTGGCTCGTCTTCTGGCTCTTCAACTGGCGGGGTTTCTTCGCCTTCAGGCTTGCTGAATTTAGTTTCAAGGTCAGTCACCTTGGCTTCTATTCCTTCAAACTTGCCTATTAGGGCGTCAAACTGTTCTTGTTTCATGGTGTCTTCCTCGGTGATTTCATCTTGCTGATCGGCTGGCTGCTGATCACTAGAAAATAGACTTGCCATTTGGGCAAACAAATTCATAAATTTTGATTGTTTATCGCTTGGCGTGGGGTTGCTTGGTTCGCTATCGGTGGTAATAAAGTCACTGTGTTGTAGCGTTTCGAGTTGGCTATATTCGTGATCAGCTTCATTATCACCAATAGAGAATTTTAAGCGGCTGGTGCCTGAACTGGCTGGCGAGTCGGTAACGGCAAGGCCTTGTAAGTAGCAGCGCCCTTCGCTTTTGTAATCGGGGTTTGGCTCAATCGACATAAACAGCTTTTGGCCGTCTTTGTTGGCAGCTAGTAGGTAGTCGTTAGCGGTGATTTTTACAAACAGGCGTAATTTGCCACCTTGTTTAGCAGCTTTTACTTCGTCAACGGTGCCCCAGTTTTTACCCTCGCTTGGGCCCCAGCTTGAACGAAAATGCTCAGGCCAAATAAGCGCGGTGTATTCGTCAGGTGAATACGATGCGGCCATTTGATTAATCCATTCTTTTGAAATGGTTCGACCGTCTACCGTTGCGCCTTCTGTTGCTGCAATTACCCAACCTGATTGCTTTGCCATTACTTGCTTACCGCGTTACTTAATATTTAAACGCAGCATAGCCATAAAAAAAGGCTGAATACATTGGTTAGCTTTTTACAAATTCCTAGATTGAGGTTTTAGGAAACATGAGGGTTTTTAAGCGGTTATAAGCTTATTGTAAACCAATACACTGTGCTCACTTATCAATTATATGAGCACTTATATTAAGCAATGGCTTATTCATCTGAAATACGCGAAGCAGCAAAACGGCTTTATTTGCGCCACCATACCCCCGACGAAATACGCGCGGAACTGGGGTTACCAAATAACCGTGTTATTTACTATTGGGCCGATAAATACAATTGGCGCGATATGCTGCGCGAGGAAGACGTAGACGAAGCTATTGCACGCCGCATTTTAATACTTACCGATGTAAGCGATAAAACAGGCAACCAAATAAAAGAGCTCGACATGCTAATAGAAAAGCATGTGAAGCTTAAAAAGCAACGCGCCCAGCAAGAAAAAGCAGCGCAGGCAGAGCAACCCCACGGCACAAACCAACCCAGTAATAAAAACAATAATCGCGGCGGTACCGACAGTAAAAAAAGCAAAGGCCGTAAGCGTAAAAATGATGTTAGTCATTTAACCGCTGAGGATTTTGGCACCTGGTACGACTCGTTATTTGAATACCAAAAAACGATGCACGAAAATTTGCATCAGCGTATTCGTAATATTTTAAAAAGCCGCCAAGTTGGTTTTACATATTACGCAGCGGGTGAAGCGTTTAAAGATTCTGTATTAAATGGCGACCCACAAATATTCCTCTCAGCGAGTCGCGCTCAAGCTGAGGTATTCCGCAGTTATATCATTGCCATTGCGCAAGAGTTTTTTGAAATAGAGCTAACCGGTAACCCCATTACTTTACACACCGCCCATGGCGATGCCGAATTACGCTTTTTAAGTACTAACAGCAAAACCGCACAAAGTTACCACGGCCATGTATATGTAGATGAGTACTTTTGGATTGGTAAGTTTAACGAGCTAAACAAATTAGCCAGCGCAATGGCCACGCACAAAAAGTGGCGTAAAACGTATTTTTCAACCCCATCGACTAAAGCGCACCCTGCTTATACGTTTTGGACGGGTGATCATTGGCGACAAGGCCGCGCCGAACGCGAAGAGATTGAGTTTCCCAGCTTTGATGAATTACGCGATAACGGCAGGCTGTGCCCCGATAAACAATGGCGCTTTGTAGTTACCATTGAAGATGCTTTGCGCGGCGGCTGTGAGTTGTTCGACATTGACGAGTTGCGCGACGAATACAACGCTGATGATTTTAATAACCTGTTTATGTGCATTTTTGTGGACGATGCCGACAGTATATTTAAATTCAGCGACCTTGAAAAAGCCATGGTGGATGCCACCCGCTGGCAAGATCACAAACCCAATGCCGCACAACCATTTGGTAACCGTGAGGTATGGCTGGGTTACGACCCCTCGCGCACCCGCGATAACGCCGCTTTAGTGGTGGTTGCCCCACCTGAAAAAGCCGGTGAAAAATTCAGAATACTTGAAAAACACTATTGGCGCGGTATGAACTTTTCGCACCATGTGAGTGAAATTCAAAAAATTTATGCCAAATACCGCGTTACTTATATTGGTGTAGATACCACAGGCATTGGCGCGGGGGTGTTTGACTCAATAAGCACGCTGTACCCACGTGAAGCCACCGCCATACATTACAGCGTGGGCAGTAAAACCCGCTTAGTACTTAAAATGATAGACCTTATTGAAGGTGGCCGACTTGAATGGGATGCATCCCATAAAGACATTGCTATGAGCTGCCTTTCAATACGCCGCACCAGTACCGACTCGGGCGGCGCCATAACCTTTAAAGCCAGCCGCGATAACACCATAGGCCATGCAGACGTATTTTTTGCTATTAGCCACGCTGTTATTAACGAACCCCTTAACCATGCACATAAGAGAAAATCACGATGGACCATGCAGAATTAGACCAAAACGCTGAGCAGTTAACCCAGCAATCAACAAAACAAAATGCGCCCGTTGTGTTTGGCTTGCCTGAGCAAGTAATGCCCGACATGTGGCTAACCGATTATGACTCACTATTTTATAACGATACCGACCAGTATTGGGAACCACCTGTAGACCGCCATTTATTAGCCAACTTAACCCGCCGAAATGCCCAGCACGGCGGCATAGTGCAAAGCCGTGCCAATATGGCAGCAAGTCGTTTTATTAGTGGTGGTATGAGTGCGCAGCAAGTGCAAGCAGGCTTTTTAAACCTGGTGCAATTTGGTGATGTGGCACTACTTAAAATACGCAATGGTTTTGGGCAAATTGTAAGGCTGTTTCCGCTGCCTAGTTATCGTACCCGCGTTGGCGGTGATGGTGGCGCAGTGGTGCTTGAGCGCAATAGCCAAGTTAAAAAATATAAAAAGCGCGACATTATTTGGGTTCGCCAGTACGACCCAGTGCAACAAGTGTACGGCTTAGCCGATTACTTAGGTGGTTTACAGGCTACGTTATTAAATGAAGACGCGACCTTGTTCCGCCGTAAATACTTTTTAAACGGCGCGCACATGGGCTTTATTATGTACGCGACTGATCCTAACTTAGACCCTGACATTGAAGACGATATAAAAGAAAAAATACAAGACAGTAAAGGCGTGGGTAACTTCCGCTCGCTGTTTGTAAACATACCCAACGGTAAAGAAAAAGGCTTACAAATAATACCCGTGGGTAATTTTGAAAGTAAAGATGAATTCATGAACGTTAAAAACGTATCGGCGCAAGATATATTAAATGCTCACCGTTTCCCGCCGGGCTTAGCGGGAATTATTCCAGCTAACAATGCAGGCCTTGGCGACCCGACCAAATACGATGCTATGTATTTTAAAAACGAGACAAAACCGCTTATTAAATTAATGATGGATGAAGTAGCGCGCGACCCTGAAATAGGCAGTAAGTTGCAGCTTAATTTTGATTTAGAGCCGAGTGCTTAATATTGGATTGGTGAGGCGTCGTGTTCTTTAATTTTTTCGACTAATTCGGCATAGGTATTTAAGGTTTTTAATGCCCGCGATAAATTTGGCGCGGGCACGTTATTTAACAGTGCAGCGTTGTTTTTACTTAGCCCTTTTACTAGATGATCACTTGCTGCGGCTTTTATGTCGTCGCTTTTAATTTTACACATAGCAAATAACAAGTTTAATCGCTCTTGTGTTTGTGATCCTTTATATAAATATTGCATGTAAAACCCTTAAATTATTTATCACTTAAGTGATAATTAATTTATTTTAGAATTATACCCACTATTTGTAAATGCTTATTTGTTATGCATAAAAGCACTGTATATAATAACAGTGTGTTTTTATTAACGATTGGTGAATATTATGGCGCGGGTTACTTGTCCAAATTGCGAAGCTAAAGCAACAGTTACATCACGCGAAAAGCAAAGCGCCCATGTTGTTAATTTATATTGTTCGTGTACTAATACTAAAGAATGCGGGGCTACGTTTCGTATTACCCAATCGTTTGATCACTTCTTAAACCCGCCTTGTAAAACCACCGCACAATTAGCCGCTTCATTAATTAAAACATTACCGCGTGAAGAACAATTAGAACTTATTGGCCTTTAGCCCTTACTTTATTACAGGCATGAAAAAACCCACAAATGTGGGTTTACAAATGAAAATCTATTTGCCTTTCGGCACTTTTAAACTTAGCTGGATTTGATAGGTTTGCAAGTTTATTCAATAACTAATTGCATCGTTAAGTTAATGATTTTTGCAGCGCGTTGAAAAATGCTTGAGCTGCTATCCTGTTTTCAATATGTGTAGCTGATGTTTTTAAAATGCATGCAGCTTGAATACCTTCAACTCCTCGGCCTTTTAAGTACTCAATTACGTCTGCTGCTACTTCAAGTTCTTGCTTTTGGGTTAGTTGATTATTTGACATTTTTCTGCTCGCTTTGCTTTGGTTTAACAACTGAGTGAAATACCCAGTTGCGGCGCTTAACGGTTGGTTTCATGGTTCACCATAATTCGCTTAATTCTTTTTCTAACTGCTTTTGTGCTAAGCGCTCTTCTAACAGCTCGCGGGTTGATTTGCTGCGCTGCTGATATTGTGGGCGTGGTTCTTGGTTTTCGTGGTGCGGTATTTTTGCAGGGGCGCTCACTGTTTTAGGTGACACAATGCGCGCTTTTTTAGTGCGTGGTTTAGTTTCACCAGTGCGAGCTTTATAGATTTTACGTTCACAGCCACAACCTTGAACTAGGCCTAAGTTATCTTTTCGTACTACGCGAGTGGTACCGCATACGCATTTACACATAAAATGCTGCACCCCGCGGTTGCGGCGATCTTCGTTTAATACTGTCCAGTTGTTGAAAACGTCACCCGCTTTTACTTTACCTGTGGCCATGGCTGTTCTCCTTTTGTTTTGGTTGTGGTCTGTTGGTTACTGCAAACACATCGGCGTTAGGTTCTTGCCGATAGCCGGTGCAAATTTCGGTGGCAAATACGCTGTTATCGGTTTTACCGCATTGGCCGTATTGGGTTTTAGGCGCGGGCTTATCGAATTTAGTAATAAATGGGCTGTGCTGATCCTCTGCATACCCTTTTGGGCAAAACGCCTGGCAACTAATACATGCCTTTGGCATGAGTACTTTTGAAATTTGAATAGTCATATTTTCTCCTACGCCATTAAGTCGATTGACCACCAATCGTTATCGCTGATTGCTGATGCTTCACCAGCTAGAACAAGCCTAGCCATTTCAAGGTCGCCAATTACATCAGCGTGACCGTGTTTAAATTGGGTGCTTGATGGCGCGGTTCGGCCATCAAGTTCGGCATACATTGTTGCTAAGTCGTATAGCTCACGGGCATATGCAATTTGTTGCTCTGTTGGGTTTAGCGTTATTTGCTTTTTAGGTTTTTCCATATCGAGCTTTTCAAAGCTGTGCAGTTCGCGCTCTTGCAGGTGGTAAACGCGGTTACCAATAACCACAATACCGCCTTGGTTAAGGGTGCTTATTTGTGCAGGGGTAAAGTCACTGATCTTATTTTTACACGGTACTGATGTTTGCTCGTCTGCTGGGGTGGCTTTTTTGGCTTCGGTGCGGGCTATTTCGTCAATAGCTAGGCGGCGCTGCTCTTGGCGCTGCGCTTTTTCGTCTAATGTGACTAAATGGCCGTCTTTTATTAGGTAAATAAGGCCGTTATTTTTAACCCGCTTACCTGCTAACAGATCCTTCTTAACGCTTGCGATCTGTTTTTTTGTAAAACCGATCATATCTAGCAATAATTCGTCTGTATGCCCTACAGCTAAAGGCGTACGATTATTCCCACTAGTCCAAGATAGGTCGGCTGTGCCGACGTTGTTAGCATCCTGCCCACCAATTACGGTGGTGTTGTTATTAGCTGCGGTGCCTATGGTTTGCTTAGACCAGGTATGAACTCGAGTCACTAACGTACAAAGCCCAAAGGTGTCTTCAACGCCTTTTAGGGTTTTAGTAAATTCGGCGTATTGGTTGCCGTATTCGGTATGCTGGTAGGCAGGTTTAAAGCGCGCATCGCGACCAATACCAAAGCCACCCATTAAAGTAACAAAAGTTTTAAAGTCGCCTTTGTCGGCGGCTTGGCGTACTTGTTCTAATTGCTCGTTGCCTTGTACCTCTTCGCGCACTCGGCGCAACTCGCGCCAAATGGTAATAGAAGGTGATTTTTGAAACTGGAATTGCCTAATGCCCCACGTGCTGGCCCATGCTTTAACCGGGTTAACCGCTTGGGTTAGCTTTTCGCCTGTTTCGGCGTCGTATTCATTTGCCAGTGCAAAGCCATCTATATTTTTACTTACATACTTAGCAACATAAGCCGCTGCCCCGCCTGTTTTTTTGCCGTCTTTATCTACGGTAGCAGGTAACATTTTAATGGCGGTATAACGTGGCCCGCTTGGTGTGTAGTCTTTTTTAGGTTCGCGGGTGTAAATACCTTTTGATTTATTTAAACCCCAAATACGGCGCGCTTTTGTATAGCGTGCGCGTAATGCTTTGCGGTTTTTAAAACGCTGAAAAAATACCTCACGGTCGTCGCGGGTAAAGTAGCGGCGTAGTATGTGGTTAACTTTGTCGTAGTAACGTGCTGGCATCCATAAAAGCATGTGCCAGTGAGTGCAACCGTCTGCATGCGGCTCAGCTACACGAATACCAAAGTACGGTATTTCTTCGCGGTCTAATTTAGCGCGTGCTTGTGAGTAAAGTTTATTTAAATAATTACTTGCATCTTTTGGGGTTGAGCCATCCCAATTACGTGAATTTGCATGAAAACGGCTAGGCGCTGTAATGTTATAAAAACCACCTGTGTAACCCATTTCATCGGCGAGTTCTTCGGTTTCGCGTATGCGTAGCATTAGCTCGTTACGCATGTTTTCTGGGTTGGCAACGCCTGCTTCAACCGCTTTCATTAGCGATATAACATCGCTTTGTTCGTTTACTAATTCTAGGCTTTCTAGGTAGCGCTGGCCGCGTTCGCGGTTTGTGGTGTATTCGGCCACGGCTTGTTTAGAGCAGTACGCACTTATGCCACGGCGCTTGGTGGTTTTAGCGCCTTTTTTATCGGTACTGGTAAATAAATCGCGGCCCACTTCACCGGTGGCAATTTCTAGGTGCTCAAGGTAACGGCTACGAATAGTTTTAAGCTTACGCGCCCACCATTTATGATCTTGCGCTTTTAAAAGCGCTACTTCGGCATCGGGTACGGTTAAGTAATCGCCCTTTTCGGCAAACTGTAATTGCACCGTAAATTGTGCGGCGTATTCGTTAACGCTTGCGTGTATATCGGTTGCATCCCACGAGGGTTGCTCTTTTGCAAGGTCGGCGATAATTTCGGCCACTTGCATTGCCAATACATTTGCATGTTTTTTGGTTTTATCGGCATTGGCTAATATGTGCCAAGGTAATGGCATGGTGTCGGTAATGTGCTTAAGTATTTTTAAGCGTGGCGCTAATGTTTTTACTGTACGACGTAACCAGCTGTTTGCTTTTTGCTGTTTGCGAATTGCCGTTACGGTAAGTTGTGCTTTGCTTTGTGCTGTGTTGTTGCCTGTAAAGTCGTAATGTTTACGGCTGGCATTAATGAGCCGCTCGTTATATTGCGCGTTTGTTTCGTTTTGTGTTTGGCCTGCGTTTTTAAGGTTGGCGCTGTATTTATCAATAAAGCGCTTAGCTACACGCATTTGCAGCGGTTTAGGCACTTTGCTTAAACAGTCGTAAACAAACTCGACCTCTTCTGCGTCATCAATTGCATTAATAACCGACATAGCCGATTTAGACACCTGCTCGCCAACCTGCTGCTGTAAATGCTGGCTTGGGGCAGGTTGTGGCTTTTTTACGTTGCGTTGTTTGTGTGCAAATTCCATATTGCGGGCTGTTTGGCGCACAAAGCTGGCTTGTATGCTAGGTGCGCGGCCGCTTTCAATAATGTCTTTTACAATGTAATTATGAATATTATTGTTATGCACTTTTTTAAGCGCGGCTTTAGCGGCTGCACTTATTTTTAAGTTTGTTACATCAATGCGGTGTTCAATACTTTTAAGCTCATCATAAAGCCAAGCGTTTGCTTTTTCGCTTGGGTTTATGGGCTCGTTTTTATACCAGGCATCACTCGGTGGGGTAATTTTAGCAAGGTACTGCTTAACCATTTTATATTGGCTGTACGCAGTAAAACGGCCAAGGCCGTTTACTAATGTTGTGCGGTGGTCAATGTCGTCAACGGCCTTAACCAATGTTAAAGCCGCTTTACATACATCAAAGTTTACAATGGGCCATATGCTCATTTTGACAGCTCTATTTCCATTGGCTCGCCACCAATTTGCACAGCATTTAATGCAATGCTCATTTGGCTATAAACGCTTTCAAAATTAACGTCGTCGTCAGCAATCATTTTTACGATTGGTAGCAAGTCGGTTAGCGTGTCTTCGCACTGCATTAGCATGTGTACAGTGCTACGCTTGTTTAAAAGGCGAATTGTAAAATTTACTTGCTCAATAGTGTGTAAAACAATATTTAGTATTAACTGTTTTTTAGATAGATCTTGGTCTTTGATTGTGTTCATTTTTTAGTGTCCTTGGGGTTAAATTACAAAAAGTTCGGGGGCTAGCTCGTAGCCTTTGCAAAATACAAAGTGGGCGTATTCGGTTGAATCGGTTTTACTTGGCTTTTGCGGGTCAAAGCCTGGGCGTTTGCTATGCACATAAACCGCCGCTAATGGCAGATTTTGCCACATGGGTTTGCGCTTCTGACTACCTAACCAATTAAGGCGTTGCAGCATAATGACCAAACCGCCATTAGGAACCATTTCAAGGGCATGTTCTGTAAACGCTTGCGCTACGTTAAACGGTGGGTTAGTGATAATTACGTCGTGATAATTTGGCGTTGGATTCGTTTTCAAAAAATCACAACCTCTAATAAGAGCACGTGAGTCTTCGCGAATATCCCAGCTATCAACAATAGTAAAGCCGTGCTTTTCTAATACGGTTGGGTAGCTCATTGGATATTGCTCACACCCGCCCGCACTTGGGTCGAGTATTCTTGGGTATGTTTGTTCGTCAAAGTTAAAGCGGCAGTTTTCACTAAATGCTGCTAAAAAATCTTCAATTAGCCAATGCGGTGTTACGTAGTAATCATCTGCATTGCGCTGGGTTCCGCGATTAGTTGAGCTCATGATCAATCCTTAGTGTGAACTAACGGTTAAGTGTGAATAGTCGGTGCTGGTATTTTCACGCGGGGCGTTTTGCAAAAACTTAGCCGGAGCCATGGCGTTGGCATCGGTGAATGCTTTAACCAGTTCTTGTAACTGCAAAATGGCTTTGTGAATTTTTAAGCGAGTATCGGCGTTAAAATTGGCAAAGCCTTTTTCAAGATCATGGCGTTTTAGGCCTGCAGCAAAACACACTATTGTTCGCTCTTGCTCGCTCAACACTTTAGTATATACGTACTCTGGTGTGTGGCGTTCGCTACCCATTAGCGCTTTTATTTCGGCAAGGCCTTTTGGTATGTGGCGCCCTTCTACTGCTTTTAATGGCGCTGGTTGTGCGTTATTGGTGTGTTTAACAAGTGCATTAGCCATGGTTATACTCCTTGTGCATGTTGTGGTTTAGATAGGGCTTGCGTTTTTAACCAGTACACGGCTTTTTGTATGGTTTGGTTTTCGTTGCCGTGGCAGTAAATAGGTAATGGCAACTCGCCAACAACGGCTTGTAAGCACGGTTCAAATTCAACTGATTGACAATTAACGGCTTCTTTGGTGCTTATTTGGCACGTAAGTAAATACTCAGCTTTGGCGGCTAAGTTAGGTAATGCGTTATACGTGGCTTGGTTAAATATTTTGTATGTGCTCATTGCCTTTGCTCCTAGTTATTAACTTGCTGTTGGTAGCTTTTTCTAAACGCGATTAGCTCGTTAATGCGGTAGTAGTTGGTTTTGCCAAACTGCACTGGCTTTGGGAAGTCTTCGCGCTTGGCAAGTTTCCACATTTTTGCACGGCCACACCCAAGCACTTCGCAGGCTTCGTCGGTTTTTACTAGGCGGTCTTTTTGCTCTTCAAGCTCAGCGCGTAGCTGGTTGTTTTCTTGCAGTAGTGCAAACAACACGGCTTTTGCGTCTGGGTGAATGTCTAGCAAGATTATTTGTTGCTCTGTGCTCATGCTGCATCGTCCTTGTTTGCTTTTTGATGATCGGCCAGTAATTCATGTACCGTTACTTCACCGTTTGTTAGTTCTGAAATACGCGGTATGTATTTCGCTGGGGCTTGGCCAAATTTATTAATCCAATCCCAAACAGAACCTTGAGACACACCAAGCTCTTTACCGAGCTTTGTTTGCCCTCCAATAATTTTTACTGCTTTTTTGATGTGAGAATCTTTCATTTCCAAGCTCCAAACTGTTTATAACAGTATTAAATACTGACAATAACAGTTTGTCAACACCGTTAAAAACAGTAATACTGTCCTAAATAGTAACGTTTGTACTATTTAGTTTATGTATTTCATTGTTTTATAAGTAATAAGGATATTTATGTGTATTGGAAAAAGAATTAAAAAAAGAAGAAAAGAATTAAACTTAACTCAAGTTCAGCTTGCTGAGAAAGCAGGGATCATTCAGCAGTCACTTCAAAAAATTGAAAACGGCACTACAAAAAACCCACGAAACATACAGGCATTAGCCAATGCTTTGGATTGTGCTCCAGAGTTTTTACTGTTTGGAATTGGTGAAAACGAAAACAGTAACGTTGCACCAGGGCCAACACTTAAAGCGTCGGTGCCATTAATCAGTTGGGTGCAAGCAGGTGCGTGGTCTGAAATAAACGAGATACGCGAGTTTGAAGCCGACCGTTACTTATGCCCCGTAAAATGCAGTGATAAAACCTTTGCGCTGAAGGTGCAAGGCGTAAGCATGGAACCTAAATTTTATGACGGTGATTTAATATTTGTAGACCCTGAAGCTGAGTGCATACACGGTTCTTATGTGGTCGCTCGTTTAGACGATAATAACGAAGCAACCTTTAAGCAGCTAATAATTGAAAGCGGCCAAAAGTTTTTAAAAGCCGCCAACCCCAATTGGCCTGAACAACTTATACCAATTAATGGTAATTGCACGTTAGTTGGAAAAGTTATATTTACAGGAAAGGCGCTTTAACAATGGATAATCTACCAACTAAAATTAAACTTTATGCTGAAGTCCCTGTTGACGAGATAAGTGAGTTTTACAACAAGCGAACTAACAACGCCTTATGCCCTATTTGCAAAACAGGCAAGCTTACATTTCTAGCTACAGAGGATAACTTTCCATCAATTAGTTTGCAGGATGCTATGTATATCAATACCAGTAATGCACTAGAAAGCTACTCATTCCCTGTTTATACACTTATTTGTGAGAATTGCTCTAGTCAGCAGACTATAAATGCAGCTTTCCTTATTAAGAAAATGGATTTTGAAGGAAGTGATAATGAAAGCTAATGTTACGCATTTATCTGAAATTAGTGATAGTATAAAAAACAGGTCAGGCAACGGTGGCGGTGGAGATATGGAAAGCAGAATTGCAAAACTTGAATCAGACGTTGAATATATTAAACGTGATATGACTGATGTTAAAGCTGATATTAAAGACATAAAAAAAGACTTAACTGATATCAAGGTCATGATCCCACAACTACAAGTTAAAATGCTTATTTGGGGCGTTGGTATTGTGTTTTCTGCCGTTGGTATTGGCCTTACTGCCGCACGCTATATGTTTAGCTAATTACTGATAAAAAACAGACACAAAAAAAGCCCGCTAAATGCGGGCTTTTTAGTTATTATATTCTTTGCATTAACACTGCTTTTTTATCGTTAAACTCTTGTTCGCTTAATATTCCTAGCTCTTTTAGTTCTCCGAGTTTTTTAAGCTGCTCATATACGTCTTCTTTTGGCTCTGCTGTTTCTGCGCTTGCTATAGGCTTTGTTGGTACGCTGCCTGCGTTTTCTTGTGCTTTTTCAATTTCTGTTACTAGTTTTTCATTATCTGCTTTATTCACGCTCTTGAATTCTATTTTATTACCTGAGCTGTAAATAAATATTGTGTGTTTCATTAATCCTGATTGGCGCTCTAATGAATTAATGTTTTTTAATGGTACTGATTCTATCACTTCACCCATTATGCCTTTTCGGTAAAATACTACTCGCTCTGGTGTTACTAGCAAAACACCATTGTGCTGCCTATCACTACCGTTTCCCATTGCGCTGCCAATATAACCTTCACTCCATGCAATTACTTTTTCATTTTGCTTAAGGTGCGACTCTTTAAATTTAACTACGTGCTTTGACTCTCTTGACATGCCTTATCCTTATATTTTCCATAATGTTACAAAGGTATAGATTAATTTTTCGTTCAGGTTTTAACAAGCTGGGGATTTATACAGCTTTATTAAGTTCACTTTTAATTGCATCTTCAATCAGCTGACAGTATTGGTCGTAAGCTTGCGCCTGTTCTTTTATCCAGTCGTGCTTATTGTATACGGCCATTACTCCGCGCATGGTATGACCTAACATTTTTTCGGTTACGTGTGGTGCGACACCATTTTCACTTAGTAATGTTGATAGTGATCGGCGGGCATCATGTGGCAGGAACTTGGGCATTTTATACTTAGTAAATAGGTGATCCCACATTCGGCAGCAATATCGGTTTATGCTGTGCGTGGTCATTGGTTTTTGTGGGTTGTTACCTGGTATTAGGTAGCCGTTTTTACCATACACCATGGCGAGTGTGTTTAATATGCTGTGCATTTTTTTAGATATGGGCCTACGAATTGCTTTGTTGGTTTTTGAGTTTTCGGGTGGTACGGTCCATATGTTGTTGGCAAAGTCGAAGTGCTCCCATTTAGCCAAGCGAACTTCTGATTGCCTAGCGCCTGTTATATAAATTAGCTGCAAACATGCTTTGGTTGCTGGCGTGGCTTTTGAGCTTTCTATTTGTATCCACATTTTTGCTATTTCATCAAAGCGCATTACGCGCTGGCCTATTGATGCTTGTTCACCTACGTCGTTTACATTTAAGGTTAGTACTGGGTTGAATGGTTTTACTTCGCCGCGTTTTTCAGCCCAGCCTATTATTGATTTTATTCGTACCAGTATTGTGCCTGCAGTTTTAGCACTACCTTGTGCTTTTATATCGTCAAAATAGTTGAACCAGTCTTTAATGGTCATTAGGTCGAGTGGTTTTGTTTCATCATTTAAAAGCGGCACTATCCATTTGCCCACTTGGTTTGTGTATAAAGTTTGGGTTTTTTGTTTTAACTCGGGTACTTTTTTATTTAGCCAGTCGGTTGCTATTTTTGCCATGGTTGGCAAGCCCTTGGCTTGGTTGCGCATTAATTTTAGTTCTATGCGTGGGTCTTTTCCTTGGCTTATCCAGTTTTGAAAATGAGGAATGTATTCTTGCGCTTCTTTTATACTTAGCCCCGGGTAACGACCAAGTGAAATTATTACTTGTTTGCCACCCACTCGACAACGGTACTGCCATGTAATTGTGCCTTTGGCTGATACTCTTACACTTAAACTATCTCTATGCGATAATACGCACGGTGTTTGATTTTTATCTAGCAGCTTTCTTAATTTGGTGTCACTTATCGCCATTTAATTTTTTATACACAGTTAGCAAAAAATTTATACACGATACTATACACACAATGTGCATATTGCAATAAACATAAGAATACAGCAGTATACAAAAGCACGTTAAAAACCCGCATTATATAAGGGCTGAAAGACTAAATGAGCGAACCAACATACTACGAAAACCAACCCACGATATACTGGCACGATTATGAGACCTGGGGGGCGAGCCCTCAAAAAGATAAGCCGAGCCAGTTTGCGGGAATTCGTACCGATCTTGATTTAAATATAATTGGCGAGCCGCTTATTGAATATTGTAAGCCGCAAGCGGATTACTTACCGCACCCTGAGGCATGTTTAATTACCGGTATCACACCACAAGTGGCGATGAAAAAAGGCTTGGTTGAAGCTGAGTTTATTGCAAAAATTCATGCCGAATTTAGTGCGCCAAACACCTGTGTGGCTGGTTATAACAGTATTCGCTTTGATGACGAAGTAAGCCGTTATAGCTTTTATCGCAACTTTTACGACCCGTACGAGCGTGAGTATAAAAACAATAACAGCCGCTGGGATATTATTGATTTAGTACGTGCATGTTATGCGCTGCGCCCTGAGGGCATTGAATGGCCGTTAAAAGAAGACGGCAGCCCGAGCTTTAAGCTTGAGCATTTAACGGTAGCTAATGGCATTGAACACGCCGCTGCGCACGATGCGCTAAGCGATGTAACTGCCACTATTGCACTGGCTAAACTTATAAAAGAAAAACAACCAAAGCTTTATAACTTCTTTTTTGGGCTGCGGAATAAAAAAGCCCTTGGCGATTTAGTTGATGTATTTAACATGACGCCGCTGGTACACACATCATCGCGTATTCCTGCAACGCAAGGCTGTACTACGTGGGTAGCACCTATGAGCTTTCATCCGGGAAATAAAAACGCCGTTATATGTTTTGATTTAACCCAAAACCCGCAAGTACTCATTGATTTAAACGTAGAAGAGTTGCGTAAGCGTTTATACACCAAACGCATTGATTTAGCCGAGGGCGATTTACCTGTGGGTTTAAAGCTGGTGCATTTAAATAAGTGCCCTATTTTAGCGCCTGCTAAAACGTTATTGCCTGAAAACGCAGCCCGTTTAGGCATTGACCGTGAGCAGTGCCTCGCTAATTTAGCTATTTTAAAAGCCAATACCGAGCTTCGCGATAAAGTAACTGAGGTGTTTAACGAAAAAGGCGATTACAGCGCGACTACTAACGTTGATTACTTACTTTACGATGGTTTTACAAGCCATGCCGACAAAGCTAAATTTGCGATTATTCGCGATGCTAAACCAGAGGAACTCGCTGGCTTAAATTTAGATTTTGAAGATAAAAAGTTCAATACATTACTGTTTAGATACCGTGCACGAAACTGGCCTGAAACGCTAAACCAGCAAGAGCTTGACCAATGGCGTCAGTATTGCCAAAACAAGCTAATGCACGGGGAAGATCAACCCTCAATAAGTACACAAGATTTTATGATCACTCTTGAAAACTTGGCGCATGAGCACGACGACAGCGAAAAGAACCTGACCATTTTAAAGGCACTATATAACTACGCACAGAGCATGTAATTTGCTGTAGTTTATATAACGCATGAAAAACGCGACCCTTTAGCAAAATAGGGTCGCGTTTTTTTTAAATATCTATACCACTCCAAACAAAACCAAATTTTTGCACAAAGAGAAGTGAATGAGGAGTAAATGAGAAAACATAAAGACCTACAACAATCTTTTTAGAACTATTACTGCCTCTATAGCGAAGCGCCTCATAACCTCTTCGAGAATAAATCACTTTACGGGCTCTGCCCGTCACGCCAGCAAGCTGCGCGTCTACAAGTAAACCCACATCCACACCTGCGCGGTAGGCGTAAAGATTGCTCACGTGAAAAGCGAAGCTTTTAATTGCTAAAATAAAGCACAATCCACAAAGAGAAGATAATGAGGAGTAAATGATAAAACATAAGCCAATAATAACTTTGCCTAATCACTTCCTCTATAAGCGCAGCGCCTCATATTCTCTTTGTGAATCATTCACTTTAATTACATTATTTTTTATGTAGCGCTTCTATTCGTGCAAGTAAGCTTGATGTGTCGTATCGGCCGCCGCCGAGTGCTTGTACGTCAGCGTAATATTGATCAACCGTTGCAGTCATCGGTAACGTAGCGCCATTGTTTTTAGCTTCATTAAGCGCGATGCCTAAATCTTTGCGCATCCAATCTACGGCAAAACCAAACTCGTACTCACCTGCCCACATTGTTTTATAGCGGTTTTCCATTTGCCACGAACCCGCAGCCCCTTTTGAAATGGTTTCAATTACTTTTTCACCATCAAGCCCTGCTTGTTTGGCAAAGTGTAAGCCCTCGGCTAAGCCTTGCACTACGCCGGCAATACAAATTTGATTAACCATTTTACATAACTGCCCTGCCCCCACATCGCCTAATAATTGGCTAAAACGGCTATATGCCGCCATTACAGGTTGCACTTTAGTGAAAACAGCTTCGTTACCGCCTGCCATGACTGTAAGCACACCGTTTTCAGCACCTGCTTGTCCGCCTGATACGGGCGCGTCTATAAAATCGATATTTTGCAACGCTGCTTTTGCAGCTACTTCACGGGCTACTTCGGCCGATGTAGTGGTATGGTCAACTAAAATGCTATTAACGGCCATCCCCGCTAAAACACCATTATCGCCATAAACAACCGCACGTAAGTCATCATCATTACCTACACACATAAATACAATATCAGCATTATTAGCAGCTTCTCGCGGCGTGGTGGCCAAGCTTCCTGCAAACTCATCTACCCAACTTTGCGCCTTTGCTTGAGTACGGTTATATACACACACATTAAAGCCCGCTTTTGCTAAATGCCCTGCCATTGGGTAACCCATTACCCCTAAACCTATAAATGCAACATTGATTGACATAAAAGTGCCTTATTTTCCTGCTAACTTAGAAACTATGCCCGATTATGTCAATCGGCTGCTTAAAAAGCGAATTAAGTCTTTATAAATTTCCAACGTAAGGAAATAAGTAGGTAACCATGGATAGTATTTATCAATTTAGTGCCCCTTTATATAACAGCGAAAGCTTTGCGCTTAGCCAGCTAAAAGGCAAAACAGTACTTATTGTTAATACAGCAAGTAAATGTAATTTTTCGGTGCAATTAAGTTCGCTAGAAAAGCTCTATCAAGAATATAAAAACAGCGGTTTCACTATATTAGCGTTTCCGTGTCATCAATTTGGCCAAAACGAGCCGCTTGATAACCTCGCGATTAAAGACTTTTACCAAGGACAATTTGACGTTTCGTTTAAAGTGTTTGGTAAGGTAATGGTAAATGGGCCCGAGGCGCATCCGCTGTTTAATTATTTAAAGTCGCATACCCGTGGTATTTCTCAAAACCGCGCAGTAAAGTGGAACTTCACCAAGTTTTTAATTAACCCACAAGGCCAGCTCGTTGCACGATATGCGCCGCGCACCAAGCCCGAAACGCTTAAACAGGTCATTGAGGCAAACTTACCTAGCGCAGTGAGCGCTAATAGTTTAAATAACACTAAAATAATACCCAACTTTAATGCTTTAAAAGGTGTTTAATTATTCTAAATCAATAAACTGGTGGTTACTCAAGCATGCTTTATTAAACTAGTTTAAGGTTATGTATAACCCAATCCGCAATAATGCCTAATCATTTTTAGGGGCTAAACGTGTCGCTATCTGCGTTAAAAAACTCTCATTTACGACTGCATGGATGCACAAGGTAGAGCAATGCAGGAGCAATTGCCGAGAACAACTAAATAGCGATTTTTTGCCTTGTTATCAACACGTTTTTCCATCCTCAAAATAGATCACTTGATTATGCGAATTGGTATAACAGCTAAGCTTTGGAGTAAATAACATGAACATTGCTTTTTTTAGTACGCAAAAATACGAACAGCCTTTTTTTAAGCGCAGTACTAACAAATACCCTCAAATAGAGATTTGTTACATTGAGCAAGCACTTACCGAGCAAACAGCACTGCTTGCTAACGGGTTTGATGCGGTGTGTGTATTTGTAAACGACACGGTTAGTGCAGCCGTAATAGAGCAATTGTCAGAGCTTGGGGTGAGCACTATTTTACTTCGCTGTGCAGGGTTTAATAATGTTGATTTAACTGCCGCCAAAGCCCACAACATAAAGGTATTACGAGTACCTGCATACAGCCCAGAAGCCGTAGCTGAGCACTGTGTTGCACTTATGCTTACCCTTAGCCGTAAAACACATAAAGCCTATAACCGCGTACGCGAAGACAACTTTGATTTAAACGGTTTATTAGGCTTTAACTTACATGGCAAAACAGTTGGAATTATAGGCTGTGGTAAAATTGGCCTTGCACTTTGTAATATTTTAAATGGCTTTGGCGCGCATGTTTTAGTGTGCGACCCTTATGCAACACCTGGCAACTACACCATTACCGATTTAAATTCGCTGCTTACTCAAAGCGATATAATTTCACTGCACTGCCCACTGAATGAGCAAACACACCATTTAATAAACGACGATGCATTTAATAAAATGAAACCTGGAGTAATGCTAATTAACACTTCGCGCGGTGCGCTACTTAATAGCAAAGCCTGTATAAATGCGCTTAAAACTAAAAAGCTAGGGTACTTAGGGCTTGATGTGTACGAGCAAGAGTCGGAGCTATTTTTTAAAAACCATAGCGATGAGATAAACCAAGACGATATATTCTCGCGCTTAGTGAGCTTTAAAAACGTATTAATAACTGGTCATCAGGGATTTTTTACCCAAGAAGCCCTTACCGAGATTGCCAATACCACCATACAAAACGCAATAGAAATTAGTGAGCACAAACCTTTAACTAATGAGGTGCTATAAAGCCGTTGCCCGTAAATTTAGCTTTACCCGTTTTACTCTATTTATAACGGGTAAAGCTTAAAATACTTTAGCCAAACGCAACGTTTGCAAAAACAAGGGTCATTAATATCGGGCAAACAAAACGAATGTATTGAGCAAACCAGTAATGCGTGCCACTGCTGGCTTTATGAAGCTTATTACCGCGTTTCCACATCCAACCTGCAGTTATAAAGTAAAACAGCCCCATAAGCGGGAGTTGGTATTGGGTAAACAGCATAATTACTAAACCAAATAACCACTCAAAATTTAATATAATGGCACTTGCGCATACAAGCACAACTAAACTTACAGCCCACGTTGCTTTAGTACGATCTACGCGGTGGTTTTCTACTAAAAACGCAACCGGTATTTCTGTAGTAGAAATAGTAGATGTCACTGAGGCAATCGACATTAGTACAAAAAACAACAAACCTATAAGCAAACCTATTTCGCCCATGGTGCTAAATAACTCAGGCAAAATAGCAAATATCAGCTGCCCTTCGCCAATTAGTTTACCACCACTAAACACCTCTACCCCGTTATGCTGTGCAACATAAATGGCAGGCACTATCAGTAAACCGGCTAAAAATGCCACGCTGGTATCAAGCAGTGCAACGCTTGCAGTTAGTTTTGGCAGGTTTGCATCTGGCTGTAAGTACGAGCCATAAATCATCATGCAGCCAACCCCTAATGAGAGCGAGAAAAACGCCTGCCCCATTGCTGCAATAATTAAATTTGGGTCAAGCACTTGGCTAAAATCAGGAATTAAATAAGCGGCAAACCCTTCGCTGGCGCCTTCTAAACTGGCGATATAAAAAATTAAACCTATTAGTAGCACCAATAACAATGGCATTAAACGGCGCGACCAAGTTTCAATCCCCGATTTAACCCCTTTTAAAATTATACTGGCAGTTAAAATAAGCATAAGCGGCGTAAATATAAAATTTCGCACCATAGAGTCGCTGTGTAAAAACTCGCTTGCTGCGCTAAAACCAAAAAATGTAGTAATAGGCTCTATTGCGTAAGAGAGCATCCACCCAGCTACAATAGAATAAAAGCTAAGCATAACCACAGCGCCCGCAAGGCCTATATACCCGGCGGCAGCCCCTACTTTTTTGTTGGTGTTTTGCCACGCATTACCCAATGCTTTTACTGGGTTTGCTTGCGCTTGGTGGCCTAAATAAAGTTCGGTATAAAGCGCAGGTAGCGCAAGTAAAAATATAACAACAAAGTAAACCAATAAAAATGCGCCGCCACCATGGTTGGCCGCCTGAGTAGGAAAACCCCAAATATTACCTAAACCCACTGCTGCGCCTGCAGCGGCTAAAACAAAACCAAATCGGCTTTGAAATCCATCACGCACTTGTGCCATACATCTACAAATTCTGTTATTCTTTGATTATTGTGAATTAAACCATATTTAATGCCAACTGAGTAATAAAATTGCTGTTGGCATAAATAAGCGCTGTTAACCGCTCATAATTACAGCACTCACTTATTTTAAGCGCGTATGACTAACCACTTTTTTAAAAACACCCTAAGCATTGCTCCCTCTTTTTATAGCGATTTACCCCCTAGCAACAATACTATTTTAGTGTTTAATGCAAACACGCTTAATGTAGAACTCCTCGATTTAACCCAGTACCTAAGCCCGTTTGAGATAAGCGTTATAAATCGCCGTAAACGCATGCAAGCAAAGCAAGAATATGTAGCATCGCGCATATTGCTAAAGCAGCTTGCCAAGCATACCCAGCCCCAATACGCGCACGTACCGCTTAATAAAATGAGCACCCTCTTTAATGAAGAGTGCTCAAAGCTGCAGCTCCATATAAACCGCAGCGTTATTAATACCTGTATTTCGCACTCTCATGGCTTAGTTGGTGTAGCTCTTAATGTTACTAAGGCTGAATTTGGGTTTGATATTGAAAAAATAAGCTTAAAACGCCCATTCGAAAAGCTCGCAAAGCATTTTTACAATAAGGCTGAAATTGACTTAATTACCGCCCCTTTGGCTATAAAAGAGCAAGCCGACTGCTTTTTTAGAATTTGGACCTTAAAAGAGGCACTCGCTAAAGCAACAAGCCGCCCAATAGCGCAATTGCTTAGCCCAAATGTATTTGATGAATTATCTTTGTTAAACCTTACAGCATCGAGTAACACCATAATGGTTGCCAATGAGGGGTTTGATATAAGCGTGGCGCATAAAAAAAGCACCGACTGGCGGTGCTTTATGCTTAAAAATTTAGATACTTAATTACTTGGCATATAAGCTTAGGCAGCGCTTTCTAATAAGCGACTGTGTATTGCTTGCACTACGGTATCTGACTCGCTTTGCTCTACTAAAAAGCATAAATTGTGCTTACTTGCACCATGGCAAATTAATCGAATATTAAACTCTTTTAATACGTTCATTAAGTTCATTTCGTGCTGGCGTAGCTGTATTTCTGAGCCTATTAGCGCCACTAAGGTTAAGTTATTTTCAACCGACACATGGCAAAATTCAGCTAGCTTATCTAAACACGCTTGCTCAAGCTCAGGGCGCGAGGCATTGGGTGCGTTATCTAAGGTAATAGCAACACTAATTTCTGAGGTAGTCACTAAATCTACCGATATATTAAACTCACTTAAAATTGTAAATACTCTGGCCAAAAAGCCACTTGCTAATAGCATTTCAGGGCTTTTAAGCGTGAGCAATATTTGGTTTTTACGTTGCGTTACAGCGCGTATACCCGGCTGCTGTGACTTTTCACGCTCAATCCACGTGCCACCGCGCTCTGGCTCGCGGCTAGAGCCTACAAATACATTAATATGGCTACGGCTGGCTGGTAAAATAGTGGCTGGGTGCAATACTTTTGCGCCAAAGGTGGCCATTTCTGCGGCTTCGTCAAAGCTTAAACGGGCAATTGGCGTTGCCTTTGCACATAAGCGTGGGTCTGTGCTAAATATACCCACTACGTCGGTCCAAATATGTACGCTTTTAGCGTTAATCGCCTCAGCAAGTAATGCTGCGCTGTAATCTGAGCCACCACGGCCAAGCGTGGTTGTTTGGCCAAATTCGTCGCTACCAACAAAACCTTGAGTCACAATTACTTGCTCATCTAATAACGGAATTAAAATCTCTTTAGCCGCTTGCGCTGTGGCTTTAACATTGGGTGTTGCTTTACCAAACTGGCTGTCGGTTTTAAGTACTTTACGTACATCAAAACGGTCGGCATTTAAGCCTTTTAAACGTAGCACTTGCGCAAATAAGTACGACGATAAGCGCTCACCAAAACTAAGTAGCTCATCGTGCTGCTGATCCGTTGTTAGTGTTTCAAGGGCTAACGTTTGAAACGCTTTTAACGTTTCGTTAAAACCTACGGCTAAATCGGCATCAAGCGAGAGCTCATCTAAAATTGCTTGCTGAATAGCTAGCACGCCGTCAATGTGCTCTTGGCGCTGCTCTGGGGTAATGCTTGATTTACACAGTGCAACTAAGTGATTAGTTACGCCGGCGCTGGCGCTCACTGCTACAATACGCACGCTTTTATCTGCAACAATAATTTCGCTACAGCGACTCATCGCTTCAAAGTTTGCAACACTGGTTCCGCCAAATTTGGCAACGATGTAATCTGATTTTGCGCCTGGTACTGTTTGTGGCACTGATTGGGTAGTCATTTAGTCTCCTTTCGCGGTATTTTAACCGCTAAAAAACAAGAAGAACTTGGCAAAGGAATGCATTTGATGTGTCCGCTGCCAGAAGCTCTCCACCTATATTGGTGACAGTTTTGAGGATTCAGCCCCATAAACCGAAAAACAATAGCGACGTACCATTGTTTTTCTCGGCGAGTACTTCCCTCTTTAATGGTTATGGGCGTTCGTCACCTACCATTAAATACCTAAGTATCGCACCTCTTCTGAATGTTTTATTAACCGCTGGCTAATAAAACAAAGCCCCGCTAATTAGCGGGGCTTTGAAAGTTATCGTTTAGACGTCTAGGTGTCAAGCATTTATAGTAAAAATTAAACAAAACCACCCATAAAGTAAGCGCCTGCATAACCTACGGTATAACAAATTAATAATTGCAGCGATAATTTAAAGTAGCTCGTAAAAGTAAGTGCTTTAAGTTTGCTCATGGCAATAATACCCGCTGCCGAACCAATTATAAGCATTGACCCACCTACACCTGTTGCATAGGTAAACGACAACCAATGTTGCTGGCTCATTACTATATCTGCTTTTAATAGCGCAGCAGTAAGCGGTACGTTATCGACCCCTGCAGATAGTATTCCCATTAAATAGTTAGCGTACTCAGGTGCCATTACTGTATATAAATCGGTAAATTTACTTAAAATACCAATTTCTTTTAATGCGCCAACAAGTAAAAGCACCCCAACAAAAAACAGTAGTGTGTCGTATTCTATCTCGCGAACAAAATCGATGATGTCTTTGTTTATGTCTTTTTTACGCATTAAAAATTGCGCCACTAAAAACATAACCGATAAACCAAATAAAAATGTGAGTAGCGGCGGTACGCTATAAATTACGCTAAGGGTTAAAGTACTTACCACGGTTGATAAAAATATAATGGCAATAGTGATGTCGGTTTTTTCTATACGTTTTTTTTGCGAGCCCACAAACTCTATTTGCCCTTTCATACCAATAGAGAGTAAAAGCGCTAATAGCATTACACTTATAAACGCTGGCGCTATGAGCAGTAATAAGTTTGCAATAGACACTTTGCCGTCCAAAAATATCATTAAGGTGGTTACATCACCGGTTATTAGCGATACACCGCCAGAGTTAACCCCAAACACAATAAGTGTGGCGTATTTAATCAGCTTTTTAGCTTCCAGCTTTAACGACATAACCACAGCAAGTGATATAAGCGTAGCGGTCACATTGTCAGAAATAGACGAAAACAAAAAGGCAAAGCCCCCCACTAAAAACATAAGTTGTCGTTCACTAATGCTTTTAGGCATAACCCGGTGCACAATGTTTTCTATAAATCCTTTTGAATTTAAATACGCAACAAAGGTCATGGCGGCCATTAAAAACAGCCATAGCGAGGCTATTTCTAATATGTTTTCGTTAAGAAGGTGCTGAATAGTTGCAGGGCTTTGCCCATGGAGTGGGTTAACAAAAAGTATAATCCAACAAAGCGTGCCAAAAAAGAGTGTAGTTTTGGCTTTATTTACGTGAATTATATCTTCTATAACGATCAGTAAAAAGGCAATCGCTATTAGGGTTAAAATTATCGAGGGGAGCATGGTAGTTAAATAACCTTTGATATAGTTTTAACAGGACACATAAACAACTTGCGTTTAAGTGTTCCTAATTTTGGTGCGGATTCTAGCACCACAGATATGCAAAAACTATTATTAAATGGTCTTAAAAACGAATACCATATGCAGGTAAAATACGTAATAATGAGTCCTTTGTAAGAACTCAATAATAAAATACTAGGATGTTGTAATCTCTTATGATCCCAGCTAAAAAGCTGCTAAATACCCTTAGCGAACATTGGGGTGTGTTAGAGCTATTATTTAAACGTTTTAAAATGGCCGACTTTAGCCTAAAAGACGTACAAAATGCCATTAAGCAAAAGCAGCCCACGTGGACAAACGAGCGCATTTACAAAGAAACTAACCGTTTGCTCAATCAAGATATACTCATTCCATTGGCTAAATCTTCTCAGCTTGAAATTAACCGTGCCATTGCCGACTTTGCCACCTTTTTATTACAAGAGGAACACCTAGGCTTAGCACAAGAAATTAGCGTTTTGGTTGATGATTTAGCCCGCCTAGGAAAGCGTTTAGATAATGCCGGCGAAATGGAAGACTTTGACGATTTACGCCGCTATAGCCGCATTATGGATGATCGGGTACGTAAAATAATGAAGCTTTACGCGCACAACGAAAACGCTATTTTAAATATTGTTGAGCAAGCTAAGTCTGATCACGCTGTGCAATCTTTGCAAAAGCGCTACAAAGCCGTAATAGAAGCCTTTGACGAATACATAGAGCCGATGCTTGAAATGGTCGATATTCGCGGTGATTTTCATGCCTGCTTTACACTTATTGAGCAACAAATAAGTAAGCAAATAGAGCACATAGAGCGCTCGGGTAAAGCTTACAACGACAAACGCATGCTTGAGCAATTACGTACCCGTATACTCGAAATGCATTTAGTTGGCCGAGAAAGCTTACGTAAAAGTGCCGATATGCTTATGCCACTGCGCGAAGAGCTACGCCGTAATAACTTAATTACCCGCCAAGCAGCAAAAGTGCTTGGCCTGGTGCGTAAAAATGGCGTAGACAATATGCTAAGTGCGGTACAGCCAAACTTTGTAAGCGATGCGCAGCGCTATTCGCTTGGCCAGCAGCGCCATATAGTGGCTTACATGGCAAGCCTGGTAGAATTTGAACACGAAGAATACCAGCTTCCAGAGCAACAAGACGTACCGGCTTTTGTAACGCCTAATATTCCTGACTATCAAGATGTTAAAACAAGCTTTGCAAAACGCTTTAATAAAAAACGTAAAAAGCCCCAGCCATTACTGCAATTTTTAGATGAGAGCTACCCCGATCTAGACGCCGACGAAATGCTATTTTTATACCAAAAACTAGTCAGCGACAGTGAAATTCACATTAGCCAAAGCGATGAAAAAACACGCGTAAAAATAGCCGGCCAACACTTTTCGTTATACCCATTTAATTCAGCGCCTCAGCCAGATACACAGGCAGACGAGTAAAACATGACACATATAAACCTAAACGAGCTTACGCACCTACAAGCCATTAATAAAAAATTAGGTGCGGGTTACCACATTTGCGAACAAGACAACGTAATGTGGCAAGAGCTTGACCAGCACATAGAATCTTACAGCGCCTTATTTAGCGCCCTTGGCCACGACTTAAAGCACGACAGCCGCGGCTTTTACTACTTTGCCAGCGACGAAAGCACGCCAAACATGGGTAAAATATCCCGTGCTATTGCACTGACTATTTACATTTTAATTGAGCATTTTGCCAATACGGGTAAAGACCCTATGCGCGCCTTGTTTGACGAAGTAAACGATTTAGAACTGATGCAAACCTTAGTGCAAATTAACAAACACTTGTTTGATCAGCTTGAGATATTTTCGGGTTCAGACTTGCGTAAAGACGTTTACCTGCGCATGGTGCGCTTAGGTTTAGCCCGCGAAGTAGAAGGCGGCTTTATGCTACAAGCGCCTATTCACCGCTACATTGATGCACTGATGGAAGTAAACGAAGAAACCTACATCACGGAGGACGAGCAATGAAAAACTTATACGGACTAAGTAAACTCGCCCTACTTAATACCGCAGGCTATGCAAAGTGTGTGATCCCACTTGATAAAAGTAGCTCTATTTGTGCCCCAAACAATACCGGTAAAAGCTCGGTTATTAACGCCCTGCAATTTCCGCTAATAAATGATTTACGCTTAACCGAATGGGACGGGCACGATTTAGATGAAACCCGTAAATTTTATTTTTCATCGGATCAGTCGTACATTTTACTAGAAGCTAACCTCCCCCATGGCTCGGTCGTTATTGGTGTGGCGGGCCTTGGTAAAATAGCCGGTTACGCGCATCAGTACTTTTGTTATCAGGGCAAACTTGATTTAGCGCAGTACACGCAAGGTAATACCATAATTAAATTTACTAAGCTGTTTAATCATTTAAAAACGCAAGGTTACAACCCAATAGAGCTAAAATCACAAGAGCTAAACGCCCTACTTACCGGCGGCGCTACCCCGTTTGATGGCGATATTAATTTAAAAATGATACCGCTTAATAACGTGCAAGACTCAGCCATTTATAAAGAAATATTTAGGCGTATTCTTAACTTACACAAATTAGGCGCAAGCGATGTTAAACGCTTTATGCTGCGTGTATTTGAGCGCCATATGTCAAACTCTAAAGTGGACTTTTACGAAGTCTGGCGTCGCTCATTTGATAAAGTAAACCGGGCTAAACGTGAATTAAAAGCCCTTGAATCAATGCAAGAGCCAATAAGCGCGCTTGAATCAATGCTTGAAAACCAAACCGTGCTTAAAGGTAAGTTAGCAGCCTACGCACCAAAAATTGACCAAGCCCTAATAGACTTTGATACCTACCAAGAAGAGCAACTAAGCGAACTCGCCATTGCCCTTGAAGACATTGAGCACGAAAAACACGAATTTGAACAAAAGCAAAGCCTATACGTGCAGCAATCGCGTGATATAGAGCGCAGGCAAACCCAAATTGAGCAGTGGTTTTTAGATTACAGCGCTTTAAAAAGCGAGTTTGAACTAGTAAATAAAGCCACCCTCAAAGCAAACCTTGTTCAACTAAAGCAAGATTACGAGTCGCTTTCGCACTCAATAACCAGTGCACAAGGGCAAAGCCTGCACACCCTTGATTACCGCATTAGCGAAACGCAAAAACAAATAAAAAGCTTAAAACTGCAGCTTAAAAACCTTGAGTTTAATTTGTTTACTCGAATGCGCGAAGACCTATCACTCAAAGAAGTAGAAGAAATATCGCGTATTTTAAATCCCGACTTACTCTCGTTTGCCACCACCAGTAATGGCGATATAAGCATTGATGACGAAGACGCCTTTGGGGAGTTTTTATCGCTATTAAGTGAAAACGTAAAAGGCGGTGTACTTACCCTTCCTGGGGCAAGCATTAAACTTAAAAAGCTCTCGCCTGTGCAAATGCAAAGCGGTGAAAACAAAGCCCAGCTGAGTGCTCAATTAGACGCGCTTGAACGCTCCTTAAAAGAGTTTAAACAACAGCGCGAAGTAGCCGCTAACGTGGCAGATAAACAAAAAGAAAAAGATGCACTTTACGATGAGCTAATGAGCGCAGAGAGCGCCCTAAAACGTTTAGAGCAATTTGAGGTAATGCAGCAGTCGGTAGAAGCGCAAGCCATGCTAAAAGAGCAATTATTAGCAGAGCGCGAACAAGTTGATGATTACCTGCAAGACATACAAAAAAATAGTGGCTCAATTGCAGACAGACGCTCGTTAATTAAATCGAAACAAGAGCAAATTAATCGCCAAACCGAGCGCCTTCGCCAAGTTAAAAGCGAGCGAATTGATCATACTCTCGATTTATACAGCGGGAAAGTAACTCCGTACATGATTGATATAACAGTCGACTTTGATAACTTAAGCGACCTAGTACATCACTTTAATAAAGACTGCCAAGAGCTGCGCAATTTTGACATAAACGTGCGTAATACCTATTTGCATGTATATAACGCAGGCATTACTAAGTTCGATAACGAAAACGACGAATTTACTAAATACCAAAAACTAATTAGCGCATTTCATAACCTTGATAACGAACGCGATGCCGTTGAGCGCCAAGGACGCGTAGCTCTGACTGAAGTAGCCGCAACCATTAAAGGCTTGCGAGAGGATTTAGATCGCCTGCGCCGCGAGATGAATAGCTTTAATAAAGGCATAAGCCAGCATCGTATTTCTAACCTGCAAGCGTTTAAAATTAACGTAATACCGCGCAAAATGCTGGTTGATAGTATTGATACTATTATCAGCACGTCGCATCAGTTTGAGCAAGGCGACACCCTTGATTTACTAAGCCAAGAACCCTACAGCGAAAGCGCGGTAAACGAAGCAAAAGATCACTTAATTAAACTCGCATCAGATAAAGCGGGCCTCACCTTAACTGATTTATTTGATATTCGTTTTGAAGTGGTAAACCGCGCAGGCGAAACCGAACACTTTGAAAAAATCGATTCAGCCGGTTCAAACGGCACACGTATTACTATTAAGTTATTATGTGGCATGTTGTTTATTCGTTACTTATTAAGCGATCAAGAACAAAACCTTTACCGTATACCTATTTATATAGATGAAGCGGCCGATATCGACCCGCAAAACCAAAAAGCAATTATAGAAACCGCATTAAGCTTTGGCTTTGTGCCTATATTTGCCTCAGTTAAGCCACAGGTAAGCTGTGATTACATTGTACCTATTCGCTCAGTAAAAGATGGCGCACAAAACTGGGTAGACGAAAAAGACTGGATAGAAGTTGAACACAGTTAATTGGCCGTTAAGGCAAACTAACTAAACTAAAATATAGGACGTTAAACTAATACACATTTAAACAATGTGTGTTATTTTAAATTAACGCATTTTATTGGAGCAAAGGTAATGAAAAATATACTTATTGTTGCAGCGCTAGCACTACTTACAGCCTGTACGCAAACCCCAGACTGGGATTACGACAAATCAGCCAACTTTAGTAATTTTAAAACATTTGCTTGGGTAGAAAACGCGAGCCTAACCAAAGATACCACAAACTACCAAATTAACGGTTTAATGGAAAAACGTGTACGAACAGCTGTAAACGCTGAGCTTAGCCAAACGTTGGGGATGAGGCTAGTAGATCCAGCCCAAGCTGATGTGTTAGTTAACTACCATGCATCGGTAGATAAAGAGCTAGAAGTAGACAGCTTTAACGTAGGCTACGGCGCACGTTGGGGGTATTGGGGTACGGGCTTTCAACGCGATATTAGCGCCCGCGAGTACGAAGTAGGTACTTTAGTAATTGATATTATTGACCGCGAATCAAACCAGCTGATATGGCGCGGTGCTAAAGAGGGCCGTTTAAAGAAAAAACAATCGCCTGAGCAACGCGAAGCATCAATTAAAGAAACAGTCGCTAATATTTTAAGCAACTTCCCGCCGCACAAGCAGCTGTAAATTAACATTAGCTTTAAATAAGTTTTAAAAGCTCACAGTATGTGAGCTTTTTTGATGCGTGTATATTTTTAGAGACTCCAGAGCTAAATAATTACGAGCTACGCTCGTCACGTCAGTAAGCTGCACGTATACAAAACACCGTGTCAAACTTTACTTGTAGGCGCTAAGCTTGCTTGCGCGAGAAGCGCAGCTTCTCATTACTTATCTTTATGTACTTACCTTCACTTTAAATTACGAGCTACGCTCGTCACGTCAGCAAGCTGCACGTCTACAAAACACCGAGTTAAACTTTACCTGTAGGCGCTAAGCTTGCTTGCGCGAGAAGCGTAGCTTCTAATTACTTATCTCTATGTACTTATTTTCACTTTAAATTACGAGCTTCTTTCGTCACGTCAGCAAGCTGCACGTCTACAAAAACACCGTGTATAAACTTACGATTTATACTTATACAATAACTCAAGGGGTATATGGCAATAGTCATCAGGGTGGTTAGTTAATCGGTCTTGATGCTCTGCATCGCTTGGTACGTAATTAGTAAGCTTCTCAACGCTTACTACAACTTTTTCTGCATCACTGCGCTTATTTATATAATTGCTTGCTGCGTCTAAATGGGTTTGGTGTTTACTGTAAATAGCAGTGCGGTATTTAGGGCCTACGTCATCTCCTTGTTTATTAATACTGTATGGGTCAATAATTTCAAAAAAGTAGTCAAACAGCTTATTTAGGCTAACGGCGTTTGGGTCAAAAATTACCTTTACGCATTCTGCATAACCATCGTAGTCGCCACCTGTCGTTTTATTTGTACCATTAGCGCGTCCTGCTTCAGTACTTATTACGCCTGGTAAGTGTTTCATAAACTCTTGTACGCCCCACAGGCAGCCACCAGCAAAGTAAATAGTATTGTGTTCTTTAGTATTCATTATAAATGTTACCTAATGAGAAAAGTGTGAATGGTTATCAAATGCAGTTATTAACAAATTAATGTACAATCGCGCACAAAATGACTGCTGTTATATTTGGCTATTTTATCATGCTCAAATATGAGCTTTGAAATTTATTGTAACCGCAGCTTCAAATAAAAAACGACGAGAAACACATGAACCGCACACCACACATTATATTACCTGCCCTTTTATGCAGTGTTACCCCATTTACTTATGCTAATACGCTACCTAATGAGTCATCAATCGAGCAAATAACGGTTGAAGCCTCACCTACAGCCAATAAACTGCCTGTGGGTACATTTGACTCGCCTATTTCTAATTTAGAGTACGACCCACGTGTTGATCTTCAATCTCGTAATATGGCTGAAGCGCAAGCTGATGTAACTATTCGTGGTGGGATTTTTGAAAATACCGGTTTTAGAGTAGGAAGCGCTACCCTGCTTGACCCGCAATCGGGCCATTATTTTGCTGAAATACCTATTGCACCACAAATGCTAAGTGGCCCAGATGTTTTAACCGGTGCTGATAACGCACTGTACGGTATGAACAGCTCTGTAGGTACAGTTTCGTTTGGTTGGAAACCAATTATTACTGGCGGTAGTGTATCGCTTGGCACTGGTACGAACGACTTTAACCTGCAAAGTATTCACGCTGCTAAAAACACTCAACTTGATAGCTTAGCTAACTATACCCTGGGCTTTGAAGGTGAGTACTCTCACTCGCAAAGTGATGGCACCATTGATAATGGCGACCATGACTTTTCGCGCGCCTCAGCACGCGTGCAATTAGCAAGCGAGCATAGCCAAACCGATTTATTTTATGGCTCGCAAGATAAGTTTTTTGGCTGGCCTAACTTATATACCCCTTTTGGCGTTAACGAAACTGAAGATCTAGAAACACGCCTTTGGATGCTTAATCACAAACAAACCTACGCTGAGAACAGTCACTTTGAAGTATCGGCGTATTACCGTACCCATGACGATCACTATATTTACTCGCGCGAAAACCCAAGTGCATTTGAAGCTTTTCATAAAAGTGAAGTTAAATCGCTTGCTCTTTCGGGTCGCCATACACAAAGCGATGCACTGGCAATAAATTACTCGGCACAATTTATTGATGACTCGATTGAATCAACAACACTTGAAAACAACTTTACCTCACGAAAATATTATAAGCTGAGCGTATTGCCCCAATACACAATGGCTTTAAAAGCGAATCAGCAGCTTACTTTTCGCTTAGGGGCTGCGTATGACGATACAAACCGTGATGATGCTGAAGTATCAGCTATTGGTGATATAACCTTAAGCACCCAAAACAGTGACGGCACAGCGCAAAGTATTTATTTATCATACGCGCAAGCGAGCCAAGTCGCAGGCTACACAGCCATTGGCGGCAGCGATTCTGGCGGGTTATTTAGAAGTAACTACAACCTTGAGCGCGAAACAACGTCAAACTTAGAGCTTGGCTTATTACTTGAAGAGCAAAGCTGGCAGTTAAACTCGGCTATTTTTTATCGAAAAGATAATAACTTAACCGACTGGACCTTTAATTTTGACTCCACCTCTGCGCGCTTTGCAAACCCCGTTGATATTGATACTGCAGGGGTTGAATTTTTAGCGACTAAACACTTTGATACGGCAAAACTTATTGCTAGCTATACCTATTTGCATAAATCAGAAAACTACGGCGCAGCCGATATTGATGCCAGTTTTTACGCGTTAAACTTTCCTGATCACCGTTTAACACTCGGCGCTGTGTACAACCCAACTGATATTTTAGAATTTAGAATAGATAACGAATGGCGTACACAACACAAAAACGCGCTTAGAAACGGCCACGACAACGCGTTATTTACCCAGCTAACGCTTAAAATAACCCCGCCTCAGTTAAGCAATTTATTTATTACTTTAGCGGCTGATAACTTATGGGATGAGTCGTTTGAAGAAATACCAGGTACACCAGGACGCGGTGAGCAATATACGTTAAGCGCAACGTATAGTTGGTAGAAAATAAAGCCGGCGTTTACAAACTCAATTTATACTTTGATTTGTAAACGCTGTGTTTTTTATAAAAGCACTATTTTAGACAAAAAATATCCCACAAAGAGAAGCGAATGAGAAGTAAATGAGAATACACAAACCAACTATTACTTAAAGCTAATCTCTTCCTCTAAAAGCGCAGCAACTCTTCCCCTCCTTGTGATTTATTCACTTTTACAGGCTTTGCCTGTTACGTAAGCAAGCTTTACGTCTACAAAACAACCGTATACCTGCACATTTGCGGTAGACGCTGAGCTTGCTCGCGTTAAAAGCGCAGCTTTTAATTACTTAAAAAATTACTCGGTAATAGATAAATGTTAATATATGTGTATCAACCCCGTGAGCTAGGTTAATTGCTCAAGCTCGGTTATAAGTGCTAGAGCCTCTGCATTAGTTGACCCACACACATCAAATGTGGCGCTAAAATCACTACATACTTTTGGGCGGCTTTCATCGCCAAATAATTTACATAAATTACGTTCATCTAGCTGAATACAACGCTCTCCGGCTTTTTTACCGTTTGGCATCCCGGGGATTGGCGAGCTAATACTTGGTGCAATGCAGCATGCACCGCAGCCTAAACGACATGCCATAGGCTCTGTTTTCATAATAACCTCAGTTAATAAAACTATGCAATTTGCAGTGTGATTTCACCCATGCATAGTCAATTGTTTAATTGTAATACACACATGTAATGCTTTGTTACATCTTCAAACGCCTTGTAAACACTTTATTGCGTATTATTGCCTTGTCACCAAATATATGAAGGAATGCCTTGTGGCTACTAAAAAACAAATTTTATTACCTGTCGCAGTTTTAGCTGCCGGAATTGCACTGGCAATTGGCCTTTCAGCAATGAAAACGCCACCAGAAGAAAAACCAGAGCAAGACACTCGTCCACTTGTTGCTGCGCAAAACGTAAACATTGATGCCATTACGCTTGATGTAAAATCGTACGGCGTTGTAAAACCTAAAGACCGTACAGAGCTTGTTGCGCAAGTAAGCGGGCAAGTTATTTCAGTAGCCGAACAATTTGTTGAAGGCGCGTTTGTTAAGCAAGGCGATATTTTAGCACGAATTGATCCAAATGATTACGAAGCCGACTTAATTGAAGCCCAAGCAGGCCTTGCACAAGCAAGTTCAGCACTTGAAATTGAGCGCGCACAAGCCCATGTTGCTAAAGCTGAATGGGAACGTATTAAATCAGACTCAAGCGATGCAATTGCATCTGAGCTTTATTTACGTAAACCACAACTTGCCGAAAAAATGGCAAATTTTAAATCTGCTCAAGCCCGTGTAAAACGCACTAAACGTAACTTAGAACGTACCTACATTAGAGCCCCATATGATGCCATTATTAACGAGCGCACTATTAGCTTAGGCTCTGTAGTAAGTGCAGGCAGTAAGTTTGGTGAGCTTAGCGCGACCTCGGTTGCAGAGGTACGTTTACCGGTTGCAGATAAAGAGCTGCAATACTTAAATAATGGCGGTATAGGTGCATTGGTTACACTTAATGCAGAATTTGCCGGTAGGCAAACTACCTGGCAAGCCAAGGTTGTACGTAGCGAAGGTGTTGTTGATCAAACTAGCCGTATGAGCTATTTAGTTGCGCAGTTACCTACACCGTATGCTGATAACGCTAAGCCACTGCGTTTTGGCTCATACATTAACGCCACCATAAAAGGCCGCGCGCTTGATAACGCGATTATAGTGCCGCACCATTTAGTTAAAAATAACAAAATTGCTATTTTAAACGACAATCACACCCTTAGCTTTAAAACGCTTAATATTGTACGTGAGCAAAATGGCATGGTAATAGCCGACCAAGGGTTAAATAATGGCGAGCAACTTATTACCTCTGCCCTTGAATACCCAACAGAAGGCATGGCGGTTAAGCTAGAAGGCACTGAGCCTAAAAGCGATGTTACTCAATTAGCACTTAAAGAGGATACGCCATGAATACCTCAGAAAAAGGCTTAATTGCATGGTTTGCACGTAACCCTGTTGCGGCAAACCTCATCATGATTTTTATACTTATTGGCGGGCTATTAACGGCGCTGACCATTCGTAAACAGGCATTTCCACAGTTTGAAAGTAACTGGGTGAGTATTCAAGCAGTATACCCAGGCGCCGCCCCGCAAGAGGTTGAAGAAGGTATAACCATAAAAATTGAAGAAAACCTTGAGGGTACCGAAGGTATAAAACGTTTAATTACTTACTCTAACCGAGGTTATGCGCAAGCGTGGGTAGAAATAGAAGAAAAATACGACCTACAAGAAGCCCTAGACGAAATAAAAGCGCAAGTAGACTCTATTAATACCTTTCCGGCTGGGATGGAACGCCCCGTTATTCAACGTGAAAAATTTCAGCAAGAGGTAATGATCCTCGCGCTTTATGGCGACATGAGTTATTACCAGCTTAAAGAGCTAGGTAGCGACATAAAAGATGAATTACTCGCATTACCTGGCGTTAACTTAGTTGATTTTTACAGTGGCCTAGATTACGAAATAGGCATAGAAATAAGCCCCGATAAACTGCGTGAATATGGCCTAACATTTAGAGATGTTTCAAGCGCTGTGCAAAACTTTTCTACCAATATGTCGGCAGGGCAAATTCGCTCTGACACAGGCTATATTTCAATGCGTGTTGAAAAGCAGGCATATCGTGGCGGCGAATTTGCAAAGCTTCCGCTTATAACGCTTGCCGATGGCGCACAAATTAATTTAGGCGATGTAGCGACGATTAACGACGGCTTTGAAGAAGGCCTACTTTACTCTAAATATAATGGTAAAAACTCACTCTCGTTTGAAGTAGATGCCTCAAAAGATCAAGACATAACCGATGTAGCTAAAATTCTTAAAGGCTACATGGCAGAAAAACAGTCAAAACTTCCGCAAGGCGTAAAGCTCTCACCTATTGTTGATTTAACTTACTACCTTGAAGGTCGACTCGATATGATGATCGACAATATGGTATGGGGCGGTATTTTAGTAATGATAGTGCTGGCGCTGTTTTTACCGCTGCGTTTAGCTTTTTGGGTAATGATGGGCTTACCAGTTTCATTTTTAGGTGCTTTTTTGTTTATGCCAATTGGCTTTTTAGACATCACCATAAACATGGTGTCGTTATTTGCCTTCATTATTGTACTTGGGATTGTGGTCGACGATGCCATAGTCGTAGGTGAATCGGCCAGTGCCGAAATAGAAAAACATGGCCATAGCCTTGATAACGTTATTCGTGGTGTTAAGCGCGTAGCGATGCCTGCAACCTTTGGGGTATTAACTACTATTGCAGCGTTTTTACCACAAGCTATGGCATCAGGCCCAGGTGCTGCGTTTTCTAAAGCCATTGGTGTAGTTATTATACTGTGTTTGATTTTCTCGCTGATTGAATCAAAGCTAATATTACCTGCGCATATTGCAGCTATGAACCCGCGTAAACCTAACCCTAAAAACCCATTACATAAACTGCGTAATATAGTTGATAACGGTTTAAAACACTTTGTGCAAAACTACTACACGCCTTTTATAGGCCATTGTATACATTATCGTTATACCGTAATTATTGGCTTTTTATGTATATTAATAGTCAGTGCGGGTATGTTTGCAGGCGGGTTAGTTAAGTTTGTACCTAACCCTAAAATACCGCATGACTTTCCGCGTATTACACTTGAAATGAACCTTGCCTCTTCGGAGCAGGCAACCCTTGAAACCGCCCGTAAAATAGAAGATGTATTACTCAAAGTAGATAAAGAGCTTGAAGAGCAATACGGCCAAAGCATGATACGCGATTTATCGGTAAGCTTACGTGGGCGTACAGAGGCTAATATTATGGCTATTTTAGTAGAGCCACACTTGCGCCCTATCGACACCTTTGAATTAAGCACCCTATGGCGCGAACAAATGCCACCGCTACCAGGTGTTAAAACGCTTAATATTCAAGATAATATTTTTAGTGGCGGACGTGATGACGGCGACGTAAGTTTTAGACTGCAAGGCAAAAATGCCGATGAGTTAAAAGAAGTAGCCGGTAAATTAAAAGCTAAACTACAAAGCATGGAAGGTGTAGGCGATGTAAACGACTCACTGCAAAGTGCCACCGACGAAGTACAGCTAGATTTAAAACCACTAGCCTACAGCATGGGACTTACACTTGCCGACGTTGCATCGCAAGTAAGCTTTAGTTACTACGGATTAGAAGCACAGCGTATTTTACGCGAAGGCGAAGAAATTAAAGTAATGATACGTTACCCAGAAAGCGAGCGTAACTCAATTAGCAACATTCAAAATGCGCGTATTATTACGCCAACCGGCGCAGAAGTGCCGTTAAGCGAAGTAGCCGAAGTTAAGCTTGTTGATGGTGTAAACCGTATACGCCGTGAAAACTCAAACCGTACCGTTAATGTGTGGGCAGCGGTAAATACTGACCAAGTTGAACCATTTGCTATTGCACAAGAAATTCGCGATACCTATTTACCTTCGCTGCTTAAAAGCTACCCAGGCGTTAAAAGTAATGTGGCTGGGCGCGTACAAGAAGAAATGGACAGCGCCGATGAGCAGTTACGCGACTTTGCTATATCGCTGATGATTATATTTGCGTTATTAGCTATACCGCTTCGCTCTTACTCGCAGCCGCTTATTATTATGTCGGTTATTCCATTTGGTGTAGTAGGTGCAATGTTTGGTCACGTAATATTAGGCATGACCATGAGCGGGCTGTCTATGTTTGGCATTATTGCAGTAGCGGGCATTGTAGTAAACGACTCCCTCGTAATGGTTGATTTTGTAAATAAAGCACGCGCAGAAGGTATGGCTATTAAACAGGCTGTTATGCAAGCCGGTGCAAAGCGCTTTAGAGCTATATTGCTTACTTCAATTACTACCTTTATTGGTGTAATGCCAATTATTATGGAAACCAGCTTACAAGCTAAAATAGTTATTCCTATGGCGGTATCGCTGGCCTTTGGTGTGCTTTTTGCCACGGTAATTACCTTAATACTTATACCTTGCCAGTACGTAGCACTAGAAGACGCTAAGCGCCTAACCCGTAAGCTATTTGGTAAATCGCAACCTATAACTGCTCAACCAACACCTACAAATAATTAAAGTTTCTCTCCCAACCATTAAAGCTCGGCCTAATACGCCGAGCTTTTTATTTGCCCTGCATTATTAATAGTTTTTATAAAGTGTTTCAAATAAATTATAGGTAATTATTTTAATAATATCAGCGTATTATGCGCCCTCAATTTAAAGCATCGCTAACGCATTAGAATTTTATTGTTTAGCATTAAGCTCACACCGCAATGGTTTTGAGCCGCTTAACTGTTAAGTGCCCTCCACTTAGCTCTAATAACGAGGGCGTGTTGACCTTTGGCGTTTGAATTTGCAGCAGTATGTTTGGTTTTTAGGCAAGGCAGAGCCTATGAAGTGTGGTTACTCCCCATAAATAGGCGATAACGTAGCATAAATGCCAAACATACGCTGCCCTTTGGGTTCTGCCTAGGGGCGATAAACTCTTTGTTGCCTACATGGATGTAGGTAAGGGGCGTGAGCAGGACGCGGAAGCTTTGCTCGGTTTTTACTTATTCTTACATGGATGTAAGTCATTAGAATAACGCAGGAGCAGTTATCGAGCCCACTAGGTTACAAACCTCGCGCCGCGATTTGATCGCACCTAGATTGAACAAATTTCAATCCGCAAAGATCAACACGCCCTATACACGTAAATTTAAAACACCAAAACATACTGCTATTCGCTAAAAGCGCTATGGCATGTAGTTTATTTATGCACGTTAAGGAACCCTATGTTTGATTTAATAAGCAAACGCAGCGCTAATTTAAAAAATGATGTATTAGCCGGCTTAACCGCTGTGCTTACGCTCATTCCCGAAGCCGTTGCGTTTACCTTTGTAGCGGGAATTGACCCCATGATGGGTCTTTATGGCTCGTTTTTTGTTGGCTTTATTACCGCCGTGTTTGGCGGCCGCCCTGGTATGATCTCGGGTGCGGCGGGCTCCATGGCTGTAGTCACTACCGCCTTTATTATTATGTTTGGGCTGGAATACTTGTTGGCGGCCGTGGTATTAACCGGTGTGCTGCAAGTTGTGTTTGGCGCTTTTAAAATGGGCAAGTTTATAAGGCTACTACCTCACCCCGTAATGCTTGGCTTTGTAAACGGCTTAGCCATAGTAATTGGTATGGCGCAATTTGGCCAATTTAAAGAAAACGTTCGTGTTGTATACGATAAGCAACACGATATGTTTACCTACGCGGGCGATTGGATGCAGCTAAGCAGCCCAGCCATGCTTACCATGATGGGGTTAATAGCGTTAACCATGGCCATTGTGTATTTTTTACCACGCTATACCAAAGCAATTCCTGCGCCCCTTGCCGCTATTGCCGTATGTACGGCGCTGGTTACATTTACCCCGCTTGAGTCAAAACTTGTTAGCGACGTTGTGTACACGCAGCGTACTTCAATGATTGAAAAAGAAATCATTACTGAAAACTTTGCTGCGGTAAAAAATCAAATTTCTCATGGGCAATACAGCGAAGCTGCGCAAAATATAGCATTAGAGCGCCCAACTGATGCACAAATTATGGCTAAATGGCAAGCTAACGAAGCGCAAAAAGTAGCAGAAGGATTAAAAGAGACTGCCGATCCGCTTGATGGCAGTTTAAAAGGTGCATTACCAAGTTTTCACTTTCCGCAAATTAGCTGGGATTTAACCAATAGCGACTCGCTCGATGCGCTAATTACCGTGTTAATGCTTGCACTTATTTTGTCATCGGTTGGGCTAATTGAAACGCTTATGACCCTTTCGCTTATTGATGAAATAACACAAACCCGCGGGCAAGGTAATCGCGAGTCTGTGGCACAAGGTTCGGGCAATATTTTAAGCGGTTTATTTGGTGGCATGTGCGGCTGCGCCATGATTGGCCAAAGTATGGTGTGTTTAAATTCAGGCGGCCGAGGCCGTGCTGCTGGCATTGCTACCGCTTTATTTATGCTGGTATTTATTTTGTTTTTCCCAAGCTTAATTGAAATGATCCCGGTAGCATCATTAATTGGCGTTATGTTTATGGTGGTTATTGCTACGTTTGAGTGGTCATCTTTGCGCTTATTTGGCCGCGTTCCAAAGTCTGAAATATTTATCATTATTGTTGTATCAACCGTTACCGTATTGCTCGATTTAGCCGTAGCCGTAGGTATAGGTATTGTTATTTCAGCCTTAGTTTATGCGTGGAATTCTGCAAAAGAAATTCGTATTCAATGCAGCGATGAGTCTCAAACGCAAAAAACTTACCAAGTAGCAGGCAACTTATTCTTTGGCTCTATAACCTCGTTTAAAGAAGGGTTTAACCCACATAACGACCCACAAAAAGTGTGTATTGATTTTGCCAATGCCAGAGTGTGTGACCAATCAGGTATTGAAGCTATACATGGTTTAAGCGTACGTTATAAAGCATTAGGTAAAACGTTGTATTTACGTCACTTAAGCCCTGAGTCTGCCCAGTTATTACAAAAAGCCGGTGATTTAGTTGAGGTTAACATTGTTGAAGACCCTAAATACCCTGTAGCCAACGACGCTATGGCGTAACAAGCCAATTAGATAACTTACTTAAAAAGCTCGGAGTTTTCCGAGCTTTTTACTTTAAATCAATTGTTTAAATTATTTTCAGCTGGTAAGTTAGGCCCTTAAATTGACTCCAATACATAAAAGGATGTAACTATGCCACTCATACAAATTATTCTATTTATTGCTTTTGCCGTGTTAACTACAATTGGCTACAAAAAGAATAACCGTAACTTAATGCTATTAGGCGCCATTGCTATATCGTTCGCGTTTGTGGGGCTCGACTTTTTAATAGGCGTAGATGAAGGGTTATCAGACAGGTAAGCTAAAACTCACTCAATAGCTAATTTTATATATAAAGAGATAAACTGCTCGTTTTTTACTCCTAATACGTTATGGTAATAAATAACAATACATAACTAATAATAATGGAAGGAGCAGCCATGAATACCCCGCAATCAGATCATATCCCGCAAGAAGCCTTTGATTGGTACGATGAATACGCCCACGGCTTAATGGACAGACGTACATTTATGAAAAAACTAGGCGGGTTAGCTGCACTTGGTTTTTCAATAAGCGTACTAACCAGTGCCCTATTACCCAATTATGCGTTTGCAGAGCAAGTATCGTTTAATGATGACGATATTAAAGCCACCTACGAAGAATTTGATTCGCCAAACGGGCATGGTAAAGGCAAAGGTTACTTAGCAGTGCCTAGCAAAATTGAAGGTAAACTGCCGGTTGTATTAGTTATTCACGAAAACCGTGGTTTAAACCCATATATTAAAGATGTAGCAAGGCGCTTAGCCAAAAAAGGCTTTATTGCCTTTGCACCCGACGCACTCTATCCGCTTGGTGGCTACCCAGGCAATGACGATGAAGGCCGCGCCATGCAAAAAACCATGGACAGAGCTAAAATTCAAAACGACTTTGTAGCCGCTGCCCACTTTTTAAAAAATCATTCAAATAGCAACGGCAAGCTAGGGGCTGTAGGTTTTTGTTTTGGTGGTTATATTGTTAATTACTTAGCGGCGGTTGAGAGTGAATTACTCAGCGCGGGCGTACCCTTTTATGGCACCCCTGCCAGTGAGTCACTGCACAAAAATATAAAAGCGCCTTTAATGATTCAATTAGGTGAGCTTGATAAACGCGTTAACGCTACATGGCCTGATTATGAAAAAAGCTTAAAAGCTAATAATGTTGAGTACACTATGCACATGTACGAAGGTGCAAACCATGGTTTTCATAACGACTCTACTGGGCGTTATGATGAGCAAAAAGCAGAACTTGCTTGGCAGCGTACCTTAGCGTTTTTGAATGAAAAGCTAAGTTAATCAGAATATAATGCCACCAGCTTAAAATGGGTGGCGTTATTTAAGTTAATTGACCTAAGCTCTGATTAACTAAGCTTTGGCTAATTAAGCTCTGTAATATGTAAAAGCTCGCCCGAAGGTCCCCACAAATAAACCACTTTCCCCCACGGCTCTTGTTTTATCCCTTCAAAGCGAATATCAAAGTGAGTTAATTTGCAAATAATGTTAAAGGCTTCGTGAATATTTAATACACACACTTGCAGCATTAAATTTTCAGCAAATTCTTGGTTGTAGTAACGCTGTAAAAAGATGCAGCATTCACCTGATGTTGCAATACTTAAATCAGCTGACGCCCGCTGAACATTAAAGCCCAGCGCCTGATAAAAGTCACACGATTGCTGATAATTTTTACATGGCACAAACACTCTAATATCATCAACTTGCATTATTAGTCCTTAATTAGTCAAGCACGGTTTTATCAATAATCCCTTTTGCAATAAGGGCTTTTAAAATACCTGCGCTTTTTTCTCTAAATGCATCGCGAAGTAAGCGCACGGCTGGAGTGATTGACTGCCTGCTTGGGCATACTAGCCAAAGCTCTGTAGGTGTAGGTTTAAAATTTGCCATAACGTTTACAACATTACCGGCAAGTAAGTCGTTAGACATATCTAAGCAGGATTTAACTGCAAGCCCTTTGCCCGATACACACCAGCGCCTTACTAAATCGCCATCGTTAGTTGCGTGGCCTCCGTGCAATTTTACTTTAAACTCTTCCCTGGCATCGCTAAATACCCATACATCTTTAATTATATCTTGCAGTTGATAAAACAGCCCTTTATGTTCAGTTAAATCATGTGGATGAGCAGGTGCGCCGTGTATATCAAGGTAGCTTTGTGCTGCGCATAAAATACGCGGTACGTCGCAAATTTTAAAACCGTACATGCTGGCATCGTTAGGTTTACCATAACGCAGTGCAATGTCGACCGAGTCACGATAAAAGTCGATATTACTGTCGCTAATATTGGCGCGAAGGCTTAACTGAGTGTGAGTTTGCATGAACTCGTCAAGCCATGGGATCACAATGTTGCGCCCTAAATCAGAAGAAAGCGCAATACGCAGCTCGCCATCAATTATATCGTCATCGCTTTTAAGTGTATTTTTGGCTTGTTCAAGCATTGCCAATGCTTGCTGGCATTGCGGAATGTAGCGCTCGCCGGCTGCAGAAAGCCTTAAATGACGAGTGGTGCGTATAAATAATTCAAAACCTAAAGCCTGCTCTACCCTTTTTACAGCAGCACTTGCTGTGGCGGTGCGCATATCTAAATTTGATGCTGCAGCAGTAATACTTTTAAACTCTGCCACTTTTAAAATTACCTGTAAGTCTTCTAAAAGCATTGTGTATTAATCCATTATCAACTTAATAATTTAATTATTATTTTTGGCAAAATTAAGCGCTTTAGGTTTGCTTACAGTGTATTGAGCAACCAAAAAGTGATTTATTGTCTATTTATATTTGACAATGCTTAGCTATTGCGCGGTTTATCAATATAAAGGCAAATATTACACTGTACCCATCAGCTAGTCACTAGCCACTATTTATTAAATTAGGACAATCTTTAGTAACGCTCTATTAGCTTGCTTGCTCTCAACGGGGCTTAAAACCACTTCGTTTATTAAACGCTTTTAACTATATGTGTATTAGTAACCCCAGCTTATGGGCATTAGCAGTATGTTTTTAAAGCAAATTTATTTAAAGCAAGCGCTCGCCCACCAATTAACCAATGTTTTTTGATAAAGATTCAATCATTACCCTGTTTATTGCACGAAAACTCTCACCTATTATTCACCTCAACACAGCGAAGTCATTCAGGCTATTTAAATCGCTTTACTTTATTTTTTAGCATAACGGGTATCACAGTATGAAACGATTAAAAACCACCTTAGCAATAGCAACCGTGTCATTAGCCGTAAGTGCTTTTTCAAGCGCCTATGCAGCAGAGGTTGGCCCCCTTGAAACAGTGACTACGTTTAATAAATATCGCGGCGCTGGTATAACTATAACACCTGCAGGACGAATGATTGTAAGCATGCACCCGCTTGATGCACCAAAAACGCGCGTAGTTGAAATTATGGCAAACGGTGCTCAACAACCTTTCCCTACCGTCGATTGGGCAGACGGCCCCGAGCTTGGCAAAGTAGGCCTTGCAGCCGTAATTGGCGTGCATAGTGACAGCAAAGGTGTGGTGTGGATTTTAGACATGGGCAGCGAACAAGTAGCCCCAAAACTCATTGCCTGGGACAGCGTTGCTAATACCTTAGTTAATACTATTGAATTAAATAAAGACGCCGTACTTGCTAACTCATTTTTACAAGACTTTGTAATTGATGAGCGTAACGACAAAATTTACATTGCCGATATGTCATTCGGTAACTTTATAGGTGCAACCAAGCCTGCGTTTATTGTTGTTGATTTAAAAACTGGCGAATCAATGCGCGTACTTGAGGGCAATGCTAAGCTAATGCCAGAGGAACGAGACATTGTTATTGAAGCCTCTCCCGTTGCGTCTAAATCAGCAGAAGGTGAAACAACAAACCTGCGTTTTGGTTTAAACCCAATTACCATTGACGATAAAAACGAGTGGGTATACTTTGGCGCATTTACAGGCACACACGTTTACCGTATTCCGGCAAAAACCCTCGCTAATAGCACGTATTCAGATGCTAAAAAAGCAAAAAGCATTGAAGTGTTTGGCCCTAAAAACCCAAGCGATGGCATGACCTACGCCCCAGGTGGCGGTATTTTAGTAACCGACCTTGAAAACAATGCCATTGGCTTAACCACTAAAGGCCACTACGAAATAATTGTTCAAGACAAACGATTATCATGGCCTGATAGCCTAGCAGTGAGCAATGGTTGGATTTATGTGACACAAGATCAGCTCCACCAGCACCCTGCATTTAGCCAAGGCTTTGGTGATGCAAAACCACCTTATGTATTAACGCGTTTTCGCTTTAATCAGTAAAAGAGTGACTAGCGAGCCAGTTTTTGTACTGGCTCGTTAAAAGTTTTTACCAGCGAAATATTTTAAACATATGTGCTCTAGTTCAACTTAATTACTGGTATTCAAATAAGGCAGACCCTATGCGTAAACCAATTTTAAAAATGGGCGTAACCGATTTATCGTTTCATCATGTTACGGCCTCTTTAGTGAGCCATGTTTTAACTGATATGGGCTTTAACGTTGAGCGTGTTTATGCGCCGCATCAAGATAACTTTAAAAACCTTAAATCGGGCGATGTAGATTTACTTGCCTCAGCGTGGCTTCCTTCAAGCCACGGTATTTACAAAGCCGATGTAGAGCAAGTTATGCCACTCGTTGAGCTTGGCTTACATTATGAGCCTTATGCACACTGGGGCGTACCAGATTACGTACCGCAAAGTGCAGTAAACGAAATTAGTGATTTGCTAAAGCCAGATGTGCTTACAAAAATGCAAAAAACGATTCAGGGCATTAATGCCGGTGCTGGTATTACCCGTTTTTCTATTAATATGATGAAAGAATATGGGCTGACGAGCGCGGGATATGAGTTTTTAACCGGCACAGAGCATGACTGTTTTAGCGCGTTTGAAAACGCCGTTGCCACCCAAACCTGGTGCATAGTGCCGTTATGGAAGCCACAATTTTTGCATTACAAGCACACAATACGTGAGCTTAAAGAACCACAAGGGTTACTAGGCGTTGTTGATAGAGCTGTTTTACTCCTACGAGAAGATAAACAAGCGCTGTTTAACCAAGCACAGTTAAACACCCTTGATAAATTACGCTTTTCAAATGAGATCATTGCCGAGCTTGACTATAAAGTATGCAAAAACTTACAACCCCTCGATGACGTAACGCGTAATTGGCTTAATAACAATCCAATTAGATAGTAATTTGTGCTTTGTTTTTTTAAAAAAGGCTCAATATAAACAACATTCGGCTTAGTTAGCCACTTAACGGAGATAACCATGACCCATCCAATTATTAATGATTTAGAAAAACGTTATACAACTAAACGCTACACAACCCAGCGTATTCCTCAAGATGACTTAGATGTAATTTACGAAGCTATGCGTCTTTCTCCATCCTCTATTAACTCGCAGCCGTGGAAATTTATTGTTATTGAATCTGACGAAGCTAAAGAGCGTATGCACTCTACGTTTGCTAATAAATTTCAATTTAACCAGCCGCATATTAAAACTGCATCGCACGTTATTTTATTTGCTTACAACCCTAAATATAAACGTGATGACTACGCACAAGTAATTGATGCAGATATTAAAAATGGCCGTACACAAAGTGAAAACCGCGAACAAGCATTTGGCGCGTTTGCCTTTGTTGATATGAATACCGATGAGCAAGGTAACAATGCAATGTGGACCAAAGCGCAAACTTACATTGCCCTGGGTAACACTATGCACGCTGCAGCCCGTTTAGGTATTGATTCAACGCCAATGGAGGGTGTAGATGCACAGCTTATTGGTGAAGTGTTTGAACACGAGCTGGATGGCTATATTTGTGATGTAGCGTTAGTACTTGGCTACCATGATGATACTGAAGATTATAACGCTAAGTTACCTAAATCTCGCTTAGCAAAAGAGCAAGTTATTCAGGTTTTATAAAACCCATTAAAAAAGCTTAGCGCTAAAGAGTGCTAAGCTTTTATATTCATTTTATTTTTTAGCAATAGCTTGCAGTACCGATGCTAAACCTGTGTGATATGTACCCTCCAGCACTTCTCGCTTTAATTCTTCTAAATGCAAAAAGCTAAGCTCGATTAAGTCATCTTGTAAATCGCTTTTTGAGGTTTTAGTATCGACACTTGGGCCGCCTCCAGTATTATAATTTACTTGCTCAGGCGTATAGGCCTCAAGTAAAAACACCCCACCTGGCTTTAAACCTTTAACAGCGCGCTTATATACTGCTGAGCGTACCGCGCTCGGTAAAGGGCAATAAATAGACACTACCGCATCCCATTTCTCTTTCCCAAAATCAAACTTAGCTAAATCGGCATGTATAAGCTCAATGTTTACGTTGTGCTCTTTGGCAAGCTTTGCCGCTTTTTCAAGCCCTACTTTTGAACCATCAACAGCGGTAACGCGATAACCCATTTTTGCTAAAAATACCGCATTTCGCCCCTCGCCTTCGGCTAAGCTTATAATATTTCCTTTAGGTAATTGCTTATAGTGATCGGCTAAAAAATCGTTTGGCTGTTTGCCATAAGCGTATTGCTGAGTGTTATAGCGTTCATCCCACATAATTTCTCCTGAGCTAAATTTGTTTACACAAGCATGTATAAAATACGCTTTAGTTGCTTAATAATTCCACGAATAACATGGGGAGTAAATACGTAACAAGATTAAATAAAAAAAGACCAGTGACGGGATCACTGGCCTAAAAAACAATACGAAGGGAGTCGCATTGGTTGTAAAAACTGATGTTTACTTAACTAATGGCACACCTGACTCAAGTGCCTGATTATGCATCCACTGGTTTAATTGCTCTGGCCAAGTAATGTTTGGCTCGCAATATAAGCCGCGTAAAATAGAGTAATAAATTGCGCTATCAAGCAAACTTAATGACGTTTTACCTGCTACATTTTTAACACGCGCACAAAAAGGACAATGAGAGTAGGTGTATAATTTCATGATTAATTAAGACCTAAAGCGGATTAAATTCCTATGCCCGTAAGATACCCAAATAATCAGCGCAGAAAAACCGCATTTAGGTTGAAACTTTATCTTGTAAAAATTGATAATCACGCTTTAAAAAATAAATAAAATAAAAAACACGCCATAAAGGCGTGCTTAATTTACACATTATAGTTAGCGCCCTATTACGCCCTCAGCTAAAGGTTTAAATCTAAATATATAATAAGGTGCTTTATTTTCAGCATTGCCGTTATTAAGCTTTGCCGAAAGCGGCAATTGCGCAGCGCCTGTGTACATGTAACCCTCTGGTCCAATGCTTACACCATCTGGCCAAATCATGTTTTCATCGTACGTGTAATCACGGTACGTACGTGTTGAGGCATCAATAACGCCCACGGTACGCTCACCTACTATGGTTAAATACAAGTTGTCATCGGCATCAATACTTAAACCACCGTTTACTGGTTTTTGTGCGTATTGCTCTACACGTTCGCCTAGTTGTTTATCGGTTAATTGTTCGTTAGCAATATCGGCCATTTTAATACGGTAAACATATTTTTTATTAAGCGGTGCAAAGTAAAGCCATTGCTGTGCGTTATCAAGCACAATGCCATCGGCACCAATAAAGGCATTAAGTTGCTTTTCTTCACTTGTACCTTCATCAATGATGATTGGCATTGCGTAATCGGGCAAAGCGCTTTCGTGGCCTTGCAATACTCGCCGGCTCTTACCTGTTTGAGTATTAACGATAATAAGGGCGGCTTGCTTGCCGTTACCGCCATCCGCAATACCTTCATCGGCAATCACTAATGTATTGTATTTGCTTGATATAGCTAAATCGTTAAGTTGAGATTGAGTAACCGATATAGGGCTTGGCAAATAAATAATTTTATTGAGCTTATTGTTTAGCGCATCCCATGCTATCAGCTTTGGTGTAATACGCGGCTGTGCCTGGCCTGAGTCGAGTATCCACACATTCCCTCTATCATCAGCCCTAACTCCTAATACCCAATTTAAATAGTTAGCGGGATTTTTTAAGCTGCCATCACTTTTATAAGGGTTTTGCATCTGCGCATTAGGAAATGGGACTACATCGCCATTTTTTAAAAGCTCCCCCACTTTTACTTTTGGGTTATAAAAGGGGTGATAACTAAAAATAAAGCGCTTGTTTTGTGTATACGTAATACCGCCTACTGCGCCATCTGTTTGCGCGTAAACCTCAGCAGGTACTGTTTCATTTGCAACCGCGACAGCACTTATTAATAAAACAATAGCGGTTAAGCCTAATTTAGATTTACTTAAAAACATAATTTACCTTACTTTTGTTTAATATAATTTGCAGTGCCGTCTATCCAGTCTTGGCGAGCTGGGGCAAAAAAGTCGATATCAACGGTATCTTGGGTAAAGTGAAATTCGTGCGGTACATTGGCCGGTATCACCATCATGTCGCCTGCTTCCATAAGGTATTGTTTACCGTCAGAAAATACCTTAGCCTCGCCAGAGATAATCCACGTTACTTGCTCATTTGGATGCTTATGCAAGGGTACTTTTCCGCCCTTTTTAGCCACCCATTTTACAAACGTAGATTGCGTACCATGAAAATATTGCCGCGTTAAATATGGGCCCATTTGTTCTTTAGGGTGGCTGTCGAGATTAAGTAAAAAAGGGGCGTTGGTAATGTGCTGATTATAACTATCCATTATGCCCATTTGGGGTGCAGGCGTTATTTGCTGTGCAAGTTTACTTTGCGTTGCCCATACGCTAGTGCTTGTTAAAGCAGCTGCTAATAAAAGCGTGTTAATTTTCATAGTTTCACCTAAATAATAAACTGTGTGCGGCTGCACTGACTATTTAGGCAAAGTTTACAGGCTGAGAATTTTTGAAAAAGCCGCTTAGCCGAGAAATATTTTCAAATAAAAACGAGCAATTAATTACTTATTGAAAAACAAAAACCCAGCAATAAAGCTGGGTTTTACTTAGGTCATGCTTAATAAACCTTAACTGACCTTGAGTTCTTGCATTTGTATGTACTGCACTAAGTCTTCAATCGATACCACGGTCATGCTGTGTTTATTAGCATAATCACTTACCTGTGGTAAACGCGCCATGGTGCCATCAGGGTTAGTGAGTTCGCAAATAACGCCAAACGGTTTTAAACCAGCCAGCTGCATTAAATCTACAGATGCCTCGGTGTGGCCGCGGCGAACTAAAACGCCACCTGTTTGTGCTTTTAAGCCAAATACATGGCCTGGGCGCGATAAATCACTCGGTTTAGCGTTATCGGCGGTGGCGGCTTTAATCGTTGTTACTCGATCGGCTGCCGATACACCGGTTGTCACACCGTGTTTAGCTTCAATGGTTACTGTATAGGCTGTGTTATTTTGACTGGTATTGTTAGTTACCATTTGCGGTAGGTCGAGCTGTTTAATACGCTCATCGCCCATACACAGGCACACAATACCGCTGCCTTCGCGGATCATTTCGGCCATTTGTTGAGTGGTTAAGTGCTCGGCAGAAAATACAAAGTCGCCTTCGTTTTCGCGGTTTTCGTCATCAACAACAAGCACGCCTTGGCCTTGCTGCAGTGCGGCAATGGCATTTTCTACACGGGTGTGGCTTTCGCCAAATTGAGTAAGTAAAGACTGAATCATTATTATATTCCACATAAAAATAAATAGATTCAGGACACTGAAAGACATGGCAAAACACACAAACTAAATTGCGCACTTTTTGCCACTAAACAGCTTATACCAATCCGCTTAATTAAGTGATTTATTTTGAGGCTGGAAAACGTGTTAATAGCTAGGCAAAAAATTCGCTATTTAGTTGCTCTCGGCAATTGATCCTGCATTGCTCTACCTTCTGCATCCATGCAGTCGTAAATGAGAGTTTTTTAACGCTGATAGCGACACGTTTAGCCCCTCAAAATGATTAAGTATTATTGCGAATTGGTATTAAACACGCAGCCACAGGCCACGTGTTTGCATACGCTACAAGCTATATTCTCTTTCATCCGGACTATAACCGTCGGCTCTGGCATCTCACCAGATCTGCTTGACCTTCATTTAACTTTTTCAATATTGTAAAAATTAAATAAAGCGCTCGCGGGCTCGTTTTAGTCTAAAAAGTAATGAGTAAAACATACCGCCGGTGGGGAATTTCACCCCGCCCTGAGAATGTACCGTGAACTTATCTGTTCACGGCCTGCGTATTATACGCGTGTATTAATATGTAATTCAAAAATAAACGTTAAATAAGCTCAGTGTTTAGTGAAGCATTGAGTACTTTACCTTGATTTATATCGGCCGTTAGTGAGCACTTTGCGCCATTAACTAAGTTTAAATTTGGCTGCACATGGCCAATATCAGCATCTATTATTACTGGGAACAAGCACCCACCCAATGCCACATCTAGCGCATGACGGTAATCAAATGCATCATGATGACTTTGCGTTATTTCACTGCGCCCTAAAATAAGGCCGTTAATATCATCAAATACACCGGCAAGTTTGAGCGACAGTAAAAATCGTGCCACGGTGGTAGGAGTAAGCTCTGAATTTTCTAGATATAAAATAAGGCCTTCGTTTGCACTGTGTTTTTTAAAGTCATGCAATGCTAAAAATGGCGAATCTAGCAATAACCCTACGGTATCAAGGCAGCCGCCAAATAAGCGCCCAGACATCTCGATTGTGCGCTCATCGGTGTAATTGAGGCACTGCCACTGGGTAGGCTCGCTTGGCGCTAGCAGCTCATCGGGGTTTTGTGCGTAATTGGGTTTATTTTTTTGATAATAAGCAGAGGGTCCTTGCTCAAATTTACTTCCCGCCTCGTAGGTAATGGTTTCAAAAATTTGTAAGCTGTAGGGGTTTGTTTCATCTGGGTGAAGCTGCATTAAGTTGGCACTATGAAGTGTTGCCCATTGGCACTTAGCCGTAAGAGCACAGGCTATTGTGCTCACATCAGAAAAGCCCACCAGCCATTTCGGTTTGGCCTCTTTTATGGCGTTAAAATCCAGTAGTGGCAAAATTTCCATCGCCAGCTCGCCGCCCATTGGCGGCATAATGGCGGCAACCTCATCGTCTAGTAAAAAGCCCATTAATTGCTTGGCATGGGCTTTTGCATCTAATTCATCGCGGGGTTTATTTTGGCGTAAAAACTCCCCTTCTACTACTTCGTAACCACGGTGTTTTAAACCCTCTATCACTCTATCTAATCGTGCATGGTATTTTTCTTTTAAGCCCGACGAAAGCGAGCAAATAGCAATTTTAGAGCCTACTTTTAAAGGCGCTGGATAAAGTATATTAGCCATGAGTGTTCCTTTTGATAAAGTAATTCCAGTGCGTGAAAAGTTTCCCCTTCTACACGTATTGTAGATGTGTACCCATATCAACACGTTTACTCTTTATGCAATATGAATGCAAGAGGTAAATTTGATATAGCCTAGGGGCGATAAACTCTTTGCAGCCTAGATGGATGTAAGTAATTAGAGTATCGCAAGAGCAGCAATTGAGCCCACTCGGTTACAAACATCGCGCTGGGATTTAATCGCCCATAGATTGAACAAATTTTAATCCGCAATATTAAACACGCCCCCAGAGAGTATTTAAATGATTGAAGTTACTTAGCTATGGGCTTTTCTGAAATTGTTAGGCGTGACCCCAAAACGCTTTTTAAATGCGGTAGTGAATGTAGAAACGTGGCTATAGCCCAGCAAAAAAGAGACTTCACCTATCGATTTACCATCTAAAACAAGCCAACTTTTCGCTTTATCTAAGCGTTTATTTCTTAAGTACTCTATTGCCGTGACTTGATACTTGTTTTTAACTTGCCGTTGTAACGTGCTAACACTAACCCCTAGATAATCTGCAATTTGGCTTAAACAACCATGCGTTAACGCAAAATCTTCAAATGCTTTGTCTATTTTACATTTGTGATGGGCTTTTAAAGATTGTCTGTGAAGATTAGTTATTGGTACCGACTTTGCTTGGCTAGGCTTAGTGAGCAGTAAAATTAAACTCTTATATATTAGTTGGATTGATAGTTGCTCTGCCTTGAGTTGATCTTCAAACATAAGGCTAGACTTTAATGTAAACAATTGATTTGCAATGTTTGTTAGTTCTTCCACGCAATCAAACGTAAAAACACGACTTGGATGAGCGAAAATACTGTCTATTTTTATTCTATCGGCGGCTGTTTTACACCGTGAGTAAAGCCACTGCTTATTAATTGATACATTTATTTTTTTTACTTTTTGATTTTCGTTTAAATGGCGGGTGAACATCTCTTTGCCAGAAATTGTATTAATAAATAACAACGGCTTTTGTGTTTTTGCCATAAGCTGATAAGTATTTTTACCTAAACTAAAACACAACGTCCCCCTAAATAAAATATTAACACTTACACCGGCATCAATGGCAACCGTACTGCTAGCTGCTTGTTTTTCTTCGCCATCACAACAGTGCATAGTGATACCTTGCGCTACACTTTCAAACGTTAAGTCGCCTACAAATAATGGCTTGTGATTAGCATTATGTTGTAAAACATGATTATCGTAGCCTTGCAAAACAAGTGCCGAATGAAGGTTATCTTTGTTTAAGTTTGATGCTAATTTCATAGCTATTTCACTTTCACGTTATTAATGGCGATTAATCAAAATTAATTGGCGATTTTACTTAATTATTTTCCAAATAAAATACTACCACACATGTAAAATAGTGCGAACAATTCTTATTTGCAATAATTCTACTATTTAAAATAATTAAGGATAAGCATGGCCCCTTTTAGTTTTTCTAAACGCATTATTTCTGGCGCTGTTGCCTCTGCACTCAGTGCAACAGTTATATCTGCAAACGCAAATGAAGCGCAAAACAATACTGCTGATAATGAAATAGAACGTGTTTCTGTGTGGAGTACAGCCGTTAATACTTCATCACTTTACCTTAATGAAGGTGATATAGGTAATAAACAAGCGGATCATATTTCTGACCTATTACGAACCATTCCTGGGGTAGATGTAGGCGGAGCACACTCTCTGAATCAACGAATTACTATTCGTAGTATGGATGATAAAGATTTAAAAATAAGCATCGATGGCGCAGCACAAAATACGTATATGTATCACCATATGGGTAACCTACAAATTCATGCCGACATTTTAAAATCAGTAGATATCGAAATTGGTACTAACTCGGTCGTCAATGGCGGCTTAGGGGGTGCAGTCAAGTTTGAAACTAAACAAGCTCAAGAACTGCTTAATGCAAATGAAAAAGTAGGTGGACGTGTTCATGTGAGTGCCGGTGATAACTCGGGCACAAACTACTCATTAACAGGTTATGGTTTACTTGCCGATAACGTTGACTTTTTAGCCTATTATAATTACGTAGATCGCAAGAATTATGATGTTGGTGGCAATCAAATCAAAGATGCCAGTGGTATTGAAATTGACGGCACTGATGGTGAAGTAAAAGGCTTAGAAGGGACAACTACCGATGCATTAATTAAGCTAGGCTGGGATATAAACAACAATCAACGCCTCGCTTTTAGTTATGAAAGCTATAAAGATGAAGGTGATTACAGCTACCGACCTGATATGGGCTTAGCCACCGATTTAGCTATAACTAACTCCTTAGCGATTCCACTATTGTGGCCTACAGAGTTTACACGCGACACATTAACGCTAAACTACACACTTCATTGGTCAGATTATTCGATGCTTAAAGCCTCGGTATTTTCAAATACCAGCGAATTATGGCGTGATGAGTTAGGCTGGGCCGAAAACGAAAGCTTTGCAAGCTCAGCCGGTATAATCACCGGTGAAGCCAAAAACACAGGGGTGAATATTTTAGCCAACACGTTAATTTCTAACAGCATTGAGCATGATATTACTTACGGTCTAGATATAGTTAAGCATGAAACACACTACCATGCTGATTACACAACGCTCGATGATGCTGTATCTGCAGAAGAAGCAACAACAACAGCACTATTTATTCAAGATAAAATAGCAATTAGTCCAAGTTTTGCCATCATTCCAGGCGCCCGTTATGAACATTACGACATTGACTCAACCTTAGTTGATAATACATTTAACGAAACATCATTTGCTTTAGCTGCCGAGTACTCACCCACAGAGCAATTAATCTTTAAATTAAGTTCTACACAAATTTTTAAGGCACCAGAAATTGCTGAGGTATTTATTGGTGCAGGCTTATACGATGAAGCTAACCCTGATATTAAAGCCGAAACAGGTACCAACACCGAGTTCTCATTTGCGTATCAAACACCTATTAAAGGTGATGATCAGCTCTCTTTAGGGGCGACATTATTTAAAACGTCAATCAACGATTACATTTATGATTATGCAAGCGGCTCACTCAAAGATAATATTGGCAACATGGAAATTGATGGCTTTGAAGCATACCTAGGCTACAAATTAAACGGTTTTAATAGTCAAATAACTTACTCGTCAGCCGAGAGTGAACTTGATGCTTTTGATCAATACGATGCCTTAAACGGTGCAAGACTAGACCGCCAACAAGGTGATACCTTAACAGTCAGTGCCGATTATGTATTCTCTGCTGTCGATTTAACCCTACACTGGGAGTTAATGAATGTAGATGATGTTGATGCCGGCGTAGACCTTGACGGCGCGACACTTAATAACGAGAAAGACGGATTTACAGTACATAATATCTCGCTAAATTGGCAACCACAAAGCCAACCACAAATAAATATCGTGTTTGGTGTGGATAACCTCTTTGATGAATATTACGCCTCCCAATCATCACGAACAGGAACTTCATTCCACCCTCGCTTTGGCGAACTCTATCTACTCGATTATGAACCAGGCAGAAATATCAAAGCAACATTTGCCTATCAGTTTTAATACCAATCCGCATAATTAAGTGATCTATTTTGAGGGTGGATAAACGTGTTGATAGCAAGGCAAAAAATTCGCTATTTAGTTGTTATAAATGAGAATTTTTTAACTCAGCTAGCAACTCGTTTAGCCTCGTAAAATGATTAAGTATTAAGCACAACCTTATAAACCAGTTAAGTTGTTAACTGGTTTATATTATTTAATGAGAACTATGATGCGCTTTAAAGCTATTAGAATATTCTACATTTCACTATTGGTAAGCTCGTTTTTAGCCCCAGAGAGTTACGCTAAAACAGCAGAGCCGATCAATTTAACCATCGACTTTACCTTACCAAAAATAAATACCGAACCCTACCACCGTCCTTATGTGGCTATTTGGCTGGAAACGCCCGAGCGCGAAGGTATACATACTTTAGTTTTTTGGCATGAGCAACAAGAGTGGTTTAAAGACTTACGCCAGTGGTGGCGAAAAATTGGCCGTAAAGCAAGCGCAAATTACGATGGCGTGTCAGGCGCTACAAAAAAACCAAATAGCTATCAAGTTAGCTGGCAAGGCCAATTAACTAACAGTGAAATGTTGCCACAAGGCGAATACACACTTAATTTTGAAGCTGTACGCGAAGAAGGCAGCCGAGAATATTTGAAACAAAAAATACGCTGGGATAACAAGCAACCACAGCATTATCAACTGCAAGGTCAAACCGAACTTGGCGCTATTACCATCACAATAGAGTAAAACAATGAAAAAATTAATTTCACATTCGATCAAAGGGCTTGTTGCAAGCTGTAGCTTATTGGCCCTTACATTTAGCAACATAAGTATTGCTCATGAGCGTTTCATGGTGCCTTCTCATACTGTGTTTTCAGGCGATAAGGTTCAATATGCAACCATTATTTCGAGTATTTCTAACGATATTTTTCACCCAGACCGCCCGCTGGGCAATAATGATAAAGGTATTGATGCTGGTGATTTAAAGCCTTTGTTCTCTTTATTGGAGTCAAATGTATTGTTACCCAATGGCGAAACCGACAGCTCAATACAATGGCAAGCATTTCAGCGCTTATCTGTGGCTGACGTGCCTTTTAGCCAATCAGGGACTTACCGCGTGAGCTTAGTGCAAAAAGAAGTGGCCATGACCACATTTAAAAAGGCCAATGGCGCGCCTGGGCGAGTATTTGGCCCAAAACCGGTAATCCCAGAAGGCGCCAGTAATATAGTGCGCAGAACAACCGCGGCTCGCGTCGAGACTTTTATCACTATGAACGAGCCTTCTTTAAACACTTTTCAGCCTATTGGAAAAGGTTTAGAGTTAACAGGTAAAACTCATCCCAATGATTTATTTGCCCAAGAGCCTGCTCATTTTAAACTGGTGTATAACGGTAAAGCGGTGCCAAAAAATACGCAGTTAAAAGTTATAAAAGCAGGCACTCGCCACAGAAACACCCGCAATGAACAAATCATCAAAGTAAACGAAAGCGGTGAGTTTACCTTTACCCCACAAAAAGCTGGGTTTTACTTTTTAACCGCCGAAACCGCACTTGATATAGAGCAACCAGCTAATGTAGATGTAAAGCATGACAGCCTCTATGTCACGTTAGAGGTATTCCCGCAATAATGTTTGTATCGACACACAAATATAAGTGTTCACTTTGGGGGTCACAACTTGAGGTAAGTGGCGTTATAAGTCTCTTATACCAATCAGCTTAATTGAGTGCTTTACTTTGAGTATGGAAAAACGCATTGATAGCTAGGCAAAAAATTCGCTATTTAGTTACTCTAAATTAGAGTTTTTTAACACAATTAACGACACGTTTAGCCACGCAAAATGATTAAGTATTATTGCGAATTGGTATACCACAATAGGTATAAGCGAATTACTTATACTAAAATTCAAACATAAAAAAACCACACCCTATTGCTAAGGTGTGGTTTTTTTTAACACTAAGTATTAAATATACTCAACGTCAATGATTTCGTACTCAACGTCGCCTTTAGGCGTTTTAATGGTCACAGCGTCATCTGTTTGTTTACCAATTAAACCGCGCGCAATCGGTGAGTTAACAGAAATTAAGTTATTTTTAATATCTGCTTCGTCATCACCTACAATACGGTATTTTACTTCAGCATCTGTCTCTACATTTACAATAGTGACGGTTGTACCAAAAATAACTTTACCTGTATTAGGCATTTTAGTTACGTCAATAATTTGCACATTTGAAAGCTTAGCTTCAATTTCTTGAATTCGGCCTTCACAAAAACCCTGTTGCTCACGCGCAGCGTGGTATTCAGCGTTTTCTTTTAAGTCACCATGTTCACGTGCTACCGCAATATCATTTATGATTTTAGGTCGGGTAACTGTTTTTAATTCGTTAAGCTCTGCGCGCAGTAACTCTGCGCCACGAACTGTCATCGGAATTGATTGCATACTTTTCTCACTTAACACCAAGGCCTAAAGGCCTTGGTACATTTCCTTAGTTCAATCGCTGGTGAAGCTCTTGAACTGACGTCACTTTACTACGGTCGTCCGCTTGGTTAGCAGTACAGTTAGCAAATGCCGCGTTCAAGGTTGTCGTGTAGTTGGTTTTGTTTTGCAATGCACCACGACGCAACACCTTCGAATCTTCGATCGCTTGGCGACCTTCGGTGGTATTTACGATATAGCTGTACTCTTTATTCTTGATGTTATCAAGAATATGCGGGCGGCCTTCATATACTTTGTTTACACGGCGTACTTCAATACCGGCCTCTTTTAAAGCCTCTGCTGTGCCACCTGTTGCATCAATTTCAAAACCAAGGTCTGTCATGGTTTTAGCAAGTTCTACAACACGAGACTTATCGCTGTTACGTACAGATAGTAACGCGCGACCACCGCGTGGTAAAGTGTTGCTTGCACCTAATTGTGCTTTTGCAAACGCTTCGGCGAAAGTATCGCCAACACCCATGACTTCACCTGTAGAGCGCATCTCTGGCCCACGGATAGGATCCACACCTTGAAACTTAGCAAACGGTAAAACAACTTCTTTTACGCTGTAATACGGTGGAATGACTTCTTTAGTAATGCCTTGGCTTGCTAAAGACTGACCTGCCATACAACGTGCTGCTACTTTTGCAAGTGCAATGCCGGTCGCTTTTGATACAAACGGTACAGTACGCGCTGCACGTGGATTTACTTCAATTAAGTACACTTTGCCATCTTTTACAGCAAATTGTGTATTCATTAAGCCCACTACGCCAAGTTCAAGTGCCATATCGGTTACTTGTTTGCGCATAACATCTTGCACTTCTTGAGATAAAGAGTGTGCAGGTAATGAACACGCTGAGTCACCCGAGTGTACACCCGCTTGCTCAATATGCTCCATAATGCCGCCAATGATTACTTGCTCACCATCACAAATTGCATCAACATCAACTTCGATTGCGTTATCTAAGAAGTGATCAAGTAGTACTGGCGCCTCATTTGACGCTTGAACTGCTTCGGTCATGTAACGACGTAAGTCTTGCTCATCGTAAACAATTTCCATTGCACGGCCACCCAGTACGTACGATGGACGCACAACTAGTGGGAAGCCAATTTCGACTGATTTAAGTAATGCTTCTTCAGTTGATGTAACTGTTGCGTTTTCTGGTTGTAGTAAATCAAGACGCTCTACTAACTGTTGGAAACGCTCACGGTCTTCTGCGCGGTCAATCGCATCTGGTGACGTACCAATTACTGGCACACCATTCGCTTCAAGTTCACGTGCTAGTTTAAGTGGTGTTTGGCCACCGTACTGTACAATCACACCTTTTGGTTTTTCAACACGTACAATTTCTAGCACGTCTTCAAGTGTAATTGGTTCAAAGAATAGACGGTCAGAGGTATCGTAATCGGTTGAAACCGTTTCAGGGTTACAGTTAACCATGATGGTCTCATAGCCGTCTTCACGTAGTGCAAGGGCTGCGTGTACACAACAATAGTCAAACTCAATACCTTGGCCGATACGGTTAGGACCGCCACCAATAACCATGATTTTGTCTTTGTCTGACGGGTTAGCTTCACACTCTTCATCGTACGTTGAGTACATGTAAGCCGTGTCTGAGCTAAATTCGGCAGCACACGTATCAACACGCTTGTACACAGGTACAATGTTTAACTGATGACGCTTTTTGCGAATTTCGGCTTCAGATACACCAGCAATTTCAGCAATACGTGGGTCAGCGAAGCCTTTACGTTTAAGTTTACGTAAAAACTCTGCATTTAAGCCGGCCATGCCACCTTCAGCAATTTTAGCTTCGTCTTTTAAAATGTCTTCTATTTGTACTAAGTACCAAGGGTCCACTTTGGTTAGTTCAAATACTTCTTCTACGCTCATACCATGGCGCATTGCATCGGCAATGTACCAAATACGCTCAGCGCCTGGCTCACGTAGTTCACGAATGATTTTTTCGCGCGCTTTCGGGTCATCAAGTGCCACAATTGGGTTAAAGCCCGTTGCGCCAACTTCAAGACCGCGTAATGCTTTATGTAACGACTCTTGCTGGTTACGACCAATCGCCATTACTTCGCCTACTGATTTCATTTGCGTTGTTAAGCGGTCGTTCGCGCCGGCAAATTTTTCAAAGTTAAAGCGAGGTATTTTTGTTACTACGTAATCGATTGAAGGCTCAAATGACGCTGGTGTTTTGCCACCAGTAATGTCGTTTTGAAGTTCATCTAACGTGTAGCCAATCGCTAATTTAGCGGCAATTTTAGCAATAGGGAAACCTGTCGCTTTTGATGCAAGAGCAGATGAGCGAGATACACGTGGATTCATCTCAATGATAACCATACGTCCGTCAACTGGATTTACACCAAACTGAACGTTTGAACCACCGGTTTCTACACCAATTTCACGCAGTACCGCCATAGAGGCATTACGCATTAATTGGTATTCTTTGTCGGTTAGCGTTTGTGCTGGCGCAACGGTGATTGAATCACCGGTGTGTACACCCATAGGGTCAAAGTTTTCGATAGAACATACAATGATACAGTTGTCTTTTTTGTCACGAACAACTTCCATTTCGTATTCTTTCCAACCAATTAATGATTCATCAATTAATAATTCGCTGGTTGGTGATAAATCTAAGCCGCGCTCACAAATTTCGTTAAATTCTTCCATGTTGTAAGCCACACCGCCACCGGTGCCGCCCATGGTGAAAGAAGGACGAATAATACATGGGAAGCCAATGCGCGTAAGCGTGTCGTGCGCTTCATCCATTGAGTGAGCAATCTCTGCACGCGGACATTCAAGGCCAATGTTTTTCATGGCTACGTCAAAGCGTTCACGGTTTTCTGCTTTATCGATTGCATCAGCAGTTGCGCCAATTAGCTCAACGCCGTGTTTAGCCAGTACGCCGTGCTTGTCTAAATCAAGGGCACAGTTTAATGCAGTTTGACCACCCATTGTTGGTAGGACTGCATCCGGCTTTTCTTTTTCAATAATTTTTTCTACCACTTCCCAGTGAATTGGTTCGATGTAGGTTGCATCGGCCATTTCAGGGTCAGTCATGATAGTTGCTGGGTTTGAGTTAACTAATATAACTCTAAAGCCTTCTTCTCTAAGTGCTTTACACGCTTGAGCACCAGAGTAATCAAATTCACAAGCTTGACCAATTACAATTGGGCCTGCGCCTAAGATAAGAATGCTTTTTAAATCGGTACGTTTTGGCATTATTACTCCAGTTAAATTAGTTATTACGCGCTTGCATCAGGTCGATGAAGTGGTCAAATAATGGGGCTGCATCGTGCGGGCCTGGGCTTGCTTCTGGGTGACCTTGGAAGCTAAACGCTGGTTTATCAGTACGATGAATACCTTGTAGTGTTCCATCAAATAACGATTTGTGCGTGGCACGTAAGTTACTTGGTAGTGTGTCTTCATCGGCAGCAAAACCGTGGTTTTGTGCGGTGATCATTACTACATCGCGGTCTAAGTCTTTTACTGGGTGGTTACCACCGTGGTGGCCAAATTTCATTTTTACTGTTTTAGCACCTGAGGCCAGTGCTAATAATTGATGCCCTAAACAGATACCAAAAATGGGTGTGTCGGTTTCTAAAAAGGTTTTAATTGCTTCAATAGCGTAAGTACATGGCTCAGGATCGCCAGGACCATTAGATAAGAAGATACCATCTGGGTTTAAAGCAAGTACATCGGCGGCTGAGGTTTGCGCTGGTACAACGGTTAATTTACAACCGCGATCAACTAGCATACGTAAAATATTACGTTTAACACCGAAGTCGTAGGCTACTACATGAAACTTTTCATCATCATTGCTAAGGGTTTTAAATCCTTGGCCTAATGTCCAGCTTGATTCGCGCCACTCAAAATTTTCCTTGGTTGAGACAACTTTTGCTAAATCCATACCTTTTAAACCAGGGAAGGTTTGCGCGGCTTGTAACGCTTTGTTTTCGTCTAACTCGTCACCGGCAATAATACAGCCGTTTTGTGCGCCTTTGTCGCGCAAAATACGGGTAAGCTTTCTGGTGTCGATATCCGCAATACCTAAAATATTACGTTGTTTTAAGTAATCATCTAACGATTGCTCGTTACGAAAGTTACTTGCTAGCAGTGGCAAATCACGGATCACTAGGCCTTTAGCCCAAATTTGATTCGCTTCTTCGTCTTCGCTGTTGGTACCCGTATTGCCGATATGTGGGTACGTCAAAGTTACGATTTGTTCCGCGTATGATGGATCAGTCAAAATTTCTTGATAACCAGTCATAGACGTATTGAATACTACTTCACCGACTGACATGCCGTCAGCGCCGATTGCAGTACCGCGAAACACTGTGCCGTCTTCTAGGACTAACAGAGCGGATTTAGTCAAGTTAAACCTCCTAACAGTAAAAAACGGGAGTAAGCAAATGCTTAACACCCCGCCAATACCCAGAGGGATCGTCAAAACCAGATTTATGTGAGCTTAAATTGTTTTACGCAGTCTTAAATGATGCCGATATAAAACGCTAAACCTTCAATCATTTTTCTTGCCTAAAACTCTTTTCATTCCCACTGAAACCCCTGGTTTTACTAGCCACTTGGGTATAATTGGAAACACGCATTTAGTAATTTTTGGCAAATTGGCTGCATTCTACATGAAGATGCTATTTAGGTCTAACGTTATTTAGATAAACACTACAAATAAGTCACTTTAGGCAAAAATAGACCCAAACAGCTAAAAAAGTAACTAAACTACTTCAGATCTAGCACATCTTGCATATCATAAAGTCCTGCTGGTTTATTTTGCAACCACTGCGCAGCCCTTATAGCTCCTAATGCAAAGGTCATTCGCGAACTTGCTTTGTGGGTTAATTCAAGCCTTTCGCCCATAGTTGCGAAATAGGCGGTGTGTTCACCTACTATGTCCCCGCCTCTTAGGACTGAATAGCCAATTTCATTTTGTGATTTTGCGGTTTCTACTTGGCTGCGGTCGTATACCGCTACTTCATCGTGATCCCACCCTTTAGCCTGTGCAATAGATTCACCAATGGCTAATGCTGTGCCCGATGGCGCATCTATTTTATGACGATGGTGCGCTTCAAACACTTCTATATCTAGGTCGTCACCAAATTTAGTGGCCGCTGTTTGTACTAGGTTAAGTAGTACATTAACGCCAACGCTGTAGTTACGCGCAAACACTATAGGAATATGTTTAGCAGCATTTTCTAATAATGCCATGTCTTCGCTCGTTAAACCTGTGGTACCTATAACCATAGGTAATTTTTTATCGAGCGCTGTTTTTAAGTGATTGCGCATACCTGCTGGTAAGGTGAAGTCGATAAGTACATCAACATCAGCAACCTTGCTCTCATCGCTAAAGCTAATGGCTTTGTCGGCTGCACTGTTTACTTGATTTACATTAATACCCAATAACGATGAGCTGCTACGAACATACGCACCACCAAGTTGTGTTTGCTCTTTAATTGTCGCGGCTTCTAATAAGGCTAAGCCCATTCTGCCGTTAGCACCAAAAACACCGATTCGATTCATTGTTATTGCCTTAATCTGATTTAGTTGGATCTGTTGTTGCGTACCCTGACTAATTTGCCGACCTAAATTTGCTTTGAGCAATTATTAGCCGCATATAATCGCACACCGGTAGATATTATCTAAAAGTCGTGCAATAGTCAGGTAAGCCCTTAATTAAATAATAATAACAATACCAGTTTACTTTAGCCATCTATACATTTAAACTTCTCTTTCGCGTCGATTTGGTCTTTGGCTTGCGGGCGCTGTGGTCATCTACTTTTTTTATTAAAGAGTGATCTACTAAATTCAGCTAAAAGAGGAGTTTTGGCTGTGGTTATACTAACTGGTTATGAGGAATACAATGCAGCCAACATTTAATAAAAACAAAGCAATTCTATCTTTGCTTCCCCTTCTTACCTTTGTAGCCCTTTTTTTAGGCTCAGGTTTATATTTACAATCGCAAGGGGTTGATTACGCTTTTTACCAGCTCCCAGCTCCGGTTGCTATACTACCCGCTATTATGCTCGCCTTTATTTTAAACAAAGGCACTGTAAACCAATGTGTTGAAACCTTTATTAAAGGCGCAGGACACAACAACATTATTACCATGTGTTTAATTTATTTACTTGCTGGTGCATTTTCGGCTGTTGCAAGTGCCACCGGTGGTGTGGATGCGGTTGTAAATGCTGGCTTGTCACTTATACCCCCATCGCTGTTATTACCTGGACTATTTTTAATTGCTGCGGTTGTCTCTACTGCAATGGGAACCTCTATGGGTACCATTGGCGCTATAGGGCCAATTGCTTATGCGGTATCCGTTAAAACAGGCATCGACCCTGCGCTAATGGCCGGTACGATAGTATCGGGCGCAATGTTTGGTGATAACCTTTCGATTATTTCAGACACAACTATTGCTGCAACGCGTACGCAAGGCTGTGAAATGAAAGACAAGTTTAAAGAAAACTTAAAAATAGCGGTTCCTGCTGCAGTACTAACCATTGCTTTGCTGCTTTATTTAACCCCTGCTCCACAAGCAGTAGAAACAAAAGATTTTGATTTATTATTAGTGCTGCCTTATGCCTTTATTTTAGTATTGGCTGTAGCCGGTATGAACGTGTTTGTGGTGCTATTTAGCGGTATTGTATTTGCTGCGCTAATGGGCTTTACCGGCAGCTACGAAGGCGCAAGCTTTGTAAAAGATATTTACAAAGGCTTTACCGATATGCAGGAAATATTTTTACTTTCTATGTTTATTGGTGGCTTATCTGAATTTATTCGTATTAACGGCGGCCTTGATTTTCTGGCACAAAAAATTCAAGCCATTACAAAAGTGATTGCCAAGTGGCACCGCAAAGTAGCTGATCAGCTTGGTATAGCTGCCTTGGTATTAACCAGTAACGTGTGTATAGCCAATAACACGGTATCAATTATTGTTGCAGGTCCTATTGCTAAAAAGCTTGCTGATGATGGCGAAATAAGTGGTAAACGCTCTGCAAGCTTACTCGATATTTTTGCTTGTGTTACGCAAGGCTCACTGCCCTATGGTGCGCAAGCATTACTGTTAGGAGCTACGTTTAAAATTAGCCCGTGGGAAGTATCAACGTCATCTTACTACTGCTTTATTTTAGCTTTTACTGCCATTGCCATTATTTGTTTGCGCCGTAACAAAGCCTAAATTTAGTGCAAAACCCTATGTTGCAGCTTACTAAATAAGCTGCAACATATGTTAAAATAATAATCTACTAATCAACACCTTGTGCTATAATGCGCGCTTTCGCGTGTCACCAAAATTATAGTTAAAAATAGATTATGAAATTTAAAAAATTACTTCCCCTCGTTACCCTTACTTCAATCGCTTTATCATCTTCTGCCCTTGCTGCAAATTGGAGCAGTACCGCATTACATGTTAATAATGGCGATCAAAAAAACCCATTTACCAAGCAAGAATCAGATACGACTGTTTACTCGCTGCAACATGCATCGGGCTATGATTACGGTGATAATTTTTTCTTTATTGATTACAGCAAAGACGATACAACCGATGGCTACCAAGATAGCGACTTTTACGGCGAATGGTATTCAACGCTAAGCTTATCGGCTATTAGCGGTGAGAAAATTGGCACAGGTGCATTATTAGATGTAGGCCTCACTGGCGGAATTAACGTTGCCGGCGATGCCAAAATGATGAAATACCTGCCGGGTGTTAAATTAAGCTGGGATGTACCCGGGTTCAACTTTTTTCAAACACTTGTCACTGCCTATATTGACGACAGTGAAGGCGTAGCAAAAGGCGGGGCCCCTATTGAAACTAACAGCTGGATGTTCGATGTAGCCTTTGAATATCCGTTTACCCTAGGTTCGCAAAAGTTTAGCTTTAAAGGGCACGCTGAGTACATCGCAGAGCGCGAAGATGAATTTGGTAACGACGTAGAAGCCTGGATACTCGCACAGCCTATTTTAGTGTGGGATATGGGCCATGCTTTAGAAATGAAAGAAAACACCCTATTATTGGGTATGGAATTACAATACTGGCACAACAAATTAGGTACCGAGGTAACTGAGTCGGTTCCACAAATACATGTTGAGTGGACATTTTAAGTAACCTCCTTGAGTTGAAATTGTATAAACGGAGCGCTTTAAGGCGCTCCTTTTTTATGCCATGAAAAGTATTTAATTGAACCCCTTTCAATACTTAGTTATTGTCGTACTTCTTTTAAGCCTATGGCTTGTCCTTTAAAGGAGTAACAAAATGTCGCCAATTAAAGTTATATGTTTTTCTGCATTGTTAGCTTTAACTAATAATGCTTTAGCAAGTAGTGAAGTAAATACAGAGTCTCTATCTTACGATGCGCTTTTAAGCAGTTATCAATACGACTTTAAAGTAAATTACTTTAATATTGAGTCACAAAAGCAATCACTAAAAATGGCGTATATTTATTTAAAGCCGACTAAAGAAAATATGCCAACCGTTACGCTAATGCACGGTAAAAACTTTAATGCCGACTACTGGAGCCCCACAGCACGTTACTTACAATCGCTTGGCTTTGGGGTGTTGATCCCCGATCAAATTGGTTTTGGTAAGTCTTCTAAACCCACTAACTATCAATATTCATTTGCGGCGCTTGCGCACCATACCCATGCATTAATGGACTCGCTAAATTTACAAAAGTCGATTGTTGTAGGCCACTCTATGGGCGGAATGCTAGCGAGCCGTTTTGCATTAATGTACCCAAATACAACCTCTAAACTGATTTTGCTTAATCCAATAGGGCTTGAAAACTACCTACACTATGTAAAATACAAAGACACCAACTTTTTTTATCAAAATGAGCTTAACAAAACCCCCGAGGGCGTTAAAAAATATCAGCAAAAAAACTATTACGATGGAAAGTGGAACGCCACCTACTCCGCTCTTACTGACTTTATAACAGGGCAAATACAAGGCCCAGATAAAGAGCAAATTGCCTGGGTTAACGCTAAAACGTACGATATGATTTTTACCCAACCGGTGATCACTGAATTTAAAAACCTAGCCGTGCCAGTTAAATTAATTATTGGTACGCGCGATAGAACCGGCCCTGGCCGAAACTGGAAAAAAGATGGGGTTAATTACGAGCTGGGGCGTTATGACAAACTAGGTAAGCACGCCGCTGCGCTTATTCCTGATGCGCAACTGTTTGAACTTGATAATTTAGGTCATTTACCGCAAGTGGAAGATTTTGAGCGATTTAAAGCGGTGTTTAAACAGGCACTAAGTAATACCAATCCGCAATAATATCTAATCATTTTGTGGGGCTAAACGTGTCGCTATCTGCGTTAAAAAATTCTCATTTAGAACAAATAAATAGCGAATTTTTTGCCTTGCTATCAACACGTTTATCCATCCTCAAAATAGATCACTTACTTATGCCGATTGGTATGAGTAATAGCTTTATGCTTAATAAAATCAAGCCCCTGTAAGTAAACTGCTTACGGGGCTTTTTATAAAAAACTAATTTACAGCGTACATTGCGGGTTTTTACCCTGCGCTTTAGCCGTACTTTGCTCACTAAGAGCTTTACTCATTTGTGCTTGTAAATTTTTAATACGATTGCTCGGTGCAGGGTGAGTAGATAAAAACTCAGGTGTGCTGCCACTGCCTGCTGCGCTCATATTTTGCCAAAGGGTTACCGACTCTTGTGGGTTAAAGCCTGCTTGCGCCATTAAATCTAAGCCAATGGTATCGGCCTCTGATTCGTGTGAACGGCTAAACGGTAAAACTACACCGTATTGGGCTCCTAAGCCTAAACCTTGCATAATTTCGTTGCGGTATTGTACGTTGCCCATTTCAAGCGCAGCGCTGCCTAATTGCATACCGGTATCTAAAATTGAGCTTTGTGATACACGTTCATTAGAATGCTCTGCTATAACGTGGCCCACTTCATGCCCTAATACTGTTGCAAGCTGATCTTGATTGGTGGCTATTTTCAATAATCCCGTATGCACACCTATATAACCACCTGGTAGTGCAAAGGCATTAGCCGACTCATCTTCAAATACCACAACTTCCCAACTTTGCGACGCATATTCTTTAGGTAAAACAGCTACAACCTTATCAGCAATGCAATTTACATACGCATTGGTTTTCGCATCTTTATTAATTGGCTGTGATTCTTTCATTTGAGCAAAACTGGCTGTGCCCATTTCACTCATTTGCTGATCTGAATACAGCGCTATTTGTGTACGCCCTGTTGGCGATGTTTTACAACCTGCTAAAACTGCAGTTGCGATTAAGGCAAGGGCAAGCTTTTTCATGGTGTTTCCTTTAAATCTTTATTTTTTATTAGTTGTAGGATAGCAAACACAGTGCCAATTTAGAATCTTTGCTGTTTATTGCTTAGCTCTTTATTTTTAATAAATAAATTAATTTCACGAGTAATCTCAGTTTATACCTTTACATAGCCCTGTTACACTATAAACCCTGTTTTTAGTGATTGTTGAGTGACTACATGGATGCCTCGGCTTCTTCTTTTAATACCCGAATATTATTACCTTTATTAGCCAGTATTGTTGCCATTACACCTTTGGCCATAGACATGTATTTACCCGCCATGTTAGTGATTGCGAACGATTTACAAACCACTATGCCAAATGTACAAATTTCGCTAAGTATTTATTTAGCTGGCTACTCGTTAGGCATGTTATTTTTTGGCCCTATTGCCGATCAACTCGGACGACGAAAACTAGCCCGAATTGGCTTAACCTTGTTTGGTGCAAGTTCATTTGCGTTGGCATTTACCACTGAAATACACACTTTTTGGGCACTTAGAGCTGCACAGGCATTCACCGGCGCCGCTGCCACAGTTATTGTACCTGGGGTAATTAGGCATATTTATCAAAAAAACACCGCTAAAGGTATGTCGTATGTGTCAATGATTATGATGGTAGCGCCTTTAGTAGCGCCTTCTGTTGGGTCTTTTATTTTAGGGTTCTCTGTTTGGTCTACCATATTTATAGTGCTCGCTGCATACAGTTTTATGATACTTGGATTTGTGCAGGTGTATTTAATTGATATCCCTATTCACACAAACGAGAAAAAAGGCCTCGCTTTATTTTTTGACAGTTATAAAACCGTGCTGAGTAATAAAGATGCGCGGGCAGATATTTTAAGCTCTATGTTCGTCTCGTTTGGCTTTTTCTGTTTTTTAACCTCAGTGCCTTTTGTATACCTAGATTTATATAATGTGTCTGAGCAATTGTTTGGCATTTTATTTGCCTTCAATGTTATGGCTCTGATGTTTGGTAACTTTTTAAATACCCGAATAGTACCTAGGATTGGCTCTCGTAAAATGCTCTATATAGGGCTTACGTGCGGTTTTATATCGGGGCTGTCGTTATTAACCTTTAGCTTATTACATCTATCGTTATATTACATTGTAGCGGCCATTGCGCCTTTAATGATGAGCCTAGGGGTAACAGCGAGTAATGCCGACTCGTTAATACTGATGAAGTTTGAAAAAAACACCGGCACAGCGACGGCTGTTATTGGCACGCTACGTTTTGGTAGTGGCGCATTAGTTGGACCATTACTTGCAGTTATGCATGCAAAAAGTGCTGTGCCGTTTTCAAGCTTAATGTTTAGCGCCGTGCTACTAACTATGCTGGTGCAGTTAATCCACTATAAAATAGACAAAAAAAATGCCTCATTGTGAGGCATTTTTTAAAAACAAGCTGTTACTTAAGCATCTGCTGCTTTAGAAACCATTACCATTGCAGGGCGTAATAAACGACCATTCAATGTGTAACCTTTTTGCATTACTGCAAGTACTGTGTTTGGTGAAACATCGTTACTTGGCTGGATAGACATTGCTTGGTGGAATTCTGGATTAAATTGCTCACCTTGTGGGTTAACAATTTCAACGCCAAACTTTGCAACCGCATCGTTAAAGCTTTTAACTGTCATATCAATACCTTCAAGCAATGGCTTTAAGGTTTCGTTTTCTTTATCAGAAAACTCAATAGCGCGCTCTAGGTTATCGATTACTGGTAGTAGTTCGTTAGCAAACTTCTCCAGTGCAAATTTATGTGCTTTTTCTACATCTTGTGCTGCGCGACGACGAATATTGTCAACGTCGGCTGCTGCACGTACTACACTGTCTTTTTGATCTGCGATGGTTTGTTTTGCAGCTTCAAGCTCTGCGTATAACATCGCAATTTCAGCTTCAGGGCTTTGCTCTTGGTCTGCTTCGTGTTGCTCTGCAGCTTCTACTGCTGCTTCAACATCTGCTTCCATTTGAGCTACTTCTTCGTTTAGTTCTACTTCTTGCTCTGGGTTTTGTGTCTGCTCAGACATAAAATACGTGCTCCAATTCTTTACAACTGCGGTAATTATGGGGATTGAATAAAAAGATTCAAGAGTTAGATGGCTCTAATAATTTAAATTCTTGGATTAATTGTTCAATTTGCGCCGATTTAGGGCAAATTACGCAAAAGCGGCTTTGATACTCTTGGTTTTGAAAGTACGGCACACTAATTACTATCAGCTCATTACACTCTGTGAACGGTAAATTTTCAGTGTTTAAAACTGATACACCATTTTTAAATGCGAGTTTATCTTCAACAAAATTTAAAAATGAAACACCAATATTTAAGCTTTGTTCGCAGTCTATTTTTTTATATAAATAGTTTTCGCCTACTACAATGCTGTTATCTGATCCTAATTTTTGACTAAGCTGGCGCGTCCACTGTGTGAGTGAATCATGACAATTACGCGGTGCGGTATTTGCCATAGCTTGCATGCGGTACAAACCTTCCATTAAGGTTTGTTGGCTAAATACCGTGTTTAACCAAGTAGCAAATTGATAACGCACAGCATCTGAGGAATCATCAGGTTTGTTGATACAAATGTTATGGCTTTGTCCTGCTCTGTCTATAAGTAGTACCAGCCAATCTTTAGAATCAAACTCTAGCACTTCTACTCTAAACACTTGCTGCGAGCTTGCTTGGGGTAAGCCTACACAACAACATACTTGATACTTTTTACTTAAGCCATGGGCCAGCTCTACAAGTTGTGCTTGCTCTGGTTGCCAGTAATTAGCTATGTCAGCTAGCGGAAAAAATTCATCAAACCAATAATCAAACCCTTGGTTTGTTGGTACACGACCTGCCGATGTATGAGGGGAATATAACAAGCCTACTTTTTCAAGTCGTGCCATCGCATTTCGTACAGTGGCAGAACACACTGCCATGCCTTTTTGCTTGGCTATTTTTGTTGATGGAACGGGTAACCCTTCACCATTACAATAAAGGCTCATTACTGCTGAAAAAATTTGTTGATCTCGCGGGTTTATATTCATGTTATCTACATCTTGTTGCATGAAAGAGATATCGGGGCAGTTAAAATAAATTCAAGCCTAAAGCACGCTTTAAGTGAATATGTTGCTGCATGCATTACAGCAAAATACTGCTACCGCTATTTTTAAACATTAAATACAAAAGTTAAACCTGTGATTGAATTTGTTAGACCAACAAACAGTACTTACCGTTATAATATGCAGGCTTAATTGAATCATTATCATATTGGTAATTCTGTGTTTTCAAACACTTCTATTTTGAGTTACCCTACAAAAATATTATCTCTTTTAACTGCAGCCGTTATGCATTCACCGTTTAAAATTATTGGCCTTATAGGTAAACCAAACCACCCTAAAGCTGCGGCTACGTTACAGCGTTTACATACTTTTTTATCGGCACTTGGCTTTACTGTGATTGTAGAAAAGCGCACCGGCGGGCAATTATCTGACGTCCCTGAAGCTCATCAAGTTGACCTTGTTAGCTTAGGCGAGCAAGCCGACTTGGCTATTGTTGTAGGGGGTGATGGCAATATGCTTGGTGCAGCACGGGTTCTGGCACGCTTTGATGTAGCAGTAATAGGCGTAAACAGAGGTAACTTAGGGTTTTTAACCGATTTAAACCCAGAAGGCTTTGAAGGTAGCTTAGAGCAAGTGTTAAGCGGCGAATATTTAGAGGAAAAACGCTTTTTGCTTGAAGTAGAAGTATATCGCCATGGCGAACTGAAAAGCGCAAATTCAGCCGTTAACGAAGCCGTGCTACATGCAGACAAAGTTGCCCACATGATTGAGTTTGAAGCTTTTATCAATAACGACTTTGTGTTTTCTCAGCGCTCTGATGGTTTAATTGTATCAACCCCTACTGGCTCTACAGCTTATTCTTTATCCGGTGGCGGGCCCATTTTAACGCCTGAGCTTAATGCCATATCGTTAGTGCCAATGTTTCCGCATACATTATCGAGCAGACCCTTAGTTGTTGATGCCGATAACGAGGTGCGCTTAAAGTTAAGCCTTGAGAACACCGACAGCTTACAAGTAAGTTGCGACAGCCATGTAGTGCTTGCCGTTTTACCTGGGGATGAAGTGGTTATTAAAAAAGCCGACAGAAAACTGCGCTTAATTCACCCCAAAAACTACTCTTACTACAACGTTTTACGTACTAAACTTAATTGGGGCAGCCGTTTATACTAATTTTATTGCCATGTGTAGTGCTTTAGCGCAAAATACAAAACAAATAAAAATTAATTAAACTAGGAATATCTAGCAATGACGTATGTTGTTATCTTTGCTTTGTTATTACTTATCACTTTGCTTGGCGCTTATATTAGGGTTGAAAACAATAGAAAAAAAGCGTTAGAAACCAAGAAAAAACAATTTAACGAACGTGTTGCTCAAGTGAGCACTCGCCTAAAAACTAAACTTAATAGCTTATTAGAAGCCAAAATAATAAGGCCTAAATATGTTGCGCAAATTCAGGCAATTGTGACCAATTTTTTTGTGGTTCAGCCTCATACTGATGAAAACCTTCAACATTTAGAAGATGTTAGCGACAGCCTAGTGAGCACGCTTTCGATTGAGTTTCAAAAAGCACTGCAAAGTGAAAACGCCCAAGCACTACAAGATAATATACAGTACTTTGTGAGTGAGTTACCCCAGCAAGGCATACTTTATAATAAGGCGTTTTATCACGAAATTTTACCCTCATTAATAGTACAAATTAAAACTGATTCACCGGTCAACCCAAGCGAAAGCCTTGAAAACACTGACGAATCCCCTTCTGATGAAAGTACTGATGCGGATACGCAGTTTTCTCAAAATACCAGTGTTGCTTAAAAAGTAAAAAATTAATTTGCAAAAAACCTAAACACTGTATAAATTAACAGTTAATTCACTGGATGGATGAACAGTATGTTAATTGGTTTAGAAATTAAAAATTTTGCAATTGTAAGTAACTTAAGCACTGAATGGCACAGCGGTATGACGGCGATAACGGGTGAAACCGGCGCAGGCAAATCGATTGCCATTGATGCACTTTCACTGTGTTTAGGCGAGCGCGCTGAAGCATCGGCAGTTCGCCCTGGCACAGATAAAGCAGAAGTGTGCGCACAATTTGATTTAACTGCCCTTCCTCTTGCTAAAGCATTTTTAGAACAACACATGCTAACGAGTAACGACAACGAATGCCTACTCAGACGCGTTGTATGTAAAAATGGCCGCAGTAAGAGCTATATTAATGGCAGCGCTGTTACTGCTGCCCAACTTAAAGAGCTAGGCCAGTATTTAATTTCTATACACGGACAGCATGCCCATCAGCACCTTTTAAAAGCTGAACACCAGTTGCAACTGCTTGATGCGTACGCAGGACACAATCAGCTTGTAAAATCGGTGGGTCAAAGCTTTAAATTATATGCAAACCTGCAAAAAGAATTTAAACAACTTGAGCAACAGCAATTACAACAAGCTGCTCAAAAACAATTACTCGAATACCAAGTTGCCGAATTAGACGAATTTGCCTTACAAGAGGGCGAGTTTGAACAAATAGAAGCCGAGCATTACAAGCTAAGTAATAGTCAAACCACTTTAGAAGCCTGTCAGCGTGAACTTCAACACCTTTACGAAAGTGATGAGCAAAATGCCTGTTCAATGCTTCAACACAGCGCTCAGCAGTTTGCCGAGCTTGCAAATTATGACGAAAGTTTAGCAAGTGTAGCCGCATTACTAGATGAAGCCGCAGTTCAAGTTGAAGAAGCAAGTAGAGAAGTAAGAAACTACGCAGAGCAAGCCGACTTAGACCCCGCTCGATTAACAGAAGTAGAAGCGCGCTTAAGTGGGGCAATGGACTTAGCCCGTAAGCATCATATAAAGCCTCAAGAGCTGGTTGAGTTTCACCAAGGTTTAGCACAAGAGCTTGAGTCAATTAGTAACAATAGCTCACGTTTGGCGCAATTAGACGATGAAATAAGCAATGCGCTAAGCGCGTATCAGCACGCCAGTGATCAGCTAAGTGAAAGTCGCCACAAATACGCTAATACATTAAATCAATTAATTAGTGAAAGTATGGCTAATTTATCGATGGAAAATGGAGTATTTGAAATTCAGCTTACCCAAGAAGCTGATCGCCAGCCTAACGCACTGGGTTTTGATAGTGTCTCGTTTTTGGTCTCTACTAATCCTGGGCAACCATTACAACCTTTAGCCAAAGTAGCATCGGGTGGTGAGCTTTCGCGTATTAGCCTTGCCATACAGGTTATTATTGCCCAAAAAGTGACAACACCAACGCTTATTTTTGACGAGGTGGATGTCGGCATATCAGGCCCAACCGCCTCCTCTGTTGGGAAGCTACTACGCCAACTAGGAAAATCAACACAGGTTATTTGTGTAACCCACTTACCACAAGTAGCGAGTAGTGCTCATCAGCAGTTTTTTGTAGCAAAAGAAATAGCACAAGGCGAAACCTTTACCCAAATGCTCAGCCTAAACAAAGACGGCCGTATTAATGAAATTGCACGCTTACTTGGTGGCGATAATATAAGTAAAACCGCTAAAGCAAATGCTAAAGAGCTTATTATGGCTCACGCCTAAGTTATACTTTTGCTGCAAAAGTGGAGAGACGTTTTAAATGCAAAGCATGCTGATAAATTTTTGCCATGTTATTGGGTGGCTACTTGTTGTTTTGAGCTTTTTGCTCATCGGTTTTAGTAAGTTTAAGCACGCAGAATTTAAGCTAAAACTTTTTAGCTTTTTAAAACTGATATTGGTTTATCAAGTAACGGTGAGTGTTTGGCAGTGGTTTATTATTGGCAACATAGTGGCTAATAACCAATGGTTACTTTTATTAGCACAAATACTTTGTAGTGTAATGTGCTATTTAAGTGTGCAGCGGCGAAAAAGTAAAAGTCGCCCCAACCTTGATAGTTTTTCTATGGATTAACTAACATAAGCGTTAAGAGCAAGTTCTATTTTTACCTTGCTCTTTTGCTTTGTATAAGCGTTCGTCGGCCAGCTTTATGTCTTGGGCTATGGTTGTATCTAACTGGCTTTGCACAAGCCCTATACTTAGAGTTAATACCACCGATTTTCCATTCATGCGCACTGGGTGTTTTTGTAATTCCGCATGAATTTTTTCTGCAATACTTTGCCCCTGCTCTTTGTTGCTGTGTGGTAATGCCATTAAAAATTCTTCACCGCCCCACCGAGAAGCAATACCTTGTTTTGGCATGCTCTTTTTTAAAATGGTGGCAAGTTGTGTTAACGCTTCATCACCAAAGTCATGACCGAAGTTGTCATTAATTTTTTTGAAATTATCAACATCAGCTAACAAAACTACATACGGCTGCTTAGTTTTTTTATGAAGATGTTTAAGCTCGTCAAGCTCTTTCATCATAAAACGACGATTAGGTAAATCAGTTAGGTGATCGATTGTAGCAAGACGTTCATTTTTTTGACTCAGCGCAACTATTTTTTCATTGTATTTTTCGCGTGAACGCTCATAAAATCCACTTAATAACGCAACAATAATAAAAGAAATGACCACCCTAAGTGGAAGTTCCGCCGGTTGATAATCATAAATATTAAAGTTATCTGTAATAAAAAAACCAGCGATTACGGCACATAAAAAAACAACAATATCTACCGTTCCTTTTTTAAGGCCTCTAATGGAGTAAGTTACCGGGGATACGATAAATATCCAGATCGGTCCAGTCCCTTCAGCTCCACCTGAGATCACTAAATACAGCATTAAACAGTAAAGGTTATATAATATAGTGGTCGCTGATTTTTCGACTGCACGATAGAGACTAAATGCCCACGCATAAAACCCCGCAGAAACTAACAACATAATACCAAGCACTGTATTAGCATTAGATAATGCATTACACGCCATAACGAAGGTAGCTATAAATCCGATGGTCGAAAAAAAGCGAACAATTAGCTTTTTTTCTTTGTTGTCTGAGTATGCATTCATATTATTATTTTTTTCGAGCTAGCGGTAAAGGCTCATTATTTAGAAATATAAAAAAGAGGTTAGAAACTAGTTTGTACTGAAATAGTATTTTAAGCAAGATTTACACGTTAATTATTAGTTAATAGTAACTGTTTAATACTTTTTTCATTTGAAAACAGTAAAAAAAAAGCAAGCCAATTGGCTTGCTTTTATTAAATTTTAAAACTTAACGAGGTAATTAAACCTCTAAATAATCCATAATACCTTCAGCAGCGTTACGCCCTTCAAAAATAGCCGTTACCACTAAATCAGAGCCTCGCACAATATCGCCACCAGCAAATATTTTTGGGTTAGTTGTTTGATGAGTAAATTCACCTTGCTCTGGTGCGTTAATGCCGCCCCAATGGTTAATTTCTACATCGTACTTTTCTAGCCAGTCCATTTTGTGTGGCTTAAAGCCAAACGCCATAATAACTTGGTCTGCTTCAATTACATGCTCAGAGCCTGGCACTACTTCTGCACGGCTACGGCCGTTTTCATCAGGCTCACCAAGTTGCGTTTTAACCATTTTAACGCCTGCAACATGGCCACTATCATCAAGTACAATACCCGTAGGCTGTACATTAAACGTAAAGTTTACACCTTCTTCTTTGGCGTTTTTAACTTCACGCTTAGAGCCTGGCATATTTTCTTCATCACGACGATAAGCACACGTTACTTTAGCTGCATTTTGGCGGATTGAAGTTCGTACACAGTCCATCGCGGTATCACCACCGCCAAGAACCACAACCTTTTGATTGGCCATATCAATGCACGCTTGGTTTTTTTCATCGTAACCCATAACGCGATTTGTGTTACCAATTAAAAATGGCAGTGCATCGTGTACGCCTGGCGCGTCTTCGTTTTCAAGACCAGCACGCATACTCTGATACGTACCTACACCTAAAAACACCGCGTCGTAGTCAGCTAAAATTTCGTCCATAGTGATATCTACACCCACTTCAACGTTTAGCTTAAATTCTACACCCATTTCGGTGAAAATTTCACGGCGCTTTTGCATTACTTCTTTTTCAAGTTTAAAAGAAGGGATACCAAAAGTAAGTAATCCACCAATTTCTGGATGACGGTCAAAAACCACTGGCTTTACACCGTTACGCACTAAAATATCGGCACACCCTAAACCAGCCGGACCCGCACCAATAATGGCCACTTTTTTATCCGTCCATGTCACGTATGACATATCTGGTTTCCAGCCCATTTTAAACGCGGTATCGGTAATATATTTTTCAATATTACCAATAGTTACTGCGCCAAACTCTTCATCAAGCGTACATGAACCTTCACACAGCCTGTCTTGTGGACATACGCGTCCACACACTTCAGGCAAGCTATTTGTACGATGAGAAAGCTCAGCCGCTTCTAAAATACGGCCAGTTCTAATTAATTTTAACCACTGTGGAATGTAATTATGCACTGGGCATTTCCATTCACAGTATGGGTTACCACAATCTAAACAGCGGTCAGCTTGTGAATTTACCTGATTCTCAGAAAAGGGTTCGTAAATTTCCACGAAAGATTTTTTACGCGACGAGATTGGTTTTTTACGCGGATCAACACGCTGCACGTCTATAAATTGATATACATTTTCGCTCATACTGCCCCCTTATTGCGCTTGAACACGAAGTTCTGCGCTACTGCGAGCGCGGTGCCCGAGTAAACTTTTTACGTCACTTGATTTTGGTTTAACTAGTTTGAACATAGGTAAGTACAGTTCAAAATTAGCTAAAATGGTTTCTGCTCTACATGAACCCGTAAGCTCTAAATGCTCAGCAATTAAGCCACGCAAATGCTCTTGGTGCGAACTTAAATCATCAAGTGTTACTACTTCTACAAGCTCTGGATTAATGCGTTTTTCAAAGTCATTTCGTTCATCTAAAATATAAGCAAAGCCACCTGTCATACCCGCGCCAAAGTTAACGCCTACATTACCCAGCACACATACTACGCCGCCAGTCATGTATTCACAGCCGTTATCACCTACGCCTTCAACAACGGCTTGCACGCCAGAGTTACGCACTGCAAAACGCTCACCAGCACAGCCTGCGGCAAATAACTTACCACCCGTAGCACCGTACAAACACGTGTTACCAGCAATAGTGGCTTTATGGCTTTCAAACGATGAGCCCAGTGGCGGGCGAATAACAAGCTTACCGCCAGCCATACCTTTACCCACGTAGTCGTTTGCATCGCCAATAAGCGTCATTTCAAGGCCACCAGCATTCCAAACACCAAATGATTGCCCTGCAGTACCATGTAGCTCAATTGCAACAGGATCAGCAGCCATACCTTGATTACCGTGTTTAGATGCAATGTAACCTGACAACATTGCCCCAACTGAGCGGTCTGTATTACATATGCGGCTTACTAGCGAAATACCCGATGAGGTATCAATCGCTTGTTGCGCTTTACCTAATAATGTTTCGTTAAGTTCACCTAAATAGTGCGAGCTATTTGGTGCGCTACAAAACAATGTTTCACCCGTTGGGTTATTAGGCTGAGCAATCACAGATGATAAATCTATTTTCTTTTGCTTCGCTGTTTTACCTTCAATTGCTTCAAGTAAATCTAAACGACCAATTAAGTCAGTTAGATTTGCAACACCTAAGCTTGCCATAATTTCACGTGCTTCTTGGGCAATAAACTTGAAGTAGTTCATCGCCATTTCTGGTAAGCCGTGGTAATGCTTTTGACGAAGTGTTTCATCTTGCGTTGCCACACCGGTCGCACAGTTATTTAAATGACAAATACGTAAGTATTTACAACCAAGCGCAACCATTGGGCCTGTACCAAAGCCAAAGCTTTCTGCACCTAAAATAGCCGCTTTAATAATGTCTAAACCTGTTTTTAAGCCACCATCTGTTTGCAAACGAATACGATGACGAAGACCATTTTCAACAAGCGCTTGCTGAGTTTCTGCAAGGCCAAGCTCCCAAGGACTACCTGCGTATTTAACTGACGTTAATGGGCTTGCACCGGTACCACCATCATAACCTGAGATGGTAATTAAGTCGGCATACGCTTTAGCTACACCTGTGGCAATTGTACCTACACCTGGCTCTGACACTAACTTCACCGATATCATCGCTTCAGGGTTTACTTGTTTTAAATCGAATATTAGCTGAGCTAAATCTTCAATCGAGTAAATATCGTGATGCGGTGGTGGTGATATTAGTGTTACACCCGGGACTGAATAGCGAAGTTTAGCAATATAAGGCGTTACTTTTTCACCCGGTAATTGCCCACCTTCGCCTGGTTTAGCACCCTGCGCCACTTTAATTTGAATTACGTCGGCATTACGAAGGTAATGCGGCGTTACACCAAAGCGACCCGAGGCAACTTGTTTAATACGTGAGTTTTTCTCTGTGTTGTAGCGTAGTTTATCTTCACCACCTTCACCTGAATTTGAACACCCACCTAAGCGGTTCATCGCTATAGCTAACGCTTCGTGTGCCTCAGGAGAAAGTGCCCCAATACTCATCGCAGCTGAATCAAAACGTTTATATAGGTTTTCAGCCGGCTCAACATCATCGATACTAATGCCTTTTGCAGGTAACTTAAGCGCCAGCATATCGCGTAAAGTGGCAATTGGACGGTTATTAACTAAGTCGGCGTATGCACCATAGTCTTTATAATCACCAGAGCGCACGGCCTTTTGTAGCGTTTGAATAACATCTGGGTTGTAAGCGTGGTATTCCCCACCGTGAACATATTTTAATAAGCCGCCATGGCTCAGTAATTTACGCTTACTAAAAGCAAGTTTATGTAGCTTTTGCTGATCACCATCAAAGTCACTAAAACACGCGCCTTTAATACGACTTGCCACCCCTTTAAAGCACATTTCTACCATAGCATCAGATAGACCAACCGCTTCAAAAAGCATTGAACAACGATACGATGCAACCGTACTTATGCCCATTTTAGACATAATTTTGTACAAGCCTTTATTAATGGCTTTTCGGTACGAAAGCGTCACTTCGCAGTACGACTTATCAATCACTTTACTGTCGCTCATCGCAACCAGTGACTCGTAGGCAAGGTATGGATAAATCGCTGTTGCACCAAACCCAAGTAATACGGCAAATTGGTGTGCATCGCGTACGCTGCCCGTTTCAATAATAATATTAGACTCACAACGTAAGTTGTTATCTACTAAACGTTTTTGTACAGCACCTACCGCCATAGCAGCAGGAATCGGTAATTGGGTTTCGCTAAAGTTGCGGTCAGATAAGATAAGCATTACACAACCCGCAGCTGCTTTTTCTTGTGCAGCGTCGCAAATACGTGCAACCGCTTTTTCTAAACCTTCTTCTGCTGTGTACGTAATATCAATTTTACAGTAGCTGTAATGCTCGTCATCGGCATTGAGTAGCTGCTGCATGTCTGCATACATTAAAATTGGCGTATCAAACTGTAGGCGCTTAGCGTGGCCTGTGGTTTCATTAAATACGTTTTGCTCACTACCAATACACGTTGCCAGTGACATTACGTGGTTTTCACGCAGCGGGTCGATTGGCGGATTAGTCACTTGCGCAAACTTTTGGCGGAAGTAATCGTACAATGAACGATGCCCTTCGCTGAGTACTGCAAATGGTGTGTCATCACCCATTGAGCCTGTTGCTTCTTGGCCGTTTTCACCCATTACACGAATAACACTATCTAGCTCTTCATTAGTATAGCCAAACATTTTTTGGTACTTAGCAAGCGTTTCGTCATCAAACGAGCGATTACCCGCATCTTGCTCTGTAAGCTCTTCAAACGGGGTTAGGCGTTTAACGTTTTCTTCAAGCCATGATTTATAAGGATGACGCGATTTTAAATCTTGGTCGATTTCATCTGAGTGCCAGATTTTGCCAAGCTTTGTATCAATTACTAAAAGCTCACCTGGTCCTACACGGCCTTTTTCAACCACTTCATCTGCAGTGTAATCCCAAATCCCTACCTCAGAGGCAAGTGTAATAAAGCCATCTTGGGTAATAACATAGCGCGCTGGACGCAGGCCATTTCTATCAAGATTACAGGCTGCAAAGCGCCCATCAGACATAACAATGCCTGCAGGGCCATCCCACGGCTCCATGTGCATAGAGTTAAAGTCGTAAAATGCACGTAAATCATCATCCATTGCACGGTTTTTTTGCCATGCAGGTGGCACAAGCATGCGCATAGCACGGAATAAATCCATACCACCAGCTAAAAATAGCTCAAGCATGTTATCTAAGCTTGATGAGTCAGAGCCTGTTTCGTTTACAAACGGTGCTGCGCTTTGTAAATCAGGGATAAGTGGCGATGAAAACTTATACGAACGGGCACGAGCCCATTGGCGATTACCTTCAATAGTATTAATTTCACCATTGTGCGCTAAATACCTAAATGGTTGTGCTAAAGGCCAACGCGGCTGAGTATTAGTAGAAAAACGCTGATGGAATACACAAATAGCGCTGGTCATACGAATATCAGCTAAGTCTAAATAAAAGTTAGGCAAATCTGCAGGCATCATAAGGCCTTTATAGATAGTTACTAACCCCGATAAACTCGCAATATAAAACGACTCATCCTCTGCTAAACGCTTTTCTGCACGACGACGTGCTACGTATAAACGGCGTTCTAAATCTTTAGAGCGCCAGCCTTCAGGCGCACTAACAAAAATCTGCTCAAAGCCAGGTAATTGCTGTGTAGCAATTGGCCCTAGCATTGAAGGGTCAGTAGGCACTTCACGCCAACCGAGTATTTTAAGTGTTTCTTGTTCTAATTCTTCACATAAAACCTGTTTTGCAGCTTGTGCTAAAACGGGATCTGAATTTAAGAAAACCATGCCTACGGCGTAATTTTTACCTAAATGCCAATTATGCTCACTAGCAATAGCGCGGAAAAAACTGTCAGGTTTTTGTAGTAATAAACCACAGCCGTCACCTGTTTTACCATCGGCAGAAATACCACCGCGGTGCTGCATGCGATCAAGTCCAGTAATAGCTGTACGAATAAGCCGATGACTAGCCTGACCATTAACTTGGGCTATTAAGCCAAAGCCACAATTATCTTTTTCTAATGTTGAGTCGTATAACATAGACCCCTCCCTTGCTGCACTGTTAACGTGAATGAACTGCTCGACGATTTGCTAACAGACGCACAAAACTAGCCTCTATAGTAAATAGAGTCAATATTATTTTGAATACATATTCACATTCTTGAATATTTCTCACTTCAAGGCAAGATTTCTTTTTTACTCATAATTGTTAACAATTAGCGCTTATTTACGCGTTATTTTTTTATGACACTGGTGTCAATTTTAACACTTTGTAAAAACAAAGGCGTCAAAGCGATACCCTTTACGTAAACGTAAAGGTGGATTTAAATGAATAAATATTCATTGAACCCCTATGGATTCAGTTAACATTTAGATAGTTTAATGCGTTTTAAATAGATTAGAGGTTTAGGATCACGCTTTTTTTGCGTTCATTAGTATAGTTATTAATTACTATGTCATTTTTAGTGCAGATTGAGTGAATTTTTATTTAAAGTACATACTTTCATTAAAGCTTGCGCTTACATAAGCAGTTTTGTTGTTTACTGATAGTTACTGCGTGCATCTAAACAAGGAGCTGTTCAGCTGTTCAGCTGTTCAAGAAATTAAAACGTAATAAATAACACAGGTACAAAAAAACCACGTAAAACGTGGCTTTAATAGTTTAGCAAAGTAGTTATTACTCTGCGTCAGCTTCTTTATATTTAGCTGCTGTTTCAGTGATCAGTGGTTGTAATTCACCACGTTGAAACATTTCAATAATAATGTCACAACCACCTACTAATTCGCCCTCAACCCAAAGCTGTGGGAAAGTAGGCCAATTTGCGTATGCTGGTAACTCAGCGCGAATATCTGGATTAAGTAAAATATCAACATAGGCAAATGGTTCGCCACACGACATTAGAGCTTGCGACGCTTGTGAAGAAAACCCACAATTAGGTAATTTTGGTGACCCTTTCATGTAAAGGATAATTGGATTTTCTGAAATCTGCTGTTTAATTTTATCAATGGTTTCCATCTACAACCTCAAAATGACGATAGCTTGATATACCTAGGGCTTGAAAATAAATCATTGTGGCCACAGATATATAACTTAAAATGGGCAAATAAAGCCGCAATTGAAATAGTCTTTAGCAATAGCATTGCTGTTTGCTTAAACTTGAGTAGAATACTCAACAATTATAGTAACACTATATTTTCGTTTGGTATAGGTAAGTGGTCTGTTCTATCAGGCATTACGTACTATCAAGCGAGTTATCAACCAAAAGAAAATGGAGATAAAAAATGGCATTTGAACTACCGTCACTACCTTATGCAATTGATGCACTTGAGCCTCATATTTCACAAGAAACTCTTGAGTATCACCACGGTAAGCACCACAACACTTACGTTGTTAAATTAAACGGTTTAATTCCAGGTACTGAGTTTGAAAACAAATCTTTAGAAGAGATTGTTTGTTCATCTGAAGGTGGCGTGTTTAATAACGCAGCACAAATTTGGAACCACACTTTCTACTGGAACAGCCTATCTCCAAATGGCGGCGGCGAGCCAACTGGTGCTATTGCTGACGCTATTAACGCTAAATGGGGCTCATTTGACGCGTTTAAAGATGCATTAAACGACAAAGCTGTTAATAACTTTGGTTCTAGCTGGACATGGTTAGTTAAGCTAGCTGACGGTACATTAGATATCGTAAACACGTCTAACGCAGCTACGCCGCTTACAGACGAAGGCGTTACACCAATCCTAACTGTGGATTTATGGGAACACGCTTACTACATTGATTACCGTAACGTTCGTCCTGATTACCTTAAAGGTTTTTGGGCGCTTGTTAACTGGGAATTCGCGAACGCTAACTTCGCTTAATTAGCCATTATACGCTGATTTAAAAAGACGCCTCGGCGTCTTTTTTTATGCCTTTATAAAATTATAACCGCCTTTATACGCGATAAATTGCTAATTTAGCCTCATGATCTTTTTTCACTTAAATTTTTAATTTTATTGCACAAAAATAGTAATCTCTGACTAAACTTTAAAAAGTAAGCACCTTTTTAAAGCGGGTTTCGGAGGTTATTATGACTATTTTTGAGCACTACCAAGCACGATACGAAGCAGCACAAGAAGAAGAATACAGCATTAGCGAATTTCTAGAAATTTGTAAAAATGACAAATCAGCTTATGCCAGCGCCCCTGAGCGCTTACTCATGGCAATAGGCGAGCCGCAAATGGTTGATACTGCAACCGATGCACGTTTAAGCCGGTTATTTTCTAATAGAGTGGTTGCACGCTACCCTGCCTTTGCAGATTTTTACGGCATGGAAGATGCCATAGAACAAATTGTCTCTTATTTAAAGCATGCGGCTCAAGGCCTAGAAGAATGTAAACAGGTTCTTTATTTATTAGGCCCTGTAGGGGGCGGTAAATCATCTATTGCAGAAAAACTAAAATATTTAATGCAACAAGTGCCTATTTATTCAATTAAAGGCTCTCCGGTAAACGATCACCCGCTCAGTTTGTTTGATCCAGTTGAAGATGCCAAAGTGCTTGAGCAAGAATACGGTATTAAACCTCGTTATTTAAAAACGATTATGTCGCCATGGGCTGGTAAACGATTAAAAGAATTTAACGGCGATATTAGCCAATTCAGAGTCGTTAAACGCTATCCCTCTATTTTAAACCAAATTGGTATTGCCAAAACCGAACCCGGTGATGAAAACAACCAAGATATTTCTGCATTAGTGGGCAAAGTAGATATTCGCCAACTTGAGCATTTTGCACAAAATGACCCTGATGCTTACGCTTATTCGGGGTCATTATGCCTTGCAAACCAAGGGCTAATGGAATTTGTAGAGATGTTTAAAGCACCAATAAAAGTGCTACACCCTTTACTTACAGCCACACAAGAAGGTAATTACAACGGCACCGAAGGCATTAGCGCCCTTCCGTTTAATGGTATGATTTTAGCCCACTCAAATGAGTCAGAATGGCAAACATTTAAAAATAACAAAAACAACGAAGCGTTTTTAGATCGGGTTTATATTGTAAAGGTCCCTTATTGTTTGCGCGTCACCGAAGAAATAAAAATATACGATAAACTTATTCAACATAGTGAACTTGCCAGTGCGCCGTGTGCACCAGGTACGCTTAAAGCACTAGCACAGTTTACTACCTTATCTAGATTAAAAGAGCCGGAAAACTCTAGTATTTACTCAAAAATGCGGGTCTATGATGGTGAAACCCTAAAAGATACCGACCCTAAAGCAAAGTCTTATCAGGAGTACCGTGATTATGCAGGAGTAGATGAAGGCATGACCGGCCTTTCCACGCGTTTTGCTTTTAAGATTTTGTCGCGCGTATTTAATTTTGATACCACCGAGGTTGCAGCTAATCCAGTGCATTTATTTTATGTTTTGGAGCAACAAATAGAGCGTGAACAGTTTAGCGCCGAAGTAGAAGAGCGCTATTTAAGTTTTTTAAAAGGCTATTTAATTCCGCAATATGTTGAGTTTATTGGTAAAGAACTACAAACCGCGTATTTAGAGTCATACTCTGAATATGGCCAAAACATTTTTGACCGCTATGTGATTTATGCTGATTTTTGGATACAAGATCAAGAATACAGAGACCCAGATACAGGACAGTTATTTGACCGCGCCTCGTTAAATGCAGAACTAGAAAAAATAGAAAAGCCGGCCGGCATTTCTAATCCCAAAGATTTTAGGAACGAAATAGTTAACTTTGTATTACGTGCACGCGCTCACAATAATGGTAAAAACCCGTTATGGACAAGCTACGAAAAACTACGCACTGTGATTGAGAAAAAAATGTTCTCAAATACCGAAGATCTACTCCCTGTTATTTCCTTTAATACAAAAACCTCCGCTGAGGATCAACAAAAACACGAGGACTTTGTTAACCGCATGGTTGAAAAAGGCTACACGCAAAAACAAGTGCGTTTACTTTCTGAGTGGTATTTACGGGTTAGAAAATCGCAGTAACCTTCATGTAGTTTAGGGGGAACATTATGGCGCATTTTATAGATAGACGCTTAAATGGTAAAAACAAAAGCACGCTTAATCGTCAGCGCTTTATTAGGCGCTATAAAAAACAAATAAAAGAAGCAGTGTCTGATGCGGTTAATAAACGCAGCGTTACCGATTCAAGTTCAGGGGAGAGTATATCTATCCCACAACAAGATATTAGCGAGCCCATTTTTCACCAAGGTAAAGGGGGCGACAGAGAACAAATTCACCCTGGCAATGATCAATTTTCAACAGGTGACAAAATTGAGCGCCCTAAAGGCGGCCAAGGTGGTGGCGTAGGCGATGGCGATGCAAGTGATTCAGGCGAAGGCCAGGACGACTTTGTGTTTTCTATTTCGAAAGATGAATACCTTGATTTACTCTTTGAAGACTTAGAGCTGCCCAACTTACAAGAAAATCAGCTAGATAAGCTTGTACAAATGAAAACGCACCGGGCTGGTTTTTGTAGCGATGGTATGCCCAGTAACATTGATATAGTACGCTCATTACAGGGCTCACTTGCCAGAAGAGTCGCCATGAGTGCGGGTAAAAAAAGGCGCCTAGCAGAGCTTGAAGGCCAACTTGCGATGGAGCGTGAGCAAGATGACTGCGACCAAGCCATCATTGCGTTATTACAAGAGGAAATTGAGCAACTTAAACAGCAAATAAAAGCCGTACCATTTATTGATAATTACGACTTACGCTTTCGCAACTACGAAAAGCGCCCCCACCCCACCAGCAAAGCCGTTATGTTTTGTATTATGGATGTATCAGGCTCGATGGATCAGGCCACAAAAGATATGGCAAAGCGTTTTTACATTTTGCTGTATCAATTTTTGACCCGAAGCTATAAAGACATTGAGGTGGTGTATATACGCCACCACACACAAGCTAAAGAGGTCGACGAACAAGAGTTTTTTTATTCTCAAGAAACTGGCGGCACTATTGTCTCCAGTGCCCTTAAATTAATGAACGAAATAATAAAAGAGCGCTATGATTCAGAGCAGTGGAATATATACGCAGCGCAAGCATCCGATGGCGATAACTGGGCAGACGATACTCCACACTGCGGTGAAATATTGCGTAATAAGCTACTTAATGCGGTACGCTACTTTGCCTATATAGAAATTACCACGCGTGCGCATCAAAGCTTGTGGCGCGAATACCAAAACATCACCCAAACCCATAGCAACTTTGCAATACAACATATTCAAAGTGTTGAAGACATTTACCCTATGTTTAGGGAGCTATTTAAAAAAAATCGTCAACAACAAGGGGCTGCTTAGCCTAAGCGAGGTTTACTATGAGCACTGAACGAATTAGCGATGGCCCAGACTGGACCTTTGAGCTGCTTGAGCAATACCAAACTGAAATAGCCCGTGTTGCAGCGCATTACCGGTTGGACACTTACCCTAACCAAATTGAGGTAATAACAGCTGAGCAAATGATGGATGCTTATTCAAGCGTAGGCATGCCTATAGGCTACAGCCATTGGTCATATGGTAAAAAATTCATTCAAACCGAACAAAATTATAAGCGTGGGCAAATGGGGCTGGCTTACGAAATTGTGATTAATTCAAACCCCTGTATTGCTTATTTGATGGAAGAAAACACACTCCCTATGCAGGCACTGGTTATGGCGCATGCCTGTTATGGCCATAACTCATTTTTTAAAGGAAACTACTTATTTAAAACATGGACTGATGCTGACTCCATCATAGATTACTTAGTATTTGCTAAAAATTACATTAGTCGCTGCGAAGAAAAATACGGTATAACACAAGTAGAAAGCTTAATTGATTCGTGTCACGCATTAATGAATTACGGCGTAGATAGATATAAACGCCCACAGCAAATATCCCTTTTTGAAGAACAAAAACGTCAAAAAGAGCGTGAAGACTACATGCAGTCTCAAGTAAACGAGCTATGGCGCACTATCCCCGCTCAACAGCAAGAAGCTAAAAAGCAAGAAAGGCATTTCCCGCAAGAGCCACAAGAAAACATTTTATACTTTATTGAGAAAAATGCGCCTTTATTAGAGTCTTGGCAACGAGAAATAATACGTATTGTGCGAAAGATATCGCAATATTTTTATCCGCAAAAACAAACCCAAGTGATGAACGAAGGCTGGGCGACTTTTTGGCACTACACCATTTTGAACCATTTGTATGATGAAGGTAAATTAACCGACTCCTTCATGATGGAGTTTTTGCAAAGCCATACCAATGTGGTTTACCAGCCACCTTATAACAGCAATTACTATTCAGGTATAAACCCGTATGCATTGGGCTTTAATATGATGGTGGATATTCGCCGTATTTGCGAAAACCCAACAGATGAGGATAGACGCTGGTTTCCTGAGTATGCGGGGACTGATTGGCTAGACACACTGCATTTTGCGATGGAAAACTTTAAAGATGAAAGCTTCATAAGCCAGTTTTTATCACCTAAGTTGATTCGTGATTTTAAGTTATTTACTATTGTCGATCACAGCCGTAATCCACATTTAGAGGTAGGCGCAATACATGATGATAGCGGTTATCAGGCTGTACGCGAAGCACTTTCAGCGCAATATAATTTGAGTAATCACGAACCTAACATTCAAGTGTATAATGTTGATATTAGAGGCGACCGTTCTTTAACGTTGCGTTATGTTCCTCACAATAACATCCCCCTTGCTGACTCGCATAAAGAAGTGCTAAAACACCTATACAGGTTATGGGGATTCAAGGTTCAATTACAACAAGAGGCAAGTACAGGCGATGTTTCTACTCTTTGCCAATGCCCAGCAGATGATACTCGCCATACTACAGAGTAAATAAAACGGCTGATAAAAATGGCACTTTAACCAAGCCCTTGTTAAGTATTTACTACCAAGGCGTACGGCGCAATTAGCTGTACAGATGGTTACTTAAATTTAGGACTAATATTAGCGCTGCCTTAATTTTAACAGCGCATAAAAAATGACGCTTATGCGTCATTTTTTATATCCTCAAAATCGGTTACTCTGTTACGCCCATGCTCTTTTGAGTGATACAAGGCTTTGTCAGCGGCTTCAATCCACCGCTCATGTTTTGCAAAGTCAGGGCTATTTCCTGCAAAGCCAACACTTACGGTCATCTCTATTTTTATGTTTTTATAAACAAAAGGGTTGGCTTCAATTATTGCTCTTATGCGCTCAGCAAATATTGCTGCGCCTTGCTTGTCGGTATCAAGTAAAGTAACAACAAACTCCTCCCCACCATAACGCCCTGCTATATCGGTTTCTCGAAGTGTCGTTCGAAGCAGCTCTGAAAGATGGCGTAATGCTTCATCGCCACAGCTATGGCCATGCTCATCATTAATTTTTTTAAAGTGGTCAATATCAAACATCAATAATGTACTGCTGCCACCGCTGCGCTTAACACGTAAAAACTCTTGGTGCAGTGTACTTTCCCAATGCCCTCGGTTAAATAGTTGCGTTAAGCTGTCGGTTTGGCTTACTTGCTCTAAACGCTTATTTAAATCTTCTAATTCTTTTTTATTGACCGCCACATCGGTAACATCATAAATAATAATACAAATATGACTTACCTCGCCCAATGTGTTGGTAAGTGGAATAAAGGTCGCATTTTGGTACATGTAATCCGCTTTACCGGTAATGGGACGATAGTTTTTAAAACGAAAGATGTAAGGTTGCTGCTCCCAGATGGTAAAAGAGCGGTTTTTAAGTACAAATACAGACTCTGATTTACTTCTAAACCATTTTTCATCAATTGAAGGGAATAAATCAAATAGGTCTTTGTCTTTTACAGCACTTGGTAATAGCCCAGAATGGTTTTCCATAAAGCCATTCCACACACACACTTTATAATTTCTATCCAGTACAACCAGGCCCACATCAACCGTGTTAAACATATCCATTAACCAATGGATCTCATTCATTTCTAAATCAGCGGCCATAACTTAGTCTTCTAATAGGTAAGCAACTTTGTATTTCAAAGTTTTGAGTGAATCTTCGGTAAATAACAGCATAAGATCGCAGTTAATATCGTGGTTTTCGATACCGTAGCTTATTTCTATCGCTAAGGTTCTTTGCCAACGAGATTTATTTGATTTAACCAATTCAGATACATCGCGATGTTGACCAAGTACAATGGGATGACCTTGGCTAAAAGACATATCTAGCTGTTTAGAAAGCCCCGTTAAAATTGAGCCTATTAAAATATTACTAATATCCATTAGTAGCTCAAGCTCAACTTTGTCGTTCAGCTCACCGTCGTACTTCATCAGTGACGCAATTTCTTTAAAGCTTGAGTCGTTTAGTAAAAGTAATGCCTCGCCCGATACGCCACCGCCAATAAAGCCTTGGCAAACCCCTGAGGTGGCAGCATTATTGTCGATTGACTGCAATGCCATATCCAGCTCATTAACTTCAAGCACATTCACATTCGGAATTGGCAACTCTACAAACACATTTAAAAGCCGAGCAAGCAAATCGCCAGCTTGGCCCATAGCAACATTTGTAAGCTCTTGGTATATATCGCGTACATCTGGGTCTACTTGCTCTCCTAAAGAGTGGGCAAGACGCTCACGCATGGCTTTATCTTTAATGCCATGATGTTCGATAATATCGGCAAGTTTTTCTGGTGAGCAAGGTTTTTGGATAAAATCAATGGCACCTAATTCAAGTACGCGTTGGTGCGCATTTGGCTGAATATCGCCAGATACCACCACGGTTAGAATATTAAGGCCTTGCTCTTTCATGGCCATAAGAACTTCGTAACCGTCCATTTCAGGCATATTTAAATCAAGAAAAAGGATTTCGGGCTCGATTATTTTTAGTTTTTTGATGCAATCAACACCATCTTGAGCAAACTCTACTTTAATATCCCAGTCATCTGGTAAAGAGCGAGCTAGCTGGCGCCTCGCTAATTTGGAGTCGTCACATATTAATACGGATGTTGACATACTATCTCTCTATTATTTAACCCAATGATGTCAATAGGCCTTATGACTTTATTAAAGATACATTTTGTAACTATATGTTAATAAAAGTTCTTACAGTTTACAATTTATATATCACAGAACTTATTGTTACTTTTACAGTGATATTTAATCGCTTGGTCAGTGATATTGAGTATAATACACTCAAACCTATTGCGTTAATTTAAAAGGAAATAACCTATGGTACGCCCTCTTATTTTTGCATTAAGCACACTGGCTTTGAGCTCAGTTGGCTATGCATCACAGCTCCAAGAAAACACACTTGATGCAGGTAAAGTCTCTGCTCAAGGTAAACCTGTTACTCTATTAGGTAAAGGTGTAAGTGTAGGTGATAACGCGCCAGACTTTAAAGTAGTTGATGGAGGCTTTACGCCCGTAAACCTTGATGATTATAAAGGGCAAGCTGTATTAATCAGCGTAGTGCCAAGTTTAGATACTGGCATTTGTAGTTTACAAACTAAGCATTTTAACGAAAAAGTCGCAACGCAATTTCCTGCTATCGCAATACTGACCATCAGTGCCGATTTACCTTTTGCTCAAAAACGCTTTTGTAATGCTGAGAACATCGACAAAGTAACCGCCCTTTCTGACTCTGTATGGCGAGACTTTGGCCAAAAATATGGCTTAATAATAAAAGATATGGGGCTACTAACCCGCGCTGTGCTTATTTTAGATAAAAGCCATACAGTGATATACAAACAACTCGTGTCTAATTTATCTACCGAGCCAAACTACGACCCAGTAATAGAAAAGCTAAAAACGTTGTAGGTAACAGGGCGTGTAGATAGCTAGGCAAAAAATTTGCTTTTAGTTGTTCTCGGCAATTGCGCCTGCATTGCTCTACCTTCTGCATCCATGCAGTCGTAAATAAGAGTTTTTTAACGCAGGTAGCGACACGTTTGGCCTCGCCAACATGATTAAGTATTATTGCTGATTGGTATTAAAAGCTAATAAATACAAAAAACCGCCCGAGGGCGGTTTTTTAATACCTTAGCTGTGTTTAGATTATATTAACCTAATAACTCTGCTAGTTGCTGGCTTACTGTTTCAACAGCTTGCGTACCATCAAGCTTATGGTACTGCGTGTTGCCTGCGTTTGCTTCGGCTTGGTAATAATCAACCAATGGCATTGTTTGCTCGTGGTAAATACCTAAACGTTTACGTACTGTTTCTTCCGTGTCATCTGCACGAATAATAAGCTCTTCGCCTGTTTCATCGTCTTTACCTTCCACTTTTGGTGGGTTGTAAACTACGTGGTAAACGCGACCAGAGCCAGGGTGTACACGACGTCCACCCATACGCTCAACAATTACTTCATCAGCAACGTCAAACTCAATAACATGGTCAACCACAACGCCATTTTCTTTCATTGCATCAGCTTGTGGAATGGTGCGTGGGAAGCCGTCAAGTAAAAAGCCTTGCTCACAATCAGGCTTAGCAATACGCTCTTTTACTAAACCTATGATGATATCGTCAGAAATTAACTGACCAGCGTCCATTACTTTTTTAGCTTCTAAACCAAGTGGTGTACCTTCTTTAATGGCTGCACGAAGCATATCACCGGTAGAAATTTGTGGAATACCGTATTTGTCCATTAAAAACTGAGCTTGAGTACCTTTACCAGCACCTGGCGCGCCCAAAAGAATAATGCGCATATCATTGTCCCCTAGTATGGATAGTTATTTTAAAGCCTGAATTCTTCCACAAGCGCTGCAGATACTCAAGCAACTTATACTAATTGCCTACTTTAGAGCGCATAAAAAAAGGAAGCATACGCTTCCTTTATAATAATGGTTATAATTTAGGCTCTTTTAGTAATTAAAAGAGCCTGTTAGCCTTACTTATTTAAATCAAGCATTAACTTGTTTAAACGTGTTACGAACCCAGTAGGATCTTTTAATGTTCCACGTTCAGCAAGTAAAGCTTGGTCAAGTAATACATGAGACCACTGTGCAAACTTATCTTCGTCTTGCTCATCGTTTAAGTGCTTAACTAATTGGTGCTCAGGGTTAAGCTCAAACACTGGCTTGGCCTCTGGAACAGATTGACCTACCGACTCCATAAGTTTTTGCATTTGCGAGCTCATGTCGTTGTCATCGCTCACAACACAAGCTGGAGAATCTGTTAAGCGATGCGTAAAGCGCACTTCTTTAACCTCTTCGCCAAGCGCTGTTTTAATGCGCTCAATTAAGCCTGCGACTTCTTTTTCAGACTCTTCTTGTGCTTTTTTCGTTTCTTCGTCGTCAAGTTTACCTAAATCAAGGTCGCCACGTGTAATTGACTGGAACGATTTTTCGTTAAACTCAGTTAAGTGGCTCATCATCCACTCATCAACACGGTCACTTAGTAATAATACTTCGATGCCTTTTTTGCGGAAGATTTCTAAATGTGGCGAGTTTTTAGCCGCTGTAAACGAATCTGCAACAACGTAGTAAATTTTATCTTGCTCATCGTTCATACGCTCAATGTATTGCTCAAGCGATACATCTTGTGTTTCTGAGTCGGTATGTGTTGATGAGAAGCGTAACAATTTAGCAATGGCTTCTTTATTTGCAGTATCTTCTGCAGGTCCTTCTTTGATCACTTGGCCAAATTCATTCCAAAATGTTTGGTAATCTTCAGCTTTGTTTTTAGCCATACGCTCAAGCATTTTTAATATGCGTGATGTGCACCCTTTACGAATTGCTTGCGTTACTTTGTTATCTTGTAAAATTTCGCGCGATACATTTAGCGGTAAATCGTTTGAATCAAGTAAGCCTTTTACAAAGCGTAGGTAGCTTGGCATAAACTGCTCAGCGTCATCCATAATAAAGACACGTTGAACATACAGTTTTAAACCACTTTGGCGCTCACGGTTCCATAAATCGAACGGCGCTTTTTTAGGGATATACAATAAGCTTGTGTACTCAGTTTTACCTTCTACTTTATTGTGCGCCCAGTTTAGCGGCTCTTCCCAATCATGGCTTACATGCTTGTAAAACTCTTTGTATTCTTCATCAGAAACCTCTGATTTATCACGTGTCCATAAAGCAGTTGCACGGTTAATGCTTTCCCACTCACCTGGAACTGCTGGGATTTTTTCGCCGTCTTCGCCTTCAGACTCAGGCACTTCTGCTTTATACATTTGTACAGGCGTAGAAATATGATCTGAGTATTTAGTAACGATGCTACGCAGGCGGTATTCATCCGCATATTCTTTTTCTTCTTCACGCAGGTGTAAAATAATATCCGTACCACGGCCTTCTTTTTCAATTTCTTGTAACGTGTACTCACCTTCACCTTGTGATTGCCACTCGTATGCTTGTGTTTCACCCGCTTTACGCGTGCGTACTGTCACTTCATCAGCCACTATAAATGCTGAGTAAAAACCAACACCAAATTGACCAATTAATTGCGAGTCTTTGCTTTGGTCGCCGGTTAAGTTTTTGAAAAATTCAGCAGTACCCGACTTCGCAATAGTCCCTAAAGAGCTAATTACCTCTTCACGTGTCATACCAATACCATTATCAGAAATGGTAATTGTGTTCGCCTCTTTATCTGCGCTAATACGTACACGTAAATCGGCATCACCTTGGTAAAGATCGCCATTAGAAAGCGCTAAAAAGCGTAGCTTATCGGCAGCATCTGATGCATTTGATACAAGCTCACGTAAAAATATTTCTTTATTCGAATATAACGAATGAATCATTAAGTTTAATAGTTGTTTTACTTCTGTTTGAAAGCCTAATGTTTCTTTTTGTGCTGCAGTCATTTATGTATCTCCAATTAGCAAAGTGTCTGCGTTATGCACTTAATATGGGGTGAGGTGGAGTAACTTCAAGGGAAAAATTTAAAAAAGCAGCGTTTGTGCTTACATAAATAAAAAGCCACATAGAAATGTGGCTTTTAGCATTAAATTACGGCGTATTTTTAGCGTACTGGTCTTTTAAAGCGCTAACTTGTTCGTGTAAATAATTAGCACTTACCTGCTCAGCTTCAATCGACTCTCCCACACTCACCGATACTAATGACCATTTAAGGCGTGGTAGTTGCCATTTGGCTTTACGGCTAAACACACTGCCCCACAAGCCACCTAAGTGAACGGGCACAACAGGCACTGGTGTACGCGCTATTATGCGCTCAATGCCACGCCTAAACATGTCCATTTCACCGTTACTGGTAAGTTTTCCTTCAGGAAAGATCCCCACCAATTCACCACGTTCAAGCGCTGTGGCAACCTCATCAAATGCTTTTGCAAACGCTTTTGGGTTAGCTTTTTCGCTATCAATTGGAATAGCTTTTGCCATTTTAAATAACCAATGCAGTGCTTTTGAATGATAAATGGGCGCAAACACCATAAAGCGTATAGGCCTTGGCGAGGTGGCTAAAATAAACATCCAATCTACAAAGCTAACATGGTTAGCTACAATAACTGCTGCGCCTTCGCTTGGAATATTTTCATGCCCTTTTGTGCGCACACGATACATGCATATAGCTAAAATATAGATAACAAAGCGTAAGAAAAACTCCGGCACCTTAGTGTAAATATAAATAGAGATAAGCAGGTTAAGCCCCGCCAAAAGTAACAGTAACGACGAGATATGCCACTGTAAAACAGAGAGCGTTACAATACTTAATATGGCACTGCCAACCATAAAGAGCGCATTAAGCACGTTATTAGCAGCAATCACCCGCGAACGACTTGCCTCCTCGGTACGCTGCTGAATAAGCGCATACAGCGGCACAGTATAAAAACCAGATGCAATACCAATACCGGCCATCCAAACAAAATGCCATACCATATCGCCCGTATTGAGTACTTGCTTAAGCGTTAATAAGTTTTCAGAGGGCGCGATATACACACCAATAGCAGGCTCTTGGCTCAATAAATACAAAAATAGCGTAATTAAAATAGCGCCAAAAGGAACGATTCCCAGCTCAATACGTGAGCGCGAAAGCTTTTCGCACAACAAAGAGCCTACGGCAATGCTTAGCGAAAACACCACCAGCGCACTGGTTACTACGAGTTCATCGCCACCCATTACATGCTTAACATAATTAGGCAATGCAGTTAAAATAACCGCGCCTATTAGCCAAAACCAGCTTATGCCCAACACCGATTTACCAACCGATTCTGTTTGAGCATTAAGCGCTTTGAATACATTTTTAGTGGATGAAAAAATATTATAAGTAAAGTGCAAATTAGGATTATTGGCTTGGCTTATAGGAATAAAGCGGCTGGCAAAAAAGCCAAGTACCGCAAGTATCAGCACTGCAATACTAATAATTGTTGGGCCTGTTGTTTGAGTAATGTAATAGGTGCCAAAAATAGTCCCCATTAAAATAGCCACAAAAGTGGCAGACTCAACCAAACCATTGGCTTTTGTTAATTCGTTAGGCGCCACATGCTGCGGTAATATCGAATACTTAAGCGGGCCAAAAAAAGTACTTTGCAAGCCCATAAAAAACACGGTGGTCAGCATTAGCCACACATATTGCGTAAAAATAGAGGCTGCACCAATAACCATAATTGGTATTTCGCAAAATTTAACAAGCCGGATCAATTTTGATTTTTCGGTCTTTTCGGCAAGTTGCCCTGCCATTCCTGAAAATAAAAAAAACGGTAATATAAATAAGCCCGCTGCAAGGTTTGAATACAGCGCACCATCGCCAAGGCTTGCAGCTTGAAACACTAACAATATAAGCACAGATTGCTTATACACATTATCATTCATAGCCGACAAAAACTGTGTTACAAATAGCGGTAAAAAGCGTTTACTACTGAGTAAACCACCTTTATTGTCGTGTTTATTATTTTGCATAGTACTCCTTACTAATCAGATAAAATCCTGATGTTTGCTTATACCAACTAGCGCCATATTTTTAGGGCGCGTGAGCCGTGCCACCTTCACGTTATAAATTGTTGTAAGCCAACAATTTATAACACAATGTCGCTAAATTTAACTCATTTATTAATTTAATATGATTAATAACCGCTCACACACGTTATACGGTAATTAAATAGCAAACACAAAAAAGCCCACATATTTTACTATGTAGGCTTTTAAAACGATTTCAGACAGTCGTATTAGTCCTGCATAACAGCTCGTCGGCCACTAAATGCATGCATTAACGTTGTGCCATCTACTAAATCAAGCTCGCCACCAACAGGTATACCATGCGCTATACGCGAGGCCCCTACTTTATATTTATGGCAAAGCTGGGCAATGTAATGTGCAGTGGTCTCGCCCTCAACCGTGGGGTTGGTAGCTAAAATCACTTCGTTAATACCGCCGTGCGAGAGCTTTTGTTCAAGTATATCAAGGCCAATTTCTTTAGGGCCAATACCATCAATGGGCGATAAATGCCCCATCAGTACAAAATATAAACCAAGGTACTGACCTGTTTGCTCTATTGCCAACACATCCGTAGGCGATTCAACAACACAAAGCACACCAGTGTCTTGGCGTTTTGTACTTAAGCAAATATCACATTGTGCCTGCTCAGTAAAAGTACGACACGACTGACAATGCCCAACCGCGCTCATGGCTTTGGTCAATGCGTTACCAAGCTGAGTGCCCCCTTTACGGTCACGCTCTAATAAATGAAACGCAATGCGCTGAGCAGACTTAGGACCTATACCCGGTTGACAGCGAAGTGCTTCTATAAGCTGTGTTAGACTATCTGAAAGTTGCATATTTATTAGAACGGCATTTTCATACCTGGTGGTAATTGCATACCGCCAGTCACTTTACTCATACGCTCTTGCGTTTCGTCAGCTACGCGACGAACGGCGTCATTACATGCTGCAGCAAGTAAATCTTCAATCATGTCTTTGTCATCTTCCATCAGGCTTTCATCAAGCTCAACACGACGCACATTATGATTACCAAGCATGGTTACTTTTACAAGGCCTGCGCCGGCTTCGCCAACAACTTCCATCGTCGCGATTTCGTCTTGGGCCTTTTGCATGCGCTCTTGCATTTGCTGCGCCTGCTTCATCATGTTACCCATTCCACCTTTAAACATAATTTTCTCTCTTTCTTTTAAACTCTAATTGTCATGAAGATAAGGGCGATTGTATTTAATTACAATGCCTGAATACTGTTTTCGTCAATTTCGGCGCTAAATAGCTGCTGAAATTGTACTATGTTTTCATCAGCTGTGATCACATCAATTGCTTGCTGGTGCCGTCCTGCATCTATTTTTTGCTGAATTAAATAAGGCGAGTCAATCACCCCTTTTGCAAAGTTAATACTCAGCGAAACGTTATGAGCGTATATGCTTGATAACGCCGCATCGAGCTTTTGCCTAAGCATAGGGGTATCTAAGTGTTTTTGTGATTCATCCACGTCAATATGTAAACTGTCGCCTTGCTTGGTAAAAATCGAGTGTAATGCAAATTGGCGCATCCGCCCACCAAGTCCCATGCGCTTAATTAAATAAGCCCACTCATCTTGCTGATGCGCAAATTTAATCTCGCTAATTGGGCTTTGAAAGTCATCGGGAACCGGTATAGCGGGCTCTTGCTCTATTACCTCAGGCTTTTTTTGCGGGTTAATTTGCTCAAGCAACTCAGGGGCTAAGTTTTCTGTAATCGTTTGGTGCTTTTGTTGAAAATCAACCTTACGCGCTGGCTGGCTTTGCGTTACTGGCTCAGCTGGCGTTTGGCTCCCTGTTACTGGGAGCGTTGGCTTTTTTTCGCTATCGCCTTGCGGATGGTCTTGCCATGGCGGTGAATCGTTTTGTGACTCACTCGCTTGCATGCTTGTATCGTGTGGCTTTGCTTGGTTGTCAGGCGTAGCTTGAGCAGGTGTTTTTGATGTTTGCGCTTGCTCAGTGGTATTTGTACTGCCCCCTGAAAGCCTACCTGCACCCGATATATTTCTATCCCGTAAAATTCGCGCAATTGCTGATTGTGCTTGGGCTTCTTGTTCACGCACAGTGATATTTTCATCATCGGCTATGCCTGGCTCGTGTTGTTCTACAGGTGTAGGGTTATAACCTTGATCTACAGCACTGCTCATAACATCATCAAATTGTGCCGCTAAATTTTGCTCCATATTACTGTGTTGCAGGTAAGCGTCGTCTTCACTTTGACGCTCAGCAGCTTCATCAGTTTTGGCCATTTTCTCGCCTTGCTGCACAGAGCTGGACGTGTCGTTTGGAGTGTTTTGAACCGTAGAAGGTGCGCTGTTGTTGTGTTGTTCATTCGGCGAACTTGTTGGCCGCGCTGCGGGTTCATCAATTTTTTGGCTTTGCTCAACCATTGCTTGTGTAGCAGAGGTTTCGTTTTGCGACGGTGTTTTATTCTTATTTAATATATCGCGCAGCGCATCGGCACGGCCTTTACTACTGGTAGGCGCAGGCGTTGCTGTACTCGGTGTGTCACTAGGCTCAGGATGCGAATGAGCATAGGTTGTACCTGCCGATTCAAATGCTAACAATCGCAGCATTATCATTTCAAAGCCTAAACGAGGCTCTGGCGCCCATTGTAAGTCTTTTTTACCGTTTAATAGTAACTGGTAATAAATCTGTATTTGTTGAGCCTGGGTGTGCTGTGCAACATGGCTTATATAATCGGCATTTTTATCATCAAGTTGCGCGGCTTGAGGGACAAGCTGAGTTAATTGAACAAGGTGAGTTAATGCAATTAAATCATCAAGTAGGGCAATATAGTTAGGGTTACGGCTCGCTACTTGGGCTATTTCATCCATGAGTGCACCACCGTCTTGTGCTAACAAAGCAGCAAGCAAACTTTGGCTATAATGTGTGTCCATTAAACCAAGCATGGCTTGCACGGCTTGATTGTTTATGTCGCCGTTGGTTTGCGCAATAGCTTGATCTGTTAAGCTCAAGGCGTCTCGCATACTGCCATCAGCGGCTTTTGCAATAATACTTAGTGCATCTTTATCAAAGTTTAGTTGCTCTTGAGTAAGTACGTGTTCAAGCTGAGTTTTAATTTCACTTTGCGAAAGTGCATTTAAGTTAAACTGTAAGCAGCGCGATAAAATGGTAACAGGTAACTTTTGCGGATCGGTGGTTGCCAGTAAAAATTTCACATGCTCAGGCGGCTCTTCTAACGTTTTTAATAACGCATTAAAGCTATGCTTAGAAAGCATGTGCACTTCATCTATTAGGTATACTTTATAACGTCCGCGTGTTGGTGCGTATTGAACGTTATCAAGAATTTCACGAGTATCTTCGACTTTGGTGCGAGAAGCGGCATCAATTTCAAGTAAGTCAATGTATCGCCCTGACTCGATGTCAGTACAACTACTACATTGCCCACATGGAGATGCCGATATACCTTCGTCACAATTTAAGCTTTTAGCAAAAATGCGTGCAATGGTGGTTTTACCCACACCACGGGTTCCAGTGAATAAATAAGCGTGATGCAGTCTATTTTGTGTAAGCGCATTAACAAGCGCTTGCTTTACATGAGACTGGCCAACCAATTCATGAAAGGTTTGCGGACGCCATTTTCTAGCTAGAACCTGATAACTCATCAATTACTCGCCTTCAAACTCAACCAGTTTTAAGATTTTAATACCCATTTTTTCTATACGATGCTCACCACCAAGCTCTGGTAATGAAACAACAAACGCAGCATCAGTGGCTGTGCCGCCTAATTTTGCAACTAGCTTTGCTGTGGCTTCAATTGTGCCACCGGTAGCTAATAAATCATCAACTAATAATACTTTGTCGCCTGGGACAATAGCATCAACATGAAGCTCTAATGTGTCTTCACCGTATTCAAGTAGGTAATCTTGGCGAATCACTTCGCGCGGTAGCTTGCCTGGCTTACGAACAGGAATAAAAGGGATCCCTAACGCGTAAGATAGCGGCGCACCAAAAATAAAGCCGCGAGATTCTGTACCAATAATTTTTGTAAAGCCTTGGTTTTTATATTCGTTTATAAAAGCATCAATTGTTGCTTTAAAGGCTTCTGGATTTGCCATTAGTGTTGTTACATCACGAAACATAATGCCTGGTTTAGGATAGTCGGCAATGGTTGCGATACTGTTTTTAATAATAGCGGGTGTTACTTGAGTCATAAGTTTAATTGCTCAATAGTTTATATTTCAAAGCAGCTGATTATAACCTTAACTGACGTTAAAATGCGAGTTTGCTGTCATTAATACCGAGGTGGTTTGAAAATTATAAGGGTGGAGGAGGAAAAGAAGCTTAAGGCTGATAAAAACAACAGCCTTAATAAAGCAAGGAGCTTTAGGTTAGGCTTGTGATCCAGCCTAAAATCGCATTTAAACAGCCAATACCCACAAAAACTGCTAAAAAAGCAATAAAGTAGGTAGCATTAAACGGATCTTTAAAGTCTTTATCATCTGACATTGGTATAACCTTTTTTAAGCACGACAAATAAGGCTGCCATGATAGACGAAGTAAAAAAATCTATAAAGCCCTTAATGTTGATTTTTTGTCACGATAATCCCGCGCTCGCACATTGCATTGAGCGTACTTAATGCTCCATGTGCAATTTGTTGTTGAGTAAAATTAGGCGCATGAGCTAAAACCTGTTGGCATACACTCTCAAAGTCAATGCCTGTATTTGACTCTATTATAGAAAGTAGTAAAGCGGTCATTGCATTGGTGGCTAAAAACTGTACGTCGTCGTTATTATCTCTATAAACCACAAAGTAATTGGGCTGCTCTGATGGCACGCTAGGTTTATATTCTGTACTAATATTTTGAACTGCATACTGGTAGCTTAAATTACGTGCTACACTCGACAAGTAAAGCTCGGCACTAGTCAGTTCGGTACTTTTTAAGCGTTGATCATTAACGTCTTCATTAGCCACCGAAACATCAAGCTCAATCCACTCATAATGTGCCAGCTCCAACATAAATGGGTAATCGTACTCTTGCATTGTATAGCCGTTCGATAAGTAATTAATAAACTCCCCTGCAATATCTAAAAAATAAGGCGACTTACAGTCGTGCTCATTAAAAAATGTTCTTACTAATTTTTGCCATTGCTGCTGTGTGTATAACGTTTTGAGTACCGGAAAACCAGATGAAATAAACCCGGCAATATTGTTAAAAAATAAATCGCGGTAAATCGCCATGCGCCTATCTTCGATATCTTTAGGCTTTTGGTTGAGCTGAGGCTCACGAATGTGCGCCATAAATTCGTTTTGCGTGTCAATAAAGTTCATTTACCTTCCTTATTTACGCTGTTTGCTGAGTAAGCGTTGAACTTGCGTTTTTATTTTGTAAATCGTGAATAATATCAAGCTCTTTTGTTAGTGTATTTATGCTTGGAATATTAAAGTCACGCTCCAATAAGGTAGGAAACACCCCATGCGCTTGGTATGCTTTATCAAGCAAGTCCCAAACGGGGTCTATAACATCAGCGCCATGGGTATCAACAATTAAATCATCGGCTTCATTGTAGTGACCTGCTACGTGCCCATATGCAATTCTGTTTGTAGGTAGCCCTAATAAAAACGCATCTGCATTGTAACCATGATTAATTGAATTAACATAAATATTATTTACATCAAGTAGTAGTTTACAATCAGCTTGCTCTAAAATCGCATTAGTAAATTCAAGCTCAGATAACTGCTGGCCAGGCGCTGCATAATAAGAGACATTTTCGATGGCTATTTGGCGCTCTAAAATATCTTGCACTTGTTTGATCCGAGGTACAACGTGTGCAATGGCATCTTCAGTAAAAGGGATTGGCATTAAATCGTACATATGTCCTTTACCCGAGCAGTAACTAAGGTGTTCACTAAATAGTTTAATATTGTGTTGATCAAAAAACGTTTTTAGCGATTTAACAAAGTCAATATCAAGAGGTTCAGGCGAACCGATAGAAAGCGATAAACCATGGCAAACAAAATTATTGGCGTCAGTTAATGTTTTAAATTGTTTTTTAAAGCGGCCTCCTAGCTTAAGCCAGTTTTCTGGCGCCACTTCCATAAAATCAATTTGCTTGGGTATATGCGCTAGTAATTCATCAAGCATCTCTCGACGAAGGCCTAAGCCAACCATCCCAAATGCTGAGTTTTGTGCAGCTTTCATCATTATCTCCTAAAACAAAAAGGGCCTTTTGGCCCTTTAGCATAACGTATATCTGAGTAACTCAGGTAGTTAAGTCAGCGTGTTATTGGCCACCACATTTACCTTCGCCGCACTTACCTTCTTTTTTACCTTTTGCGTCGCCACCACATTTGCCTTCGCCGCATTTACCTTCTTTTTTACCTTTTGCGTCGCCGCCACATTTGCCTTCGCCGCATTTACCTTCTTTTTTACCTTTTGCGTCGCCGCCACATTTACCTTCACCGCATTTACCTTCTGCAGCATCAAGTTGATAACCCGTCACTAGCTGTTGGAATTCAAATGGGTTTGCTTGTGCATCTGCAGAGGCAAAACTTGCAGAGCCAACAACTACTGCACCTAAGGTTAACGCGATTGAATTTTTCTTTACTGTGTTCATTGTATGACTCTCTTATATAAGTATTAAAATAATGCAAGCTAATTATTGTCAATTATGCGTTGCTTGTATGATTAAATAGACCTGATAGAAAATAAAAACTTTCATTTATTTTCATTTTTTTTACTTTTAAATTTGTACAAACAAATATGGACTGTAATTTAAGTTTTATCAAACCATACTTTGCAGGTACACTACGCACCCGTTTTTCAATAAACATACTTTATGAAACTTGTTTTAGCGCCTATGGAAGGTGTTGTTGATTTTAAAATGCGCCAACTTCTTACTAATATTGGTGGCTTTGACCTATGCGTAACTGAATTTGTTAGAGTAATTGATAAACGTTTACCGGCTAAAGTTTTTCATCGCTATTGCCCTGAGCTCAATAATAATGGTTTAACAAAAGCTGGGACTCCTGTGCGCATACAGTTGTTAGGGCAAGTGGCAGACGTATTAGCAGAAAATGCGGTTAGAGCTATCGAATTAGGCTCCCACGGTATAGATCTTAATTTTGGCTGCCCTGCAAAAACAGTAAATAAAAGTCGTGGTGGTGCTGTACTGCTAAAAGACCCTGATCATATGTATAACATAATCAAAGCGGTAAGGGATGCGGTAGATAGTAAACAACAAGTAAGCGCTAAAATACGCTTAGGCTTTGATGATGATAGCAATAGCCAAGAGATTGTAGATGCAGTTGTAAGCGCCGGCGCAGATAGTATTGCAATACATGCCCGTACCAAGCGTGACGGTTATAACCCTCCTGCATATTGGGAAAAAATACCTCCGCTAATAAAAGGTAAAAACATAGCAGTGGTTGCCAACGGTGAAATTTGGCAAGTAGAAGATGCGCTACTTTGCCAAACACGCAGCCAGTGTAGCGATTTAATGCTAGGGCGCGGTGCGCTTTCTCACCCTGATTTAGCGAAAAAAATTAAAGCTCATGTTAATAATGAACAATACAATGGCCTAGAGTGGGAACATATAATTTATCATTTAATTCATTCTGCTATTCATCAAGACCCCACACAAGATGAAAAATATTTTGCCTCGCGAACTAAACAATGGCTTGGCTATCTTAAACGCCAATACCCACAAGCAAATGTACTCTTTGATGAAATAAGACGTCTTAAAGTAAAAAGTGATGTAGCCGAGGTTTTAAAAAAATATGCTAAGTCTCCGCAACTTGATTCAAATCATAACGTATAAGCAGCACAGCTCAGATAATACAGGTATAACGAAACGCTAAATAAAGGTTATACCAACATGCTTTATCAGCAACAACTGCACAGTGAAGTAGCACACGTTAAATCAACAATATTAGCAATGTTGAGCCAATCTGCACACCCTGCCCATCTTAAGCTACATGACGTTATACTGACTAGCCTGCATAATGAATGGCTTGACACAGCCACGCACAACTTAGGTGCTGAATATCAAACCTTAGTAAATAGACTGACAGAATTAGAAGCGGCAATCAGCCAAATTGAAATTGGCCAATACGGCTATTGTTGCGATTGTGAAGAAGCAATCTCAGAGCAGTTACTTAAACAAGACCCTGCAACACAACGTTGTGAAATGTGCGCTAAGCGCACATAAGCTATTAAAGTGTTAAGAGTTGCTCGGCAAAACTAAAAGCGTGTGCAGGGTAAAGTACACTATCTTCAACCAAATATTGGGCGTTGCGCTCTGAAATAGCTAATCGTTTTACTAAGTTCACTTTTGCCTGAGATAAAGTCCATGCATGGTAGTGTATACCCACATCGGTCTCCATCAGCGCAAGCATTAGCCTCTTATCTTCTGGACTTAGCTGGCTATTTTTAGCCATAGCTGGCAATAGCATGTAATCAGTTTGCCAATCAATCCCCTTTATTTTAGGCGCCTTGCTTAAATATTGGCTAATAAACGAAGTATGATGGGTCATGCTGTAGTTCAAATTAGGTGCCGTGTATGAATCACTGTGAATGTGCTGATTAATAATATCAACCCATTGCAGCGGTGACTTAACTGCCCCACTGAAGTAATTTAGTTTACTTTGATACCATTCACTGCCATTAGCAAGCCCTCTTAAACCAATGCTTCCCCTTGGTTTGTACTTGGCCAAGTAATCATTAAACTCTGCAATCTGGGCTTTTAAATCGTTTGCGCTAGCGTGTTTTAATAGTGATGTTTTTAAGTACCCCTGTAAAAGATTTAATTCAACCTTGTTCAATCTTAAATTGCTTTGCAGCGCACTGTCTAATTGATCTTGTGTAAACTTAAGCCACTCAATGACCTCACTAGACTGAGTACTTTGCATTTGCGCTGAGAATAAGTTGTCTAACACATTGACTTGGGCAGGCCAGCTAAAAAACCGCTCAGGAAAACGCTCAGCAATAATTAAGTAATTTAGCTGCTGCGTTTGCGCGTTTGAAAGTGTCATCGCTTGTAGGCGCTGATACATCTGGTGACGAAGAGATAAATATGCTGAGGAAAAAGGCAATACCTGTTCAGTGGATACACGTGTAGTGCCCGCAGGTTTTAGCGCGGTGTTTAAACTTTTGATGCTTAGTTGTGCAGCATCATAAGATTCAAAAGGCAATGGTTGTTTTGAGCAGGCAACCAAAAACAGACTAAATAGAACAGAAAAAAGGTGCATTTTCTTCATTATAGATTCCAATAAAAAAAGCCCCAAAGGGGCTTTTTATATAATTGCTAAAACAAATTAAAGTTAAATTTTAACACCGTTGCGAGCGGCTTTATCTTTAATAAATGTTGACCAACCTTTTGCAAACTTACGTGTGCGCGGGTCGTCCATTGCTTTAGTAATAGCAGCATAAGCTTGCTTGTATTTAGCTTGGTAGTAGTACGCTTCTGCTAAATCTGAATAAATTGTGCCCTTTTTGTCAGAGCCAAGCTCTAACGCTTTGTTCAAACGAACAACAGCAGCACTAAAGTTCTCAGATTGTAAAAGTAACGAACCTGCTTTGCGGTAAAGCTCTGCATCGTCGTCAAATTTAGCAGCTTCTTCGTAATACTTAGCAGCTTTTTCGATGTCTTTAGAACGGTGGTAGTTACTAGCAATTGCGTTAACATTTTGCTTAGTACGCTTAACTTTGTCTTCTTTAATTGCATTTTCAAGGGTTTTAGCCGCTTTAAATGGAATTTCGTTTAAAGAGTAAAAGTTAGAAAGTACTTTGTAATCTACTTCCGCTTCAAAATAGCCATTTTTGAATGCTACTTCCATGGTCGCTAAACCTTTAGAGTAGTCTTCGGTTTGTAGGTAGTATTTACCTAAACTAACCCAGGCTTTTTTGTCATCTGGCCAAACTCTAACAATTTCTTCACCAATTTTCACCATATTGGCGTAATCTTTAAGTTCAAAGTAAGAACCTAATTTTAATTGGTAAGGGGCCTTATTAGGCTCCTTTTGTAAAGAGATTGCTTTGTCTGCAGGTTCAAAAACATCACGAAACTGACCTAACTGATAGTTAGCTTGTGCAATACGAGTGTACACTTTAGGGTCTTCTTCGCCGGTGAAGTCCATCCAAGCTGTATAAGCTTTTTTGGCTTCTTGGAACTTTTCAGTACCTGCGTATAAATCACCTAATAGCTTTAAAGTTTGCTCGTGATCTGCGAAGTTTAAAATATCAGGGGCAACAGCTTGTCTAGAGTATTTAATCGCTTCATCGTACTTCTCTTTTTGCGCGTACATGCTACCTAAGTAACGATTTACAGTCGCTTTATCGAAGTCGTTAGATGCGTCAATCTCTTTTAACAAGGCAATTGCTTCATCAACTTTGTCTTCATTGTACAAGTCAAACGCTTTAATTACCTTTTTACCAGTACGCTCGCCCATGATTTTAGTCTTGGCTTTCTTACGCTCTTCAATTTTAGCGTAATCTGGCGCTGCTAATACAGGTGCAGTAATAGCTGCACCTGACACAGACATAAGAATTGCAAGAGCAGTTACTTTAGATAAATTTCTCATTACTCGCCTCCTTAGCCTTGGTTAAGTTTAAAGTCTAGTTGAACTTGTAAACCAACTTGTTTCTGTGGTTTACCGTCAATAATTTTAGGACGGTATTTCCACTTGCGCAGTGCACGTTTAGCTTCACGGTCAAAGATACGTTTTGGTTCTGCGTCAATAACTTCAACGTCAGTTACGCCACCTAACTCATCAATTGTGAACGAAAGTTGTACCCAACCTTCTTTGCCATCACGCGCTGCTTGCGTTGGATATTTTGGTTCAATACGAACGATAGGTGTCGCATCACCATCTCGTCCAAATGCACCTGGACCACTTAGCCCACCAGCCGAACTTCCTACATCAATGCTACCCATGTTAAATGACATAGCACCAGGATTAGGATTGTTATTCTCCGGCTGTGGCGGCTGCGGTTTAGGCGGCTGCTTTGGCGGTGGCGGAGGCGGAGGCGGAACACGCTTCCTCTCCTGCACCTTAGATTCAGGCGGATTCGTCATTATTTCGACTATGATCTGCTCTTTTTGTTCAGTATTACGGTCAGCCCCACCAGAGATGAGGTAAGCCATGAAGTAGAACAAGCCGAAAGTAACTGCCCCACCTGCAATCAGTGAAAACAGAAAACGAATCATTACTGATCTCCAGCTATTGAAATTCTCAGGTTGTCACCCGTCGCTTTGATCTGGTCCATAACTTTAACCACTACACCGTGTTTTGCTTCTTTATCAGCTTGCAAAATCACAACGTCAGTAGGTTGTTCTGCTAATAAACTTTCGATTTTTGCTGAAACACGTTCAACATCAACTTGCTGTTTATCAATCCAGATAGCACCATCACTGCGAATAGCAACAAAAATGTTAGCATTTTTTTGCTTCGTAGCTTGGGCCGCTTTAGGTTTATTGACCTCGATACCAGCCTCTTTAACGAACGATGTAGTTACGATAAAGAAAATAAGCATGATAAATACGATGTCAAGCATTGGCGTCATATCTACCGCTGCTTCTTCTTCTTCACGAAAACGTTGTTTACGTGCCATATTTAATTCTCTCTCTAGTGATGAGGCATGCTATCTACAAGTTTGGCTTTCACCATTCTCGCTCTTGCCTCAAGGCGTGAGCTAAAGAAAACTCCAGATAGTGCCGCAACCATTCCAGCCATTGTTGGGATTGTTGCCATTGAAATACCTGATGCCATTAAACGTGCATTACCAGTACCTTGAGTTGCCATGGTTTCGAAAACCGCGATCATACCCGTTACAGTTCCAAGTAAGCCAATTAAAGGACAAACAGCTACTAATGTTTTAATCAACAACATACGCTGATCTAATTTTTCAGACGCTTCAGAAATCCATGCTTCACGGATTCTGTGTGCGTACCAAGACGTAGTGTCTTGGCGGGCATCCCACTTCGCTACAATATCCTTCGTCAAACGAGGAAATTCAGCAAGTAGGAACCAATAGCGCTCAATCATTAAAACCCACATAAGAAAGAGTGCTATCGCGACCACGTATAATACCTGGCCGCCTGTGCCAACAAAATCCCTGATAGATTCCCATATCTCCATCAGGACTAGCATTAGGCTTTCTCCTTCTCCGCGTGAGTAGCAACGATACCCGCGCTTTGCTCATCAAGGATATGTAATACTGACTTACTACGACCTGCAACAATTGAATGAAGTAGGATAAGTGGTAGTGCAGCAATTAGACCTAGCGCTGTAGTTACAAGAGCTAGAGAGATGTTACCAGCCATGATCTTCGGATCGCCCGTACCGAACAATGTGATTGTTTGGAACGTTAAGATCATACCGATTACTGTACCTAGTAGACCAAGTAACGGTGCGATTGCAGCAAGAATCTTGATGATATTGATACCAGCTTCAACACGTGGCGTTTCACGTAGGATAGCTTCATCAAGTTTAAGCTCAAGGTTTTCAACGTCTTGGCTCTTGTTGTCATGGTACACTTTAAGAATACGACCCAGTGGGTTGTTTGTATTCGGTGTAGACAAGTTTTTAAGCTGAGACTTGATCTTAGAAGTAGTAAGCGCTAAGTCAACGAAACGTACTAAGAAGATTAGTAGACCAACAGCTAATAAAACTGTGATGATGTAACCAACTTCAGCACCTTGCTCGTAGTATTCCATAAGCGTTTTCTTCTGCGTGTTGATACGTAAGATTGCACCACGAGTCGGGTCAATGTATACGCCAGCGTAATTATCAGAAGAAGTACCTTCAAGAGCAGAGATACCATCTAAAATGTAGCTATCAGGTTGTTTACCTAAAGGCTGAATAGATTTTGTCTCTGGCGAGTAGATTAAGTAACCTTCGTCAGTAACTAAGTTAAAGTTACCAATACGTGTTACTTGCTTAACTGTAGAGTTACCGTCAAGACCTGACACTTCAGTTTCAAAAGTAGATACTTTTGCTGATTCAGTCATTTCTGTTTGAAGTGCAATCCAAAGTTCTTCTAGTTCACGAACTGTTGGAAGTTCTTTAGCTGCTGCTAATGAACGAAGTACTTCTGCACGGCCTGGCTTTTCAGCACTAACTAGTGAAGCTTCGATAGAACCGATAGCGTCTTGCGCTGCACGACGTACAACACCAAACATTTCACCAAGAGTACCTTGTGCGTTTTGAAGCGCTTGCTCTTTTTCAGCTAATGTATTTTCGTTTTGTGCATATTGCTTAGCTAAGCTGTCACCGCGTGCTTTTTCAGACGCTAATTGGCTTTTTGCTTTGTTAAGTAATGCTTGTTTGTCAGCACGTTCTGATAAGAACTCTTGCTCACGTTGCTTATTGATTTTACCTTCAGAGATACGTTCTTGCTTTACTTGCTCAAGAATTTTATCTAAAGCACCAGTATTTGCATGTGCATTAAGCGCGGTACCTGCAGAAACAGATAGTACTGCTGCAACAGCAAAACCTTTAAATAGTTTCTTCATTATTCGATTACTCCGCGCCAAAGATTGGTAGTTTAACAAGTTCTAGTGTCGCTTGCTTACGCGCCATACGAATCACTTCTTTAACTGGTTTTAGGTATTCTTCACCTAATTCTTTCCACTCTTTAGTGTTGTTGTCCCACACCCAAGCGTGTTTTAAGTCAAAAGATTGTGCTACGTAAGTGATACGACCTAAACGACCGATATCAACGTTAATGTTTTTACCATTAACTTCTAAAGTGCCTTGAGAAGCAGTTACAGCCGAGCTGTAAGCAGTTTCAACTGTGTATGCTTCAAGAACTTGGCGGAATTTCTCAGACGTCGTAACAGACGCAGAAGCCATGATTTCACGAAGTCTTTCTACACGGGCAAGACGAGAATCAAGATTGAACGGAACGTCCGCTTTGATGAATTGCTCAAGCGTATCGATCATGCGATACATCAAAGGCACAACGTTTTGTTTAGTGTTGTCGATAGTAGCGATTTGACGGTCAAACGATTCGATTGACGCATTTTGGTCAGCGACCAAACGTGCTACGTGATCGTTGTACACTTTCATAAGTTCAGTCTCATCAACAATACTACGGTACTCAGCGATTAGCTCTTGAGTTTGACCGTATACGTTGTCAATTTTAGTTTGAGACTTAACAGCAGCCTTTTGAATTTGCTGACCTGCTTTTTGCACGTCATTCAAAGGATCTGCAATCACATTGCTGCTTGCAAATGCAAAAGCGCCAACCAACGCAGATGCTACAAGACTCTTTCTGATTTTAACAGACATAGTTCCCAACCAATTAAGTAATGTTACTTTTATAATTTAATTATCAACCCTAGTAAGGATGACAACCCTGATATCTTTTAATAGATATCAACCCTCCAATAATGCTAAATGCAATACGCCCTGTCAACTTGATGTTAGCTATTCTAAGTAAATAAATACCTTGAAAAAGCTAAAACTAAAGTATTACAAAAAATACTGTTAACATAAATGCAACCAACATTAGGCCGCTTTAGTATTATATAGCCCCTTTAAAATTAAACACTAGTTAAAAATTAGACACTTACATGAAACAAAAATGCAACATCTAAACAAAACTGAATTGCACCTTAAAAAAAAACAAAAATAATAAAAATGTGAAAAATTGATGAACTAAAGTTGGTAAAATTAGGCTAAAAATACAGCTTAACTTGTAAATTAAGCGCTTCATCGTATAAAAATACAACAACACCCTGCTTGTTACACCATGATGTATAAATATTACTGCAATTAAGTTAATAGCTTTAGCTTTAGCTTTACTAAGCCTAAGTTAAGCCTTATCAGAGCCAGTAAAGCACTGTTAACTACAAGGTTTAGTGGTACACACTATGCAAGTGGTTAATGTATGATTTAAGCTTGGTAGGAGTATGCTGATTATGCGCTGCTAACGTATTAAAGCGGCGTTGCTATATACTGAGGTTATTAACTAGTAAAATAGGAAATAGGAAATAGGAAATAGGAAATAGGAAATAGATAGGTTAATCGTGTTTGAAGCTATAGCGTTAAGTAAAATATAAAAGTTAAACGATTGGCTGTATTAAGGAGAGTATAAATAATGGGGAAATATTTTGAGGAATTATGGTGAAACAGAAAACTGCTTCACCAAGATGAACTAAGGTTCACATAATTAAAATTATGCTACTTCTACGTTCTCAGCTTCAGGGCCTTTTTGACCTTGTTTGATGCTGAAAGTCACTGCTTGACCTTCGCTAAGAGTGCGAAAACCAGAACCAGAGATTGCGCTGAAGTGTACAAACACGTCAGGACCGTTTTCTTGTTCAATGAAACCAAAGCCTTTAGCTTCGTTGAAAAATTTTACTTTACCAGTAACCGACATACTAAATTTTCCTGTAAGTCAATAATTAAAATTCAGCCATATTATTATGGCTATATCCTCCCTGAGTCAGTGCCCAAAATTCTGGAGGTATAGTACAGGAACAAGTTTTAACCTAACCGGTAACCTTAAACGCAGCACAATATCCGTAAATTCAATACGCAAAAACTCAAAGCAAGTTAAGGTTAACACATTAATTTTTTTTTGGCTCTATTAATTAAGATTTATTTACTCAGAACAAAAATAATTAAAGGGATATATTTAAGTGGTTATTTTTAAAGCTTAATTTGCTCAATAAACGGTAAGTTTTTAGCTTGTAAATGTAACAAATCATGTCAAGGTACTCAGCCTTACAAATAAAGGGGTTACCAAGTAACATGAAAACGAGCACTAAGCTGAAATTATAAGCAAGCAAAAAGCCGTACAGCAAGCTATACGGCTTTATTAAAATGTTAATTTAAGCTACTTTACTTAACTTGCCAATCAATCGTTGCTTCTGCTTTGATTGGCACTACTTGTGAGTCACCTAATGTGTAGCTAGCAGGAACTTGCCAAGGACTTTTCTCTAGAGTAATCGTATCAGTGTTACGAGCAAGTCCGTAAAAGTCAGGCCCAAAATGACTTGCAAAGCCCTCTAACTTATCCAGTGCGCCCGCCTCTTCAAAGGCTTCGGCGTAAAGTTCAATAGCGGCATGTGCTGTATAGGCGCCAGCACAACCGCATGCAGCTTCTTTTTTATCTTTATAATGTGGTGCTGAGTCAGTCCCTAAAAAGAACTTTTTATTGCCACTTATAGCTGCAGCCATTAATGCTTGTTGATGAATATTGCGCTTTAAAATTGGTAGGCAGTAATAATGCGGGCGAATGCCTCCGGCTAACATATGATTACGGTTATAAAGTAGGTGGTGAGCAGTAATGGTTGCGGCGACATTTTGCGACGCGGCGGTTACAAATTCAACGGCGTCTTTTGTTGTAATGTGTTCTAGCACTATTTTAAGCGTTGGGAAGTCTGCTACAACATCGCCTAATATCGTCTCTAAAAATACTTTTTCACGGTCAAAAATATCTATTGATGAATCAGTCACCTCGCCATGCACTAGTAATAGCATGCCCACTTCTTGCATCGCTTCTAAAACAGGGTAAATATTTTTTACTGATGTAACCCCTGAATCCGAGTTAGTGGTTGCCCCAGCGGGGTACAGTTTTGCAGCAACAATTTTACCGGTTGCTTTGGCTTTTTTGATTTCTTCAGGGGTGGTTTTATCGGTAAGGTAAAGTACCATTAAGGGTTCAAAGTTGCCTTGCGGCTGCGCTGCCATAATTCGCTCTCGATAAGCTAGCGCTAAATCTGTGCTCGTTGCTGGCGGTACTAGGTTTGGCATTATAATGGCGCGGCCCATGTAGCGGCTAATATCGCGAACTGTATCTTTTAATTGTACACCATCGCGTAAATGGACATGCCAGTCATCAGGACGAGTTATGGTTAATGTATTTTTTGAATCGGTATTAATGCTCATTACTTTTTTCCACGGCTGAATTTATCCGATCATAGGCATATGAGAAGATCTAGTAAAGTGTTATCTAATTTATTCCTTTCTTTAAGTGCTGCAAAATACGATTGGGTTTGAGTTTAACGACGATTACTCCCATTTAAGCGTTTTATTTTGAACATGCTTTAAATTTGGGTTAACTTATCAGTGTTAATACAAATAAAAAGAATAAAATTACCTTATGTCGAATCATATCGATACCTATAAAGCGCTCGAAGTTAAAACTGAGCAGCTGAGCATAATAAACCAGTTTTCCTCTAGCTTATTACAGCTCGATACCCTAGAAGAATTATTTGAGTATGTAACCACGCAAGTAGTAAACCGCCTGGGGTTTGTTGATTGTGTTATTTACCTCGCTGACGAAACGAGTTTACAGCTTAATCAAGTCGCTTCTATGGGTATAACTCATGCAAGAGACAAATACCAAGCAGAACGCAAAGTTATTGGTTTTAACGAAGGTATAACCGGTTACGTTGCTCGTACGGGCACAGCGATAATTATTGGCGATGTAACACAAGACCCTCGCTACATTGCTGATGAGCGCCCTGCCCAATCAGAGCTGTGCGTGCCACTTATATACAAAGATCAGGTTTTAGGAGTTATTGATTGTGAACACCCAATAAAAAACTACTTCACAAACGCCCATTTAGAAATTTTAACCACCGTTGCGCATTTATTAAGTGCAAAGCTAAACCAAGTAAACACGGTCAATAGTTTAAAGCACACAGTAAATCAGCTAAATGATGCCCAAAAGCTTGAAAACAGCTTACTGCAAATAGCTAATTTAACCTACAAAGCTAGTAACCTAGATACCTTTTTTGAATCACTTCACAGCATAATAAATAGCTTACTTCCTGCAGATAATTTTTTTATCGCCCTTTACGATAAGCAGGTAGATATACTTGACTTGGTTTACATCGTTGAAGAAGGCATTCAAACGCACGCACACAAAAAAATATCAAAAGAACAATTAAAAGACACCGCTTCGTATTACTTACTAAAATCAGACCGTGTACTGCTATTAAATCAAAACGATTATCAGCAGCATATAGATAACGGCGACTTTAAACTTGTTGGCCGTCTTTCAGAGTCCTGGCTTGGTGTACCATTTAAAGCAAATGATAGAATAAGCGGTGTAATTGTTGTTCAAAGTTACGACAAAAAATTGCATTATAACGAACACGACAGCGCCCTTTTAACCTACGTAAGTAGGCAAATTAGTATGGCCATAGATAGGCAGCTTGCAAGGCAAGAGCTTGAACACAAAGCATTGCATGATGAGTTAACGGGTCTGGCTAATCGTTCGTTACTCATTGAGCGTATTAAACATGCAATTTTGCGTTTATCACGTGTTAAAAAAGGCACCAGCCATGCCCTGCTTTATTTAGATTTTGATCGATTTAAAAGTATAAATGATTCGCTTGGGCATGAGGTTGGCGATCACTTTTTAATTAAAATTTGTGAGTTAATAAAAAGCACCGTTAGAAACACCGATACGTTTGCACGCCTTGGCGGCGACGAATTTGCCATTTTTATGGAAAACATCACACACCGAAATCAGGTTAGCGAAGCGCTAAAACGAATAAACATAGCTCTTGCTAAGCCACTTAATGTGGATAGTCATTTATTGCAAGCATCAACCAGCATTGGCATCGCTTTTACTGAAAGTTGTGACGATAAAGCCTATTTGTTATTACAGCAAGCCGATGCTGCCATGTACGAAGCTAAATCAAGCGGGCGTGGCCAAGTTAAGTTTTTTAATAACACCATGCGTAAAAAACTTAAAACCCATGCCGATATAGAAAACGACTTACAACACGGTATTGAGCACAACGAGTTTGAACTTTATTTTCAGCCTATTTTTACTATCGCGACAAGCGAAGTTGTCGGCTTTGAGGCATTAGTAAGGTGGCACCATCCTAAAAAAGGGTTTGTATCGCCAAATGAGTTTATCCCGATAGCCGAAACCACTGGGCAAATTATTAACCTCGACTTGCACTTACTGGAACTCGCTGCGCAACATATTGCGCATTGGCACAAACTAGGTCATCGCTTTTTAAAAGTAACGGTCAATGTATCGTCGCGTCATTTTGCCAGCCTCGACTTTGTTGCTCAAGTTCACGCATTGTATAATAAATACCAACTACCTTTAGGATCATTATGCCTAGAAATCACTGAGTCCGGGCTCATTGCAAACCTTGACTTAGCAACTCAAATAATAGAAGGGCTTGCCCCACTTAAAGTGAAATTATGCTTAGATGATTTTGGTACTGGATACTCAGCGCTTGGTTACTTACACCAATTACCTATTCATATTTTAAAAATTGATAAAAGCTTTATCGATCACCTCAATAAAACCAATAACCCGTTAGTAGAGGCCATTCTCTCATTAGCGCAATCACTAAACTTTGAAGTTGTGGCTGAGGGGATCGAAACCCAAGAGCAACTCACTATTTTACAAGCCACCCAATGTAATTACGGGCAAGGCTTTTTAAAGTCAAAACCCGTTACAGCACAACGCGCTATTCAACTTATCAATAAACCTCTGTAGTAGCTGCTATCCGTGGGCTTACTTTTTTCAAGGCCACAAAGATGTAAAAAGTAAGCCCCGTAATACCCATTCGTTTACTTAAGCGCTCAGCTTTTTAGCAATAAAAATAGGTTGTTACTGTTTAAACTTTAGCCCATTAAAAACATACCTGTTATTGCGGGTTGGTATAATCACTTATCCTTCTTAAAAACCAATGTCATTTATGAAGCTGCCCTGCTCGAAACGCTGCTTTACACAGCAACTGCATAACCCAACAAGCAACTTGAGCTAAACTCATAGCAAACTCATCAAACCAGTAGCAAATATAGTACCCACATTAGTTAATTTAACTTTAAGGGGGTGTTTTAGTAATTAACAGATTATTTTAGCCATCTAGACGTTGAAACGTTTTTTATAAAGGCGTAGTATGTAGTCAATCTGAGCCAAACTCACTTTTCCCTTGAGAATTATTAAAGATGATTGATATAAAACACCTTAAAACTATTGCGACATTAAAAGACACCGGATCGTTAGTTAATACAGCCCGCGAATTATTTTTAACGCAATCAGCTTTATCTCATCAAATTAAAGACTTAGAAAACAAATTAGACTGCCAATTATTTGAAAGAAAAACGCAGCCTGTACGCTTTACGCCTCAAGGAATGCTTTTACTTGAACTTGCTAACGAAGTTTTGCCTAAAGTAGAAGCCACAAAGTGCCGCTTAAAAGAAAGCCTTAATCAACCTATTTCTCAACTACGCTTAAGTGTTGAATGCCATGCGTGTTTTCATTGGCTGCTTCCAACAATTAAAGAATTTAATAATTTTTGGCCAGACATTAAAATTGACTACGAACGTGGCTTTAGTTACGACGCTATACCAGATTTACTCAATGATGAGCTCGATTTAGTATTAACCTCAGATATACGTGAACCTGATAAACTTGAATATGCTCACCTGTTCGATTTTAAATTAAAGCTAATTGTCGCCCCTGATCACGACTTAGCTAAAAAAGCATATGTAACGGCGCTTGACTTAAAAAACGAAACCATCATTTCGTACCCTATTCCGCGCGAGCGGCAAGATATATTTAAACACTTTATTCAAAACGCCCGCTTTGACGGCACACTTAAAAATGTTGATCAAGGCTTATTAATTTTTCAGCTAGTGAGTGCAGGAATGGGTGTAGCAGCGCTGCCTGATTGGTTGGTTACACCTTATGAAAGTCAAGGTTTAATCAAATCAATTCCACTTGGTGCACTTGGCCTAACCCGCCCTATGTACCTAGCAATGAAAAAAGACATGAAAGACAACCCCGTTTATCGCCACTTTTTAAATACCTGTAAGCAAAATAACGGTCGATAAATTACAGACGAATAAGTAACATAAGGCCTATTGTGCTTTATGTTACTTATTATGTTTGAATTAAAAAAATTATTAGGTGGCTTGATTATGCCGCTACCGCTATTTGGTTTACTTACCTTTGTAATGCTAGCTTTGGCGTTTCGTGGACGTAAACCTGCTTTAGTGCTCGCAAGTTTGAGTATATTGGCACTTTTAGTGTTAAGTACACCGTTTGCTGCGCATCAACTTATTAAAAACAATGAGCCCGTTTCATTGGCATTTAATGCCTTAAAACACCCAACCCTTGATAAAATTGTTGTGCTGGGTTGCGATATAAACCCAAACCCCGCTTTAAGCGCTAATAATCAGCTAGGAAACTGTGCGCTTACTCGCTTGGTAGAAGGGGTCAAACTTGCAAAAAAATACCCTAATGCAACGCTTTTCGTATCTGGCGGTGGCTATAACAAAGTAACAAATAGCGCATTAATGAGCCAAACAGCAATAAATTTAGGGGTGAGTAAAAGCCGTATAAAACAAAACCCACAGGCAATGGATACCGCCGCAGAAGCCAAACTCCTCGCGCCTAAACTCGTTGATTTTAAGGTTGCACTGGTTACGTCTGTACTGCACATGCCTCGCGCAAAAAACTTGTTTAATGCCCAAGGCATTGAGGTAATTCCTGCCGCTACGGATTATCACAATTTTGCGGCTTTACCTTTGTATAAACAATTTATACCAAATGCTGAGGCATTACGTGTAGTAACGCAATACATGCATGAAGTGATTGGGAGTGCTTGGATAAGCATGCGCCGCCGGATAAACCCAGAGGCGCTTTAGGCTATAAATAAGTTTATTTATACTGGGTTATCTATATCTATAAAGCTCACGTCAAAGCCATGCTCTTTGGCAAGTAGTTCACCAAGCGCTTTAATTCCGTAACGCTCGGTTGCATGGTGCCCTGCCGCAAAAAAGTCTATATTTTGCTCACGCGAGCTATGAATAGTTTGCTCAGAGGCCTCGCCTGTTAAGTATGCATCAATTCCTTGCTCTGCTGCTAAATCGATATAACCTTGCCCGCCTCCAGTACACAGCGCAATGGTGTGAATTTTCTCATCACGTACAACGCTACTTAAAGGCTTACGATTTAAAACCTTGGCAATTTTATTTGCAAACTCACTACCTGTTAGCGGGGTTTTTAACCGCCCTTTCATAGCAACGCTGTTAGCAACAGGTTCAAGCCCTGCTTCTATTTCAATATCAAGTAAATTAGCAAGCTGGGCGTTATTACCTACAACGGGGTGAATATCAAGCGGTAAATGATAAGCAAATAAATTAATATCATGCGTTAACAAAGCCCCTATACGACGTTTTTTCATGCCTGTAATAGGTTGTGATTCACCTTTCCAAAAATAACCATGATGAACCAAAATAGCATCGGCTTTTTTTTCTATCGCTGCATCTATGAGTGCTTGGCTTGCTGTCACCCCTGTTACAATAGTGGTGATGTCATCTCTACCTTCGACTTGCAACCCATTAGGGCAAAAATCTTTAATTGTGTGAGGTTTTAAAATGTCGTTTAACAGTTGGTTAAATTCTCTTCGTTGCATTATTGTTACCTTACTCAGCACTGAATTTTGTGCAAATTTTGGCGTTTATGGGGCTAAAATGGAAGGAAAATCGCAAAAAATTGAAAAACAGTTGGAAAATAGGTATAAATACGGCTTCTTTATCTGTGTTCACAACGTATAGGGTCTCTGATGAGCAAACTAGACAAAACAGAAGTTTTATCTGCCTTTGAAGCTGCATATGAAGCTGCTAATGGTAAAAAACCTGAAATCACTACAAAACCTGGCTGGTACAGCATCGATGGCGGCAAAAACTTACGCCTAGCTGATGTAGCGGAGCTAACGAAAGAATTAGCCTCTGGCAAACCAGCTGCACAAGCTGAACAAAAAGCGCCTGCGAAAAAAACTAAAACAAAAACTGCTGCGCCTGTTAAAGCAAATAAAACAGCGCCGTTTACTGTTGTAACACAAAGCGAAGACGGCTACACAGCTGAAGAGCTTTGGATTGTTGAGCTTGCAAGCAAAGATCACGATTGTCGTTTACCACGCGGTGTTGTTTAAACATCATGTGATAAATAAAAAAGCCGCGTTAAGCGGTTTTTTTATGCCTGCTATTTAGTAATTGGACATCTAACCATTTAGCTAAAAATCCGCACAATACAATAAATACTGTGCCTAGCAAAACCGGCATCACTAAAAACCCCCAGCTTTGTCCAGATACAATAATTAGAATAGGGTTTGCACCAGCTGCAGGATGAACTGTTTTAGTCAACATCATTAGCGTAATTGCAAGGCCTACAGCTATCGCAATCGACGTACTGCTATCTCCCACATAAGTTACAAACACAACACCAACTAAGGCTGTTATTAAATGCCCTATAATTACGTTCCTAGGCTGTGCAAGTGGGCTATCTGGAATACCAAATACAAGCACAGCCGTTGCGCCAAACGGTGCCATTAGCCAAATACCGTAATCACCTAAATGATTAAGCCATGCTAGAAACCCTATCACTAACATAGAAAAGACTCCTGCGATGCAAGCAAAACGAATATCTTCACACTTCATAAAACCTCCATAAAAGTAGACCGACTTGTCTACACTCGTAATATAGACAACTTGGTCTACCTCTGTCAATATATACTTAACGAGTCAAACAATACCAATCCGCCTAATTAAGTGATCTATTTTGAGGATGGAAAAGCGTGTTGATAGCAAGGCAAAAATTTCGCTATTTAGTTGTTCTCGGCAATTGCTCCTGCATTGCTCTACCTTCTGCATCCATGCAGTTGTAAATGAGAATTTTTTAACGCAGGTAGCGACACGTTTAGCCCATAAAAATGATTAAGTATTATTGCGAATAAAAATAAGGTGACGTGTGAGCAAACGAGAAAAAATTATAAATACAGCACTTACGCTTTTTTATAACAAAGGAATTCACGCCGTAGGGATTAATGAGATTTTAACGGTGTCGGGGATAGCTAAAAAAACGCTTTATAATCATTTTGAAAGTAAAGATGAGCTAATTGTTGCTTGTTTAAAACAGCGTGATGCCACTTTTAATCAATGGTTAGAGCAAATATGTGACAAACCAAATGCTATTGGTGTTGCCAGTGCGCTTTTTGACGGTTTAAACCAATGGTTTAATAATGAAGTATCAGAATTGGGCAATTTCAACGGATGCTTTTTTATAAATGCTGCGGCTGAATACCCCAACGACTCACACCCTATTGCAATTCAGTGCAAAACCCATAAACAAGAAGCACTGAATATCGTTTTTAATGCTCTGCTTACCACTGAAGAGCTAAAAAATGATAAAAACAAAGCCCTATATATTGCGCATTTGCTATTTACCATAAAAGAAGGGCTTATATGTCAAGCTCGTGTAATGCATACAACTACTCTTAAAATGCCAAGTTCATCGCTGATACAACACTTGTTACAAAACTAAAAAAGCGGCTAATAGCCGCTTTAAGTAAGTGTAAGCAATTATAGCTTTTCAAAATAAAGCGCTTTACGCTGCTTTTTACCCACTTCATTCATGGTACTTGCATCAAATAAACGACCATTAATCATAGTGTAATCGACTTTATCTGAATCACGAATATTTTTCAGCGGATCGCCATCAATAACCATTAAATCGGCAAGCTTACCGACTTCTAACGAGCCTATATTTTTATCAAGCCCTAAATATTTAGCAGGGTCAAGCGTAGAGGCTCTAATTGCTTCCAGTGAACTCATACCACCTTGAGCAAACATCCACATTTCCCAGTGGGCGCCTAAGCCCTCACGTTGCCCATGCGCACCTAAATTTACCAGTACACCTAAATCTTGCAGCTCTTTAGCAACACGGGCGTTATTAAAGTGGTTATAGTGATGTTCGGGCGCTTTTACACGACGCATTGAACGCGGTAATAATTGATTTTTAGGCACAAATTTACTTAAACGCGGATGATTCCACACGTCGGTTTTGTCATACCAATAGTTTTCTCCCCAAATCCCACCGTAAGCAACCACTAATGTTGGAGTGTAACCTACATTACTTTGCGACCATAATTGTTTTATATCATCGTAAATATGTTCAACCGGAATTGAGTGTTCAATGCCAGTATGACCATCTACAACCATGCTTAAATTATGTTGTAACAGTGAGCCGCCCTCTGGCACTATCATCATTTCAAGCTCTCGCCCTGCCTCAATAACTTGTTGGCGTTGCTCGCGGCGCGGCTGGTTATACGATTTGACGCTAAATGCGCCCACTTTTTTAAGGCGCTCTAAATGAAATTTAGCATCGTCTAAGGAGTCAATATGCGAGGTGTAACCTGGCATATTGGCGCCGTACAAAATCGTGCCTGTAGAGAAAATTCGCGGCCCTACAATCATGCCGGCCTTTTGCATTTCACTGGCGGTAAAAATCTCTGATGTATCGTTTGATGGGTCATGAATTGTGGTAACACCGAGCGCTAAACCTGCAAAGTTTTTCCAGTTTTGCTGTGGAATTATTTCATCACTTGCCTGAGAGCCATGGGCATGTGCATCAACGATGCCAGGCATAATTGTTTTACCTGTAACATCAATAACATCGGCATTTTTAGGAATAGTAACCTCACCCACTTTGCCAATCGATTTAATGTGTTTACCATCGGTAATTATAACGCCGTTTTCAATGACCTGTTCGCCATTCATGGTAATAATGTTTGCACCTTTTAAAGCAATCATACCTTTTGGCTCGGCCATTTTTTTACTAAAGCTAATGTTTTCGCCACTTTTAACTTTAAAGTCGGCCTCGTCTGCATTGTTTATAGCAAACATACCATCAAGGCTTGCATGGTATAGCTCTGGCCCTAAGCTCCAGTACAGTTTATTGCTATTAGCACTCCAACTTATGTTTTCACCCGCGCGTACAGACAGCTGCTCAATAGGAAACTGGTTATCTTTAGGGCTTATTGTGATAGGTGAACCGCTTTGTACCAGCGGGGTAACAAATACTTTAAAACGCTCTGCAAACGCTAAGTATTTACCATCTGGTGAGACTCTAAATTCAGTGGCATGCTCCGACTCATAAAGCTTGCGTACCTTTTTACTTTCAAGCTCCACAACACTTAAAGTAGGCTTAGGCCAAGGGCTCATGATAAATACACGGTCATTGTCGCTACCAAACTGAGGTTGATAACCACTTTTAGAAATAAGCTCGCTCTCTCCCCCCTTTGTACTTACTTTATAAATACCTGGGTTAAGCGACCACTTAGGGTTTAAAATACTTCCGCCGGTGGCTTTACGATAAACTACCATTTTGCCGTCAGGGCTAAACGTAGGCTCTACATATTTACCAGGCTGCGTTGTAATTGTATCACCACGACCACTGCGCGCAGAGACAACACGTACAGTGCCTTGCTTGCTGTCATTCCAGGTGGTGTAAACAATCTTTTTACCATCGCGGGAGTACTGCGGGAACAGCTCATAATGATCGGTTTGTTTGGTTAAGCGTTTAATTTTACCTGAGTCTAAATCGCGTTTATAAATATACCCTAATGCTTCAAAAATAGCGGTTTCGCCATCTGGGCTAACCTGTACATTACGCAGCATTTTTACGTCAAACTCATCGGTATCTAAATCTTGTGTAAAGCGTACTGCCTTTTGAATCTTTTTAGTGGTTTGTACTTTAAATTCAATTGGGGCGACTGTTTTATCATCAACGGCTAATTTATGAATTGTACCGCCAGCCCAAAACACAAGCTCTTCGTTATCTGGAGTCCAAGCAATTGTCGGATACACGCCATGAATAGCCCAGGTTTCTTGCATATCGCGTTCAAGCTTGTCGTAGAGCTTAGTGTGCTCGCCACTGGTTAAGTCATATAAGTACAAGCTGGTTTGAAAATCATCACGTTTTATATAAGCAAGCTTTTTACCATCAGGTGAAGGGGTCGGCCTGATGGCACCGCCCATGCCTTCAATAATTGTTTCTATTTCACCGGTTTGTCGGTCAAAGCGCTTAATTTTATAAATTCCGGCAACAGAATCTTTAGAATAATGAAAGGTTTTACCTGGTGTCGCATCATGAGAAAAATAAACATAGCGACCATCAGGCGAAAACATGGGTTCACCTAAATCTTTTTGGTCGTTTTCACGCTTAGTTAATTGTACGCCTTTCCCACCCGCTTTGTGATAAAGCCAAACTTCTCCAGCCCCTAGAGAGCGACTAGCGGTAAAGTGTTTACGGGCAACTATATAATCGCCATCAGGGCTCCATGCGGGGCTGTTTAAAAGCCTAAAGGTTTCATCAGTCACCGCTCGCTGATTACTACCATCAATATCCATTACCCATATATTATCGCCACCGCCTTGATCCGAGGTAAACGCAATGTGTTTACCATCTGGGCTAAAGCGAGGTTGCATTTGCCAAGCAATATCGGATGTAAGTTTAGTTGCTTCACCGCCACTAATGGGCATAGCGTATATATCGCCAAGTAAATCAAACACCAATGTTTTACCATCAGGGCTCACATCAATATTCATCCATGTGCCTTGCTGCACGCTAATTGTTGCGTCTGCAAATTTGCCTTTAGGTGAATCAACCTGCCACTTAGCTTGCTCTTCGCTTGCATGCGCGTGACCGATTGCCAATGACACTGATAATGCCAGTGCAGTGTGAAGCATTTTTTTCATGCATTTCTCGCTTGTTATTATTACAGTTAAATTCTCTAACACGATTGCAACAAAAACAGCACTAACATGCCAGTGTTATCAGACCAAGTGCCGAAAATTAATGCCAAACAATAGGATCAAATTGATAATACTCCACCAGCAAGCGGTAAATTTCAGGGTCGTATTGGCGCAGCTCGCTTGGCTTTTCTAAAAAAGTCTCGGTGATCACAGCAAAAAATTCAGCTTCATTTGTTGCTCCATAACTATGAATAACATGGGGCATATTATACGCAACATGGCTTTTTAATTGAGTAAACGCACGGCTAAACACACGGGCCCACTCTTTATAAGCATTGGGGGTTTTTAATAATGGTGTACCGCTAGTTTGGCCAGTTTCTTGGTCTAACTGGTGGGCAAATTCATGAAATACTAAATTATGGCCATCGCTTGGTAAACGGTTGCCTTCTAGTACATCATGCCAACTCAGCACTAATGTACCACCGGGCCATGACTCACCTAAGCGCACTGCGTTGTGGTAACTGACCAGCCCAGCACTATCGCGTGTTGATTGCGGCGCATAATACGCACTAGGGTAGAGTAAAATTTCTTTCACGTTTTTATAAAGTGGCCAAGGTTTATTAAGCACTAACACACAGGCATCGGCTGCAACTATCAGCTTCATGGCGGGGGTTAGCTTTAGAGCATCGCGGCCTAAAAAGCGCTTTTCATTGAGAAACCATATTATGTGGCGCTCAAGCTTGGCTCTGTCGCTATCCGTCATCTTTTTATAAATGGGCATACAGCGCAGTAAAATATCTTTTTGTTGAGAATTTAATACAACATTCTTATATTTTTTATTCCAAAGCCAGTTTTGTATTATTGGCCAGCGCCAATAGGTAATAACAAAAACAGCTAATACGGTAATTAGTAGCCCATTTATCATTAAGGACATCCAAAATAAGTTAGTCCCTTATTAATATGTGCGCATGGGCTTATTTTCAATCAGATAATTTCTGTACAATTTCGCCCACTATTTTTAGCTTTGTATAAGGCTTGATCTGCTCGCGATAAAAGGCGGTCGTAATCACCTACGTTGGTTGAATCAGACAAGCCAAAGCTTGCTGTTACACTTAACCCCTCACCAATGGCCGAAAAGTCATATTGTGCAATGCTCTCGCGCAGTGCTTCACATATTATTTTTGCTTCAATAGCGGTTTTGTCAGCAAAAACTATCGTAAACTCTTCACCGCCCCATCGTGCTATGTGTTGGTTTTCTTGGCAGCCATTTTTAAGCAGCTCTGCAATTGTACAAATCACTTTGTCGCCAATAATATGCGACCAGTTATCATTGATCCGCTTAAAGTGATCAATATCTAGTATAGCTATGGCTAACGGTCGGTTTTGTTGTTTGTAACTGGCAAAGTTATGGGCAAGCCAGCTATCAAAAGCACGCCTATTAGGCATATCGGTAAGTTGGTCGTGTGTTGCTTGATACGCAAACGCATTGGCCTGCGTTTGTAAGTCTTGCGTTTGTTTCTCTACTCGGTTTGTAAGCTCTATTTCTATTTTTTTATAGTGGTATAAACGGTATTTGTATATGGCAAAAATAATCATTAAAAATAAAACAAATACTGCAAACTTAAACTGCGCTTTTTGCCAAAAAAATGACTGAATAACAATATTTACAGCTTGCTGATTATCTTGCCAATGTGCGTTAGGGTAACTTGCTCGTACCATAAAGGTATACTCCCCAGGCGGTAAATTGGTGTACTCAGCACTGGTCATATTTTGACGGTTAACCCATTTATCGTTAAAGCCCTTTAATTGGGTTTGAAAATTTAATCGCTGCGGCATAATAAAGCTCAGCCCTGCATAATGAAATGATAAACGAGAAACCCCTGGCGGTAAAAATACCGACTCCCCTTTAAGCGGAAGAGCAATAGGCTTACCGTCTACAAAAATATTTTCAATTATCGTCGGCAAGGCAATTTGAGTTGATGCTTGTAAGCGCGCAGGTTGTACGGTACTCACCCCCTTTGCGGTTGCAAACCAAATACTCCCATCGTTATGTGTTACAGCCGAAGGGGTTGATCCTCCATTAGCCTGCGCACTTAACATGCCATCGCCTTCATCGTAAAGTTGATAGTTAAGCACGGGTGCTTTAGCGGAGGCAGGAGCATCGAGGATTTGCTGTATATGATTTTTATCAATTTGAATAATGCCCCGATTGCTCGAGAGCCAAAATGAGCCATTGTGCGGCACCACTTGAAATAGCTTGTCGATAGGTAAACCTTGCTCTAAACCAAGCATTGCCATTTTTGCGCTTGTTAGCTCATAGCGCACTAAGCCTCTATCTGTGGCCATCCAGGTATAGGTATCATCAATATAAAAACCAAATGCATATTGAGCAGAAAACGCACGTGGAAATTCAACGGTTGTAAATTGCTCACTAACAATATCAAATACCACCACCCCATTGCCGGTACCTACCCAAATATTGCCTGTATTATCTTCACTCAGCGCAAGTATAAACCCACTGGGTAAGTCTTTTTTATTTGTAAATTGATCTAAACTACCATCTTCATTGATGCGCGTTAGCCCCATAGCAGAGCCTATCCACAAACGGTTTTTAGAATCAAATAGTAAAGCCCTTACTTCGTTACTTCCAAGGCCAGTGCTACGATTAATAAACGGGGTAAAGGTATTATTAACTATTTTTAAAACGCCTGAGGTATATGTACCAGCCCACACGGTGCCATCGGGTGCCTCATGCAAACTGAGAACTGAATAAGGACTACTTTGTTTAGAGCCCGACACTACCGTCGCGCGGTTATTTTTTATTATATTTAAGCCAGAGCTTCCCCCCACCCATAAACTACCATCTGAGTGAGAAAGCACTGTGCGGGTATAATCCCCTGCTAAACCTCTTTTTTGGGTCCACGATGAAAACGGTGATTCACGTAGCCTAAAGAGACCTGCATTAGTGCCTATCCAGATACTATTTTCTCTATCTTGTAACAAAGATAAAATTCGGTTGGTGGGTAATCCGTTATTGGCATCTAATTGCTCTACACCATCAGGCGATAACCTAAATACCCCTTTATTAATTGTGCCAAACCATAAATCACCATGATTATCTTCTAGTAGGCTAGAAATAGACTCATTTGCAAGCTGTTCATGTACCGGCTGAAACTGTGCATTGGTTTTGATCCACGCGCCTTTTTCGCTTCCCACAATCAGCGAGCCGCCACGGGTAATTAATAAGTTATATACGGGCGCATTAGGTAAACCAAAATGTGGTGTCATTAAGGTAGGTATTTTATTGTGAATTTTATAAAGGCCCGCACTGGTTGCTGCCCAAATGATCCCATCGCTATCTTCTATTACGCGATAAGCGCTGGCATTTTTAATTATTGCAAGGTCGGTATCGCTGTTGTGCGCACGATAAAACACTCCATCGTTTTCAAGGGCTAACCATAAGCTTTTATCAGCACTTTCAATTAAATGATTAACCATAGTAGGCGCTGAACGCTTAGTATCCCACTGCCTATGTTGATATAAGCTAATTCCTCCGCGCGCGCCCGCTATATATAACCCTCCACTATTAGTCGGTGTTAGCGCCCTTAAACCTGAGTCGGGTAAGTTATTAATGTGGGCACGGGTTAGTATTGTAAACTCTTGCCCATTAAAACGCGCCAAACCTTCCCACGTAGCGACCCATAAGTAGCCATCTTTAGTTTGCGTAACACTGTTAATACTGTTGTGCGGTAATCCAGAGCGAGTATTCCATGTTTCAGAAAAATAATCGCTTAACGGTAAACGGGTTTGCTCTTGAGCTTCACATAAAAACATGACGAAAAAAGAACATATAATGCTTAATTGTCTCATCATCAACTGCCTTAGTTATTCTTTTACTTGTGTAAGCGTTTTATCGTTATTTAAACGTAGCAGGAAAGAATTTACTCGGCACTGGGCACATCTAAACTGTGCGTCCAACAAAGTGTTAAAATCCCTATACGCACGGGGTGAATACACTATGGTTTGTTTAAGCGCTAACAAGCGCTTTAATTTAAACTAAACAATAGCGGCAACAACAAATAATACGTGCTAAACACACCTTATAATAAGTTATTAAAACGTTATGCTTTAAACGTATCAGCTAATCGTTACAAATTAACTTATACCCACTTATTTAATTAAAAATACTACCATAGCGAATAAATACATTGCATTAACTAAATTCAATTAATCTTTACAAAAGTTGTTAATATTATTTTGTAATACGCTTATAAACGCTGCGACGTGTAAACCGTCCATTAAAGAATGATGCACATCAATCGAAAACGGCATTAGTCCCGTGGTTTTATCATATTGACCAAACACAAACTTAGGAATTCCTAAACATTCCCCATCACTAAAGGCATGCGAAAAACTGCTAAAGTTCAGCCATGGCAACACCGAAATATGTATCAAATCAGCTTGTCCTTCGGTTTGATCGAATGCCTGAGAAAATAACGGTTGAGATTTAGCATTGGCACTTATAGTGGTGGCGTGTTGAGAAAAAGCTTCAAAGCAAGACGAATAATTAAAATAGCTAAATATAAACGAATCATCGTTAGCAAGCTCTACCACACTGGCTCTAACTTGCTTTAAGCGCCATGGACGATCATTTACAATCCTTAGCATAATCGGGTTATAGGCGTGGCATGTTGTTAGTGTGACATGCACATATGCTTGGAAAAAAGACAGTTTATTTTGTTTGCAATATTCAAATAAAGGCTTGGCGTTAAGTGTTACACACACATTAAAATATGGCTGGGTGAAATTTTTAAATAATTCAAAGTGTTGCTTACGAGGCCAAGTATCAAAATCAATTGGCTCCATTATGGCGTTTTTATTAGTCATATTATCCATACGGTTAAAGGTACCGCCATAAAGTATAAACAAAAAAGGCGTACCAAAGTACGCCTTTTTATAAATAATACAGCTAAATTAAAGACCGTTTTTAATAATCTCTTGAGCTAGCTCATCAGCAATTAAATGCGTTGATTTTTGCTCTTTTTCACTACGCGCAAAAATTTCAGTTAGTGTATCGTATATGCCTTCAACATGCTTATTTGAAGCCGCAGCACTGTAACCTTGTGGTGCTGTTTCGTAATATACGTTTATTATGCCACCAGCATTTATAACGTAATCAGGTGCATATAAGACCCCTTTTTCACGTATAACTTCCCCGTGGCGAGATTGTGCTAATTGATTATTTGCACAACCTGCAATAATCGTTGCTTTAAGGCGTGGTATAGTTTCATCGTTAACCGTTGCGCCAAGTGCACACGGTGCGTATACATCAACATCAAGGTCGTAAATTTCATCAATGCCCACCGGTGTTGCACCAAAGTCATTAACTACACGTTCTACAGCATCTTGGTTTATATCAGTTACAAATAGTTGCGCACCGGCCTCAGCTAGGTGTTTACATAAACCATAGGCTACAGCACCTAAGCCTTGCACAGCCACTTTAATAGCCGAAAAATCTTGATGACCGCGCTGGTGCTGTAACGCCGCTTTAATTCCTAAAAAAGTACCATACGCTGTAAAAGGTGACGGGTTTCCGCTTTTCCCTTCAAGGCCTAGCACATAGTTTGTTTCTTTATTCATTAATGCCACATCATCACAGGTAATGTTTACATCTTCTGCTGAATAGTAACTGCCATTTAATCGCTCTAATTGGCGTCCAAAAGCACGGAATAACTGCTCAGACTTAATTTTTTTTGCATCACCAATAATAACAGATTTACCACCACCAAATGGTAAACGTGCTACCGCATTTTTGTAGGTCATGCCCTTAGATAAGCGCAGCACATCGTATACTGCGTCTTCATCTTTTGCATAATCCCACATTCTACAACCGCCAACGGCAGGGCCAAGGTTAGTATTGTGTACGGCAATAATTGCTTTTAAACCTGACGCTTCGTCAGAACAAAAAACCACTTGTTCGTGGTTATCAAATTCAGCTTGATTAAACACAGCCACTGTTATTACTCCAAAATAGTTTACCCGTGAGAGGGATGAGCGCTGGAAATTGACGAAACTTTACCACTTCATTTTTAAGGGTGCCATATAATGAGAAGTTAAACCTGTAAAAACCGAGCCTTGTGAATTAATAAATCCGAATAATGATGAAATATAGATATAAAATTCAATAATTGGCGAAAAAGTTAAATTAAAAACTAACAACACCATTCAAAATCGCACTCAAATTTACGTGAACGTAAAGGTAACACAAAGTGTAAACCTTGTATTACACAGCCCCTCTCCCAGCAAAGGCGCACAGTGTATAGGTTTATAAAGAAAAAAGCAGATCCAGCACAACTGGTCGGAGCTGCTTATTTGAAGGGATAATTAGCGTTTTTTAAATATTTCATATAGCAAATACAAAAAAGCGAGCCTAAGCTCGCTTTGTAATTAGATTACGTAAACCTTTATTTAAGCTTACCGTCTAGTTCTTCAATTTTAGCTTTCCAAATTGCAGGGCCTTGCGTATGTGCGTTAGCCCCTTCGCTATCTACAGCAACTGTTACTGGCATATCTTCTACTTCAAATTCGTAGATGGCTTCCATACCTAAATCTTCAAAGGCAACCACGCGTGCTTTTTTAATTGCTTTAGATACTAAGTATGCTGCACCACCAACCGCCATTAAATAAACCGATTTATGCTCTTTAATAGACTCAACCGTCGCAGGACCACGCTCAGCTTTACCTATCATGCCTACGATGCCGGTTTTTTCTAGCATCATATCGGTAAATTTATCCATACGTGTTGCGGTTGTAGGGCCAGCAGGACCTACGGCTTCATCACCTACGGCATCAACTGGACCTACGTAATAAATAAACTTGTTATCAAAATCTACGCCCTCAGGTAAACCTTCACCTGAATTGATCATATCTTGTAAGCGTTTATGGGCAGCGTCACGGCCTGTTAAGATAGTGCCTGAGAGTAAAATAGTTTCACCCATTTTCCACTCGCGAGTATCTTCCTTAGTTAGCGTGTCTAAATTAACTCGGCGAGTTCCTTCACCTACTTCAAAGGTTACTTCTGGCCAATCTTCTAACTTAGGCGCTTTTAAATCTGCAGGGCCTGAGCCATCTAAGGTAAAGTGTACGTGGCGAGTTGCAGCACAGTTAGGGATCATTACAACAGGCTTTGAAGCCGCATGCGTAGGGGCTGTTTTTACTTTAATATCAACAACCGTTGTTAAACCACCTAAACCTTGCGCACCAATACCTAGCTTGTTAGCACGCTCAAAAATTTCTAAACGTAACTTTTCTTCTGTCGTTTGTGCGCCGCGCTCCATAAGCTCATGAATATCAACTGGGTCCATTAGCGACTCTTTTGCCATTACCGCTGCTTTTTCAGCTGTACCACCAATACCTATACCTAGCATGCCTGGCGGACACCAACCTGCGCCCATCGTCGGTAAAGTTTTTTCTACCCATGCAGCTACATCGTCAGATGGGTTTAGCATCACCATTTTACTTTTGTTCTCTGAGCCGCCGCCTTTCGCTGCAACCATTACTTCTACTTCGCCACCTGCCACTAAATCAATGTGTACCACTGAAGGGGTATTATCTTTAGTGTTTTTACGCGTGCCTGCAGGGTCAGCTACAATAGAAGCTCGTAGTGGGTTATCTGGATTTAAATATGCGCGACGTGTGCCTTCATCAACCATTTGTTGTACGGTTAAATCTGTTTTATCCCACTTAACATCCATACCTACTTTTACAAAACAGGTAATAATACCCGTGTCTTGACACAATGGACGCTTGCCTTCAGCCGACATACGCGAGTTAATTAAAATTTGCGCGATTGCATCTTTTGCAGCCTTGCTTTGTTCTTTGTTATAGGCTTTTTCTAGCGCTTGAACAAAATCAAGGGGATGATAAAAAGAAATATATTGCAACGCATCTTCAATGCTATCAATAAAGTCTTGCTGACGGATTGTACTCATAGTGGTTCCTTAAGTTAGCGTTACGCTTAAGCGTAATCTATACCAAACCGGTGACGGTGGTTTGCACTGTTTTAATTACAACGTAGATTTGATACTAAACGCTGCCAAAAAAATTTGACTTATGATACCCTCCCAGCCCGTTTCGAGCCAGTTCTTAAAGGGGCAGTAAATGCTAAACAATGAAAAAAGTTGTGTAAAATTAGCCATAACGCAAAACTGCATTGATGTTTTCGCGCATTTTGCGCATTTACCCTATGCCGTATTACTAGACTCAGCCAATAGCGAGCACATAAATAGTCGCTTTGATATTATTGCAATAGAGCCTCACGCTATTTTAGAAGTGAACGACAATCAAAGCGTATTTAATCAGCAGCTTGACTCACGTAGCCCCTTTAAAATAATGAACGATGAGCTAAGTAAACTTAGCGCGCAAAAAGCCGCTAGTAATCTGCCTTTTAACGGCGGCTGGCTTGGTTATTTTGGTTACGACTTAGGCCGCATTATTGAGCACATGCCAAGCACAGCAAAACACGATATAACATTGCCACAAATGGCTATTGGCCTTTATTTAGATGCACTGATATTTGATAAACGCCAGCAAAGCTGGTTTTACGTTTCTCAACCTGAAGTAAACCGTTTGGCGCTTTACCAGCAGTATTTAGTAAACGATATAGTACCTGCACATTTTTCACTCACCAGTGATTGGCGATCAAATATGAGTGAACATGAATACGCTGATAAATTTGCGCAGATACAAGATTATTTAAAAAGTGGTGATTGTTATCAAATCAACCTAGCACAGCGATTTAGTGCTGGCTTTAAGGGCGACTGTTTTCAAGCTTATAAAGTATTGCGCGAGGCTAATAAAGCGCCATTTTCTAGTTTTATTAACCACCCATGTGGCGCCATTTTATCAATATCGCCAGAGCGTTTTATTGCAGTGCACGACAACATAGTTGAAACAAAACCCATCAAAGGCACTTTGCCACGTAAGGCCGATGCCATCGCAGATCAACAACAAGCCAGAGCCCTTGAAAGCTCCACTAAAGATCGTGCAGAAAACGTAATGATTGTTGATTTATTGCGCAACGATTTAGGTAAAGTAGCCAAGCCAGGCTCTGTAAAGGTGCCCTCACTGTTTGCTATTGAGAGCTTTCCTGCCGTGCATCATTTAGTAAGCACAGTAACGGCAGAACTCGATGAGGGTAAAACGGCGGTTGATCAGCTTGAAGCGGCTTTTCCGGGCGGCTCAATTACCGGTGCACCTAAAATTAGGGCTATGGAGATAATTGAAGAGCTAGAGCCTCATAGGCGTAGTATTTACTGCGGTTCTATAGGGTATTTAAGCGCCTGCGGCAATATGGATACCAGCATTACAATTCGTACCTTGGTTTGTCATAACGAACACATTTATTGCTGGGCCGGCGGTGGTATTGTGGCTGATTCTAAAGTCGAATTGGAATACCAAGAAACATACGATAAAGTGAATAAAATACTTCCTTTATTAACACAGTAGGTCGCTTTGAATAGTGAACACATTATGGCGCGGTTTCAGTTAAGCCCTACAGCTGCGCCAAATCAAATAAAAGATACCCGTAAAAAACGCGCAAGTGCCGTTATGCTGCCTATTATTGATATTGATAACCATGCGCATATTTTACTGTGTAAACGCCCTACTTATTTACATCATCACCCTGGGGAAATTTGTTTGCCCGGTGGTAAGTTTGAGCAAAGTGATAAGCACCTTCGCACTACCGCGCTTCGAGAACTTCACGAAGAGCTTAATATAGCGCCAAGTAATGTCACAGTGCTAGGCCAACTGCCACAATACTCTACACTTACAGGTTTTAGCATCAGCCCATTTGTGGGTTTACTTGATAAACACACAGTATGGGAAAACGATTATAATGAAGTGCAAGCTAGTTTTTTGCTCTCACTGACTGAGCTAAGTAAAGCAGATAATTGGCAGCCATTGCCTTTTCAACGCTTTGGTAAAACCATTACCCTACAGGGGTTTAGTACACCTCATGGGTTACTGTGGGGAGCAACAGCTAGCATTATAAAAAACTTTACAAAGCAGCTTGCCCTACCAGTGTAAAACTTACGGCCAAATAGTTACATAATATAGAATTAACGTTATGATACTCAACCGTTCAAAGAACAGCTTTCTAGCTGAGTAAATAAAGTAGAGACCCATAGTATGATCAGTGCATTTGATATGTTTAGCATTGGTATTGGCCCATCGTCGTCACATACCGTTGGCCCAATGCGTGCCTCGCGCTTATTTGTTAATGACCTACAAGAGCAACAACTTTTAACCTCTGTTACCGATATAAAGGTAGAGCTTTATGGCTCACTGGGTCAAACCGGCGTAGGCCACGGCTCTGGTAAAGCCGTTATATTAGGACTTGCTGGGTACGATCCAGAAACAATAGATGCCGATTTAGTTGACGATATTCTTGCCACAATTGAAAAAGAGCAAGTGATATACCTAAACCAAACCCATAAAGCGAACTTTCCTAAGCAAGGGGCTATTGTTTTCCATCGCCGCAAAACCTTGCCTAAGCACTCTAATGCAATGGAAATTATTGCCTCGAATAATGGCGAAAAAGTATATAGCAAAGTGTACTACTCTATTGGTGGCGGCTTTATTGTTACCGATGAAGAATTTGAAAACGAAAAACAAGCAGCCCTTGATATACGCGAACAAAACCCGGCTCCTTACCCGTTCGAAAGTGCTAAAGACTTACTAGAGCTGTGTAAAGAATCTGGCTTTAGTGTATCTACTTTAATGATGCATAACGAAAAAACGCTGCGCAAAGAAGACGATATCAAAGACGAGCTGTTTAATATTTGGCAAGTAATGAAAGCCTGTATTGAACGTGGTATGCGCACCGAGGGAATTTTACCAGGTGGTTTAAAAGTTAAACGCCGTGCGCCTAGTTTGTATTTAAAGCTAAATGTAGAAGTAAGTAATGACCCACTCAGAGCAATGGATTGGGTGGATTTATTTGCCTTAGCTGTAAATGAAGAAAATGCCGCGGGCGGGCGCGTAGTCACGGCGCCAACAAATGGTGCTGCGGGTATATTGCCAGCCGTTTTAATGTACTACCACACATTTATTAAAGAAGTGGACCGCGACATAGCCACACGCTATTTATTAACCGCAGCGGCTATTGGTATTTTATACAAAAAAAATGCCTCTATTTCGGGCGCAGAGGTAGGCTGCCAGGGAGAAGTGGGAGTTGCTTGTTCAATGGCTGCTGGCGCACTCACCGAAATTGTTGGTGGTAATGTAGTACATGTTGAAAACGCCGCCGAAATTGGCATGGAACATAATTTAGGCCTAACCTGCGACCCTGTGGGCGGATTGGTACAAGTACCGTGTATTGAGCGCAACGCCATGGGCGCCATTAAAGCAATTAATGCTTCTCGCTTAGCAATACGTGGCAGTGGCGAGCAAAAGGTGTCGCTTGATAAAGTAATTAAAACCATGCTCGATACCGGTAACGACATGAAAACCAAATACAAAGAAACCGCACGCGGTGGATTAGCAGTAAACATTATTGAATGTTAAGCGTATAAAAACAAAAAACCGCGTATTTTAGCAATACGCGGTTTTTTAGTATTTATATAATTAAGATCTTACTATTTTACTGGCAGCTCTATGTCGGCAAATAACGCATCAATATCTTCTTGATTGCGTAATAAGCTTGCTCGCTCTACTCGCTCTTTAGTTAAATGCGGGGCAAAACGCTCAATAAAGTCATACATATAAGTACGTAAAAAACTGCCCTTTCTAAAGCCAATTTTAGTTGTGCTCGCTTCAAATAAATGGCTGGCATCAATACATACTAAATCTGTGTCGCTTAATTGATCAACGGCCATTGAAGCGACTACACCTACACCTAACCCTAGCCTTACATAAGTTTTAATTACATCGGCATCGGTTGCAGTAAACACAATGTGTGGCTCAAGGCCGTGCGCATTAAATGCTTTATCAAGCTCAGAGCGGCCAGTAAAACCAAATACATACGTAATAAGCGGATACTGCGCTATATCAGCAACGGTTAAATTGTCGGCCTTTTGTGCTAGTGGATGATCTTTTGCCACCACAATGCTGCGGTTCCAATGATAACAAGGCAGCATAACTAAATCTGAGTATAAATGAAGTGCTTCAGTTGCAATGGCAAAGTCTGCGTCACCGCGCGCTGCCGCATCAGAAATCTGTTGTGGTGTACCTTGATGCATATGCAGCGAAACAGCTGGGTATTTTTTCATAAAGCCCTGAATAACACTTGGCAAAGCATAACGTGCTTGCGTATGTGTTGTGGCTATATTTAGTTTACCCTGATCAGGCAGCGTGTGCTCATTAGCAACCGCTTTTATACCTTCGACTTTAGATAAAATTTCGCGAGAAATGTTAATTATTTCTTCGCCGGCACCTGTAACATGCGTTAAATGCTTACCACTGCGGCCAAAAATTTGTACACCTAGCTCATCTTCAAGCATGCGCACTTGTTTAGATATACCAGGCTGTGAGGTAAATAAACTCTCAGCAGTTGCTGATACGTTTAGCTTATGGTTTTGAACTTCTACAATGTATCTAAGTTGTTGTAATTTCATGGTGGCAGTTTTTAACGTTATTATTAAGCTTATATGATGGTAATACTAAGCAAAACCAAGTTAAATTTAGTAAAACTTGGCAAAGTAAGCATGTATATTTTCATTATTCAAGCATTAAGGCTAGCACAATAAATCCGCTGCAGATAGCGATGTTTATTCAGGTTCAACTTATAATACATTATTCTTATATCTAATTTTTAACATATTTTTAAGTTAATCAGCGCAAAGCTACCCTCAAAGCATATATTTGATGTAATATAAAAAAATAGATTATGAATCCGAGAATTAAGCCATGATCGTTTCGATTATAATTGTGCTTATAGTGGCACTGATAGTGATTGCACTGTGGGTAAGCGCTGTACAACAGCATAAAGAAAAGCAAGAAATTGAACGTCGCAAAGAATTAACAAAACAAAAAGCGATAATTGAAGAAACCGAAGAAGCACTGATGAATAGCGCTAATATTCCGCTTTCTGAAAACATTATACGCGTTTTACAACGTAGATGTTACGAAGCACTAAACGCGATGGTAAACCACTCACCTAATTCTAAAGCATTAAAAAGTAGAATGAACGAAGCTAAAGAAAAGCTAAGTGGTGCAGTTGAAGGTAATAGCAGCGACAATTTATCGTTACCAAGTAACGATAAGCAGTTAGTGTCGCTAATTCAGGGCATAAAAAAGCTTAGAGCTATTATGCGCTCTGAGCACAGTAAAGGGCGTGTAGATAGCCAAGTATTTGCAGCAGAAGATAAGCGCCTTGAAAAGTTACAGCTCAGAATTAATATAGAAAGCCAAATTAAACGCGGTTTATCTGCTCGTTCAGCGAGCATGGTGGGCTCTGCTAGGCAATATTTTGAAAAAGCCTATGCCACACTTAGTGCCGTTAGTTATTCTGATGAATACGTCAACGCAAAACGTCAAGAAGTTGAAGCCTATTTAGAAGAAATAAGCAGCGAACTAAAAGCTTCAAACGCCACTGCCTTGAAGAAAAAAGCAGAAGCAGAGCAAGATGACTTAGACGTATTATTTGCACCTAAAAAGAAATGGTAATTTTAAATACCCAAAAGAAAGCCCATGCATAATGTATGGGCTTTTTTGTATCTGTTAAGCTGTTTTACCAATGGGTAAATACTAACGTATTTTAAGGCACTACCTAGCGCTAACCACATTATAAACGCTCATTTGCCTCTGCATAGAAACGCAAGGTATAACAATGCAGTGGCAATAAGTGATAGCGACTAAATAATAAATGTTTATCCACCTTCAAATTAAATCTCTTAACTAAAAGAATGGACATTAGCTACTACGATAAAAATGCAAACTTGATAATAAATAACGCTGTTAAAATCCATACGCTAATACTCACTTGCTCACGTTTACCACATAGTACTTTAACCGCAGTATACGATATAAAACCAAGCGCAATACCGTGCGCAATAGAGAATGTAAGTGGCGTCATAAGTAGTACCACACTCACTGGAATTGCATCGCTCATGTCATCCCAGTTTACAAACTTAAGGTTTTGCAGCATTAATACCGCAACGTATAAAATAGCACCCGCAGTCGCATAAGCCGGCACCATTTGCGCAAGCGGTGCAAAAAACATCATTAGTAAAAAGCATATACCCACTACAACAGCTGTTAAACCAGTACGCCCACCAACCGATACACCGGCTACAGACTCAATATAAGACGTAGTGGTAGAAGTGCCTAACATTGCACCTGCAATAGTCGCTGTACTATCGGCACTTAAAGCACGCCCTAAACGTGGCATATTGCCTTTTTCATCGGCTAAACCTGCTTTTTGAGTTACCGCAACCAAGGTCCCTGATGTATCAAATAAATCAACAAACAAAAACGCAAAAATTACACTCAGCATAGAAAGCTCAAAGGCCGCAGCAAAATCAAGTTGCATGAACGTAGGTAAAATAGATGGTGGCATTGAAATTACGCCGTGGTATTTAACTAAGCCGAGGCTTAATGCAATGCCTGTTACTAACAAAATGCTAATAAGTACGCCGCTTTTTATATCACGATAAAGCAAAGCTGCAATCACAAAAAAGCTCAAAATAGCGAGTAAAGGACCTGCCGATGTAATATCACCAAGCTGTACTAATGTAGCTGGGCTTGAAACAATAATACCCGCATTTTTAAGTGCAATTAACGCTAAAAACGCACCAATACCAGTGGCAATAGCCTGCTTTAAAACTAGCGGTATAGCATTAATTATCCACTCTCTAACCTTAAACAAACTTAATATTAAAAATATACAACCAGACATAAATACCGCACCTAATGCCGCTTGCCAGCTATAACCCATACCCAGTACAACACCATAAGTAAAAAATGCGTTTAAACCCATGCCCGGCGCAAGTGCTAAAGGGTAATTAGCCCAAAGCCCCATAATAAAACAGCCAATTGCCGCTGCAATACAGGTAGCAACAAATGCAGCACCTTGATCCATACCTGCTTCAGCAAGCATTGCAGGGTTTACAAATACAATGTAAACCATAGTAATGAAAGTAGTGATTCCAGCAATGCTTTCGCGTCGCACAGTGGAGTTATTTTCGCGGAGTTTAAATAGAGCTTCGAGCATAATAGACTTGTGATAATAAAAAGTGACGTGATTTTACCATAAAATTAAGTATAAACAGGACATTTTACCTTGCTATATACTAAACTGTTGACGTAGAAACTATAAAAAAGAAAGTATATGAATAACACTCAGCCTAGCGGACAAGACTTAGAGCAGCAATTAAACAATATTTTAGATTTTGTAACACAGCCTACAAACCACAGTGCTGACGACAATAGTGATGTAAGTGAACAAACAACACTTAACAAAGCGCTGTATTATTTAAAGCATAACCAAGCACCGTTGGCAGCTAAGTGGATGCGCCTTACCGCAATGGCCGGAAATCATCGCGCCCAGTTTTATTTAGGGTTATTTTTTGTCAAAGGCCAAGGCGTACCAAAAAGTGTATTTCACGCTGCAGCATGGCTAAGTTTAGCCAGCAGCCAAGGCTATGAACCGGCAACCGCTGCATTAGATGATTTAAGAAAATATATCGATACCAAACGCTTTAAAGACGCTCAATGCTATGCAGCCAGTTTGTATGAGCAAATCCACCAAATTCAATTTGCCCACTTAGTTCCAAAAAATGACTAACTACTGTATAGCTAACAGCTAAGTACTGTATAGCGCTGCTACACTTTATACAGTACTGCAAACACCCTCAGCTTTCATTCACACGCCAAAAACATAACCATCTGTTTTTAAAGTGTTATTTTTAATTTTGATTTTTTAAAACCATTAACTGTATAAAAAATAGCAAAAAACGCTTGCACACAACAACTGTATAAACTACTGTATACATGTACTGTATATAAACCCAGTGAGTGAGACCTATGCTACAGCCAATTACCGTAAGAACCGTTAAAAGCTACCAACAACATGATGAAAGTGAGTCGGTAAACTTAATAAAAGTAGAAGATGAAATTTCTGCTACGTTTGAGATGCTAAAAGTGTTGCACCAATACAATAGCTCTAACGCGTGGACCTTACTAATTGCGCCCGACCATGTGCCTAGTAAAGCCTTGTTAGATAGTTGCTCTATAGATACCAGCAAACTGCTTGTAATAAGACAAAAGCATTTAGTAAATTTAGAGTATGTGCTTAACTCAGCACTTCATAATGGTAATTTTGCAGCCATTATTACGTGGACCGATATAGTAAGTGAGCAGCAACTTGTTAACTTATCGCTTAATTTAAACAAAAGAAGCGCTAAGCTATTTTGCTTTACTAAAAAAGCCAGCACTACAGCAATATCACTTACTCAATAAGCTTGGTAAAATACATTTTTAATCTATGTTAATTAGTATTTTATGAGTGTAACCAGTACCAGCGCTTGCTTATGCAACAGTCAGCTTAATTATGGCGACTGTTGCCAACCTTATCATCTTGATATAAAAACCCCAGAAACACCTGAGCAACTAATGCGTTCGCGCTTTAGTGCTTATGCATTAAAAAATGCATCTTATGTATTTAAAACTTACGCCAAAGAAAAACAAGCACAAAACCCAGTAAATGAAATTGCTGACTTTGCCAATAGCTGCCGCTTTGTAAAATTAGTTGTGCGCGATACGCAGCAAAGTGATGAGCGAGGTTATGTTGCCTTTAACGCATATTATTTTTACCAAAACTTATATTGTGAGCTAGATGAGAAATCAGACTTTATAAAAGAAGACGGTGAATGGCGATATTTAGAGGGTATTATTAATCCGGTCGCCGATATAAAAGTTGCCAGAAACGATCCCTGTCCATGCGCAAGCGGTAAAAAATATAAAAAGTGTCACAGTGTATAAAGTAAGCTAAACACTTAGAAAAAAATAGCGTCTTATTTAATACCATTAATCCGCTTAGTGAAGTGACCTATTTTGAGGATGGAAAAACGTGTTGATAGCTAGGCAAAAAATTGCTCTTAAGTTATTATAAATGTGAATTTTTTAACGCTGATAGCCCACATGTAGCCTCTCAAAATGATTAAGCATTATTGCTAAATGCTATAAGCGCTACTTTATACCACTAAATATATTAATAACTGCCATAAACAAAAAATGGACCATTTAGGTCCATTTTCTACAATATTGCTATTGGTTTATTCATCATCATCTAAATCGTACGATTCACGCTGCGCAGGTCTAGCTAAAATCTCAACATAGAATGAAGTAAGCGCCTGCTTTTCGATTTCGCTGATCTTGTTGTTAATTTCAGCTACGTGAACAACTTCTGCATCATCGGCACTTGTGCCAAACTTACAGTCAAATGCCCAGTAATCAGCTTCAACAGGTAGCGTTTTATTGCGCTCTCTTTTCAAATATTTTTTCACTTCATGCTTTGCAGCATCAACCATACGAGGGTATTTGATTTTCTCGTGATTTAGCGTGAATGTTTTCTTCATTACGTTCCTAATTACCTTGATTTAATGATAATGGCACTCAAGTCATACCATTTGCAGCCATTATAGCAATTGCATTTAATTTGTGGATGCTTTTTTTAAACAAAAAAGGAATTGTTCTATTTTATTGCATAACCGATTATTAAATATAAGGTGTTTTAAGCTTTTAAAACGCACGAGTGTTAAATTATTTTATGCGTTAGCAACAAGCAATGGTTTATGTATAGCCTCATTAGTTAAATCGTCATAAAATGCGGCGGCGTCCATTTGTGGACTTGCAAGCGCGGTGTGCGTGTCATTTAAGCGCCTGCGTACTGATGGTTCACAATTCTCGATTACCGTAAAAGGGATATGTAACTTGTCATCTCTAATCGCTAGTGGCTCAGGGTTTAAGCTGTGACTTAATTTTATTGCTATCATACCTGCTTGTTCGCCTTGTTGAACAATCACAGACGCGTGCTCTTGCCCTATGCTCATATCAAATTTTTCGGGGGCTAATAATTGCTTTGGCCCAGCACCAAAGCGCTCCCTTAACTGTTCTTCGTCTACATAAGCACTATGCGTTTCACTTTTTGGTAAGTGAAATTGACTAAAATCCAGCGCATCGTGCGATAGCATCGCTAATAAAAGTGAAAATTCGCCTCTGCGATTTTCATGCACACTTTTATTTAGCCTGGTCTTTAGTTGACTCTCTGTGATTAACAAATCATCGATTTGCATAGTCTTTAGCCGATAATGATAACTGGTAGATATTTATCGGCTTTATTTCAAATTTCTTTAGCTTTTTTCTTTACTTAAATACGCAGTTTGCTATTATCAGCGCCGTTGCATTGGAGGGGTTCCCGAGCGGCCAAAGGGATCAGACTGTAAATCTGACGGCTCAGCCTTCGCTGGTTCGAATCCAGCTCCCTCCACCACTTCTTATTTTCTATATCTTCTTCGCTTCTATCTAAATCATTTTCAGACTAATTATCAAATACCCACTGCAATGTTGCTCCGTGGTTTTTAAGCCATGCGGATGCAGATTTATAATCGGGATAAAATTTAGCTACGCGCTTCCAAAAAGCGTTGCTGTGGTTTAAATGCTTTAAATGAGCCAATTCGTGCACAATAACATAATCAATTATATGCTGAGGTGCCCCAACAAGGTTAAGGCTAAAGGTTAGCTCTCGTCGAGAATTACAACTTCCCCACTTACGTTTATAATTTCCAATCGTCAATTTAGTCGGTAATGCTTCTGACATCTGTTGGCAATAATAAGCCAAGCGCATTTCAATGTAGTTTGTTAGCGTTTCTTCAAGAGCAAGGCAAAGTAGCTGCTTGCGTTTATCAAGCTGTTTGGTTACTCGATTAGAAGTGTAAATAGTAAATACGCTATCGGATTGCTGAACATGCGAGCGTGCCCCTTTAGCAAAAGTAATAGTATATGGCTTAGCAAAAACCATTATTTGCTGGTTTTTAAACGGGTGTTGTTGATTATCAATAGCGTTAAGTTGTTTATGTAATTGCGCAGTTACCCACTCTTTTTTACTAAACAGCCATTGTTCTATTTGTAGTTTTGGGACGTGTGTAGGTGCATAAACAGTAACTAGTTTTTTGCTTACTTTTATTGCCACTGTTTTACGCCTAGTGCTGCGCTTTAACTGATACTCAAACAAGGTGTATGCTCTAAATATAAATAAAAGCCTATTATAAAGCCTTATTTAATCAATGCAGTTATTTACAGATAAATAAATGGGCTCAGTATTTTTTATTGTATTCATTAACTCAAAATAACGCCTTATTAATGAAGCGTGCTGCATATGTTAATATTTTAAAAAGAAAAGGTAACTTCACAGATTTATAGTATAAATAATTAGATTAACAGTTTATTTATATAATAAATCTATTAAACTAGTTCAATAAAGATACTAATTAGAGTCATTATGCTCTCCGCATTTTTTATAACCGACCAAGATCCGAGCCTCATTATAAATGGTGCATACAACCCTATACTGGTTAGCTTATCGGTTATTACCGCTATTTTTGCTGCCTTTTTTACCGTATGGTTAATTGATGTAGCAAAACAAACACAGTTCGAAAGCTATAAACGCTTAGCCAATGTAACCGGTGCCACAGTTTTATCGGCCGGTATCTGGAGCATGCATTTTATAGGTATGTTGGCTTTTTCGTTATGTACAGACATTAGCTATGATCCGCTCATAACCCTCTTATCTTTTTTACCTGCATTTATTGCATGTCAATATGCCTTTTCGATTTTAGTAAAATCGCAAGGCTCGTTCAAACACCTTTTTATTTGCTCTATTTTACTCGGCGCAGGTATTGGTACAATGCACTACAGCGGCATGGCAGCAATGCAACTAGCCCCGTTATTACGTTACGACCCTGCTATGTTTGCTTTATCAATTGTGGTCGCTGTTGGTTTATCGTTTATAGCGCTTTTTACGCGTTATCATTTAACACGTTTACTCCCTAATTTATCACAGATACAAGCTCGCGTTATTACCGCTGTCATATTAGGAACTGCGGTGGCAGGCATGCACTACATGGGGATGGCCGCTACCCGCTTTGTTGCAACCTCACCGCTTTTACCCGATTACCAAAAATCAACCACTGAGCTTGCTTTTGTCGCCATAGCGGTAGCTACTGCAACAGTTGCTATAACCTGTGTTATTGCAGTTATAAATGGCATGGTTAGATACCGCCTACTGCTTGAAGAAAAATCGGCTGATGAATCTCGACTAAATGCTATTTTAGGCACTGCTATTGATGGCATTGTGACTATAGATCACACCGGTATAATTTTGAGTTTTAATGATGCTGCTAGCAAAATTTTTGGGTGGCGGGAAAGCGATGTTCAGGGTCAAAATGTAAAAATGCTCATGGCTGATGAAATCGCTCGTCACCACGATGGGTATTTGTCTAACGCCAAAAATGTAGACCTAGGTAAAGTAATCGGTATAAATAGAGATGTGTCAGCCAAACACAAAGATGGCCACCTCTTCCCTATTCGCTTAGGCATTGGAGAGGTTAATCAACCCGACCACATGCCATTATATGTTGGTTTTATTACCGATTTAACCGAGCAACGCGCTATGCAACAAAGTCTTATTGAAAAAGAGCAAAAGTACCGCTCTTTAATGGACAATATGCCAGGCGCTGCTTTTCGTTGTAAGTACGATAAAAACTGGAGCATGTTATTTATCAGCCCTATAGTGGCTGAGCTAACCGGCTACACACCAGAAGAGTTCACAGAAAGCTGCATTGAATTTAATGATCTTATTTTAAAAACAGATCAGCCAACGGTTAACGAAGCTGTAGCGCAAGCTTTGACCTCGAGTTTAAAGTACTCGGTAGAATACCGTATTCGCCACCGTAACGGTAAAGTTGTTTGGGTATTAGATAAAGGCAGTCTTACCTGTGATAAAGACAATGACCCTCAATGGATAGACGGGGTATTAGTAGATATTACAGAGCAAAAAGAATACGAAGACAAGCTAGAGCAAGCTAAATTACAAGCTGAAGAAGCAGCGCACGCAAAACAAGCGTTTATGGCTAATATGAGCCATGAGATCCGTACGCCAATGAATTCTATAATCGGTTTTAGCGACCTACTGATGGACACACCGTTAAACCAAGAACAGCAAAAACACTTAGTTACTGTAAATAATGCAGCACGTTCATTATTAAGACTCCTTAACGAAGTGCTTGATACCGCAAAGCTCGAGCGCGGAAAGCTAACTATTGAACCAGTCCACTTTAGCTTGAAGCAAGTACTCGACAGCATTATTTCGACATTTTGGCTCGAAGCAAAAAAGAAAGACCTACGTTTAAAATTAAACATTAAAGACTCTGTTGCCACAACCTACTATGGTGACCCAGATAGGTTAAGGCAAATTTTAACTAACCTCATCGGTAACGCGATTAAATTTACCGAGCAAGGTTCGGTTGAGCTAACTGTAAGCACAACGCAAACCGATCAACTCTTTTTTGAAGTGCAAGATACCGGTATAGGTATTGCTAAAGACCGCGTTAAAGCTATATTTCAGCCGTTTGTTCAAGCTGATGGTACAACAACACGTCGCTTTGGTGGTACAGGCCTTGGAACAACCATTAGTAAGCAATTAGTAGAGCTAATGGGTGGCACCATAAACCTAGTTAGTGAAGAAAACAAAGGCACCTGCTTTTATTTCTCTTTACCTCTTAAACAAGGCGATGCAGAAAAAATAGATCATTTCGATGGACTGCACACTCAATTACCATCGCTAAGGGTACTTGTGGTGGACGATATTGAGCAAAACACTGAGCTGCTCTCGTTATTACTTTCTAAAGATCAGCATTTGGTAAGCAAAGCAAACAACGGTTTAGAGGCTATTGCTATATTCGAGAAACAAGATTTTGATGTAATTCTAATGGATATTCACATGCCTGAGTGTGATGGCATAGAAGCAACCACAAAAATTAGAGCCATAGAAAAACAAAGGCAGCTTAAATTCACCCCCATTATTGCACTAACGGCCAGCGTCCTACAACAAGATAAACTTACAGCTAAACGTGCTGGCATGAATGGCTTTGCTAATAAGCCTATAGATATAAACCAGCTTAACCAAGAAATTGCGCAGGTGCTTGGCTTAGGTATTGCTAAAGATATGGTTATTAGCCAATCAGACCCTGAGGCTAAACACATCGACTTTGAAAAAGGTGTGATGCTTTGGGGTAATAAATGCAAGCAGTTAACCGAAATTGCCAAATTTATAAGTGACAGCAATAGGCGATTTGATATTTTATTTAATAATAAGTTATCTGAGATTAAAGACGCCACCAGCCTAATACATACCCTTAAGGGGGTCGCCGGTAATTTAGGCCTAACAACATTAATGTCTTTATTAGCCAACTTAGAGCACGAACAAACATCTGAACAATCTACAACGTTAGTAACACAAATAAAAGACGAGTTAGAGACAATAACCCAATTAATATCAGGCGATGAATGTGCACCAATCACGCGTGTTGAGAGTGAAGATACTGAGCAAAAAAGCTCGCTAAGCGCGGCTGAATTAAAGTCACTATGTGAAACGTTGCACCATGAAGCGCAAAGCGCCGAGCTCAACGATGATTTACTTGCGCAGCTTGAAAATAACGCCCCTGCACACTTACAAACTCAAATAAATGAGGTTGTAAACGCGTTTGATGAATTTGACTTTGATCAGGCGCAACATGTGCTAAACGATTTAATTAAAGAGTTTACCCAAGAATGAGAATAGTGAATGGATTTTAGCAACGACAAACCACGTATATTAATCGTTGACGATGAACCTGCTAACTTAAAAGTTATGCGAGAAGTATTAGGTAATCAATACCGTATGTCTTTTGCTAAATCGGGAGATGCAGCACTTACACTGCTTGAAAAAGAACAGCCTAAACTTATTTTACTCGATATCATGATGCCCGATATGAATGGCTTTGAGGTATGCGAAATAGTTAAAAGTACACCCGCTCTTTCGCATATCCCAATTATTTTTGTAACGGCTCTGGGCGATGAAAGCGATGAGTTTAAGGGGTTTGAACTTGGCGCTGTTGATTACATAACTAAACCTATTAGCCCTGCGATTGTGCGCGCCCGAGTTAAAACACATTTGTCGCTTGTGCAGGCCGAGCAATTAAAGCAAGCCCATGTTGATTTAGTACATCGCTTAGGTCGCGCTGCAGAGTACAAAGACACAGACACTGGCGAGCACATTGCTAGGATGAGCCAATACAGTAAATTATTAGCATTAGAGTTTGGTATGGATCAACATCAAGCCGAGCTACTTCGCCAAGCAGCCCCCATGCACGATGTAGGTAAAATAGGTATTCCTGATGCTATTTTATTAAAGCCTGGGCGATTAACCTCTGAAGAATTTGACCACATGAAACAGCACGCGGTTATTGGTGCACAAATTTTAGCAAATTCTTCATCTCCGCTATTACAACTTGCCCATAAATTAGCTATAGAGCACCACGAAAAGTGGGATGGCAGTGGCTACCCTCATGGTTTAAAAGGCGAACAAATATCGGTTGAAGGGCGTATTGTAGCTATTGCTGATGTATTTGATGCCCTTACCTCAAAACGCCCGTATAAAGAGGCCTGGGGTGTAGAAGAAGCACTTGAGCATATGCAAGCACAAGCGGGTAAACACTTTGACCCCCATCTTATCAATTTATTTGTAAATAAGCTCGATGCTATAATCGCAATTAAAAATACATATCAAGAGCAAGACTAAGTATTGCGCTTGTGCGAGCCTTGTTTTACATCACCATATATCGCTTTTATGTGCGGGTAGTCACGAGAGGTTATTTCGTGGCTATTCCCACTGTTATCTTTAAAATAAAGTGAAAACGTAACACCGTGATCGGCCAGTACTGTTTTTATATTTAAGCCATTTAAATAATCAACCCAGCAAATAAACTGTGCGCCGGTGGCAGCAAACGCAATCCCTTTACTTCGACCTTGTGCTTCAAACAACGCTAAACGCGTTGTTTTTGCGGTATCTTCAAGTGTGAGTGGCCCTTTGCCATTTTCATCCCAAAAGGCAAGCTCTTCAACTACGCTAAAGCCTAGTACCCGCTTATACCATTTTAGCGCTTCTTGGATGTTTTCAACATTAAGGTGGCAATGATCAATACCCGATAATAAGGGAGCACTCATTTTATTGACCAATTTCTGATTTTAACTGCTCTAAAAACGCATACATATACTCTGTACGCCGCTGTGCCTCGGCTTTAGCTGAAGGCGTATTCATGCTCTTGGCAATATGAAGCAATTTAATAAAAAAATGATCAAGGGTATAGGTTTTATCATCTGCTTCGCGGTTAACACAAAATGGGTCATCAGGGTTATACAGTAAGCGGTTAATAGAGCCCCCTACTTTCATACAGCGGCTAACACCTATTGCACCGAGTGCGTCCATTCTATCGGCATCTTGCACTATTTGAGCTTCGACTGTTTTGACCGCAATATTGGCGCTAAAGCTATGGGCAGCGATAGCATGGTGAATATCATCAAACAAATTGGCGTCATAATTAATTGATTTTAAAAACGCAATGGCTTTATCTGCCGCCATGGTGGATGCTTTTGCTCTGTCTGGATGGTTTTTAGCCACCGCAACACAATCGTGCATCCACGCCGCCGGCAAAACAATATTCATATTGGCTTTCTCAGCGTGACATAATTGAATGGCAACACGTACTACGCGTTCAATATGCGTTATGTCGTGTGCTACATCGGCATGTATTAACGAAGTAATAAATGAGCGACATTGAGAATCAAGCTGTTGTAACTCAGGGCTTAAAGCAGTGTTGGCCACAGTTATGTTCCAAAAAACTAATTTATATGAGAATTATCCGTACTTTAACGCGCTTTACACCTCCCTTGCAAAACATTCATTGTATGTTGCCCTATGCTTGACTAAAATACAGCGCTTATTTATTACTACTGAGAAGCCTTATGTCATCTGCCGTTTACCTACAAGCTGGTCGCGAAAAATCATTAAAAAGAAAACACCCTTGGTTATTTTCAAAAGCCATCAAAAAAATTAAAGGTAAACCAGGCCTAGGTGATACGGTCACCATTCACGACAGCGAAGGTAAATTTTTAGCCACCGCAGCTTATAGCCCTCATTCGCAAATAAGAGCCCGTGTATGGAGTTTTGATGAAAAAGAAGTAATAGACCAACACTTTTTTGAGCGTCGCTTACGCCGCGCTTTACACGCGCGTGAGCATGCAATCGCCGAAGGCGGTTTAACCGGTTTTAGGTTATGCGCTGCTGAGTCTGACTATTTGCCAGGTGTAACCATCGATAAGTTTGATAACACCTTAGTTTGCCAATTATTAAGTGCCGGTGCCGAGCGCCATAAAGGTGAAATTGTAGGCGCGTTAATGGCTATTTTTCCGGGTGCGAATATTTATGAGCGCTCAGATGTAGATGTGCGTACCAAAGAAGGCTTAGAACCTATTAAAGGTGTACTGTGGGGCAACGAACCATCAGCGCCTGTCATTATTGAAGAAAATGGCCTAAAGCTTGAAGTAGATATTTTAGAAGGCCACAAAACAGGCTTTTACCTGGATCAACGTGATAGCCGCGCAGCACTTGAGCGCTTTTCAAAAGATAAAACCGTATTAAATTGCTTTAGTTACACAGGTACTTTTTCGCTTTACGCACTACGTGGTGGCTGTACACACGTCACTAACGTTGATGTATCACAACCAGCACTGGATACCGCTAAGCGTAACGTAGAGCACAATAACTTAGATTTAAATAAAGTCGATTTTGTAAAACAAGATGTGTTTAAGCTATTACGCCAATACCGTGATGAAGGCAAACAGTTTGACACTATTGTGATGGATCCACCAAAATTTGCAGACAACAAAGCGCAATTAACCGGTGCATGTCGTGGTTATAAAGATATAAACATGATTGCCATGCAAATATTAAAACCAGGCGGTACACTACTTACCTTCTCATGCTCTGGATTAATGGAGCAAAACTTGTTTCAAAAAGTGGTAGCAGACGCTGCGCTAGATGCAGGTAAAGAGCTATTGATTATGGAGCGTTTAAACCAAGCGGCCGATCACCCTATTGCTGGCAGTTACCCTGAAGGCTTTTACTTAAAAGGCTTAATTTGTAAGGTTTACTAAAAATTATTGTTATTACCTACAAGGACGTAGGTAATAAAATCGAACGTTATTTAACACCCGCGATAGCAAAAACCAGCCGCTAGGTGTTTATTAAGTTTAATTAAACTGGACTATTTCTAATCCTGCAGTAATAGTGCCATCATCTTCTTTGCTAGCACGTATAACTTTAGCCGTGGCATTTAAAGAGGCAATACTTGGGTGTGTCGATTCTATATTAACCTGTAGTAAGGTATCGAGCTCAAGTAAGTCATCTAAATGGAGCGATAACCCTGTGGCACTTAAATCAACACATTCTGCGGTATAATTTAGCCCAGCAACAGGCTCTATTGTTGTTAATTGCGCAGGCGTATTTACCTGCATACGTCTAAAATTGCGCTTATCTTCAGTAAACATGCATCACCTTTAAACAACCGTGTTTATTTGCTCAAATAAAGTACCCATCGAAAACGGTTTTACTACATAGGCATCACACCCTGCATCAAAGCCAGCTTGTTTTTCCGAGGGCGACTCTAAGCCCGAAACCATAACAACAGGTATATTTTTAGTTTCAGGCGTGTGCTTAAGCATCCGACATGTATCATACCCATCTAGGCCTGGCATACATACATCAAGCAAAATAATATCCGGCGGGTTAGCAATGGCAGACGCCAAACAGCTTTTCCCTGAGTCAGCATAACTAACATCAAATTTTGAGGTCAGGGCAGATTTTAGCATTTCATAATTAAAATACTCGTCATCTACAACTAACAATCGCTTAATCTTATGTTCAACCGATGAGGACATAGCTATGTCGCTTCCTTCTCAACCAAAAATAAATCCTTCTATTAAGGTACTAAGCTTAATAGAAAATGCAAGTTTTATTCTATCTCTTTTATCGCATTCATCACGCGTTTTGCAGAAATAGGATATGGGGTACCTAAGGTTTGCGCAAACAGTGACACCCTAAGCTCCTGCTGCATCCAAAAAATAGCATTTACCTGTTGTGGAATAGGCAAGCCTTTTGGAATTTTATTTACGAGCTTTTTGTACTCTTGCGCTACTTTTTCAAGCTCTAAAACGCACAATCTATCGCGGTTAGGATCAACAGGCAGTTTTTCTAAACGTTTTTGAATCGCTTTTAAATAACGAATAAGGTCGGGCATTTTATTCGCACCGTGAGCGCTCACAAACCCTTTAAAGATAAGTGACTCAAGCTGCGATTTTATATCGCCATGGGCAGTTATCATAGTTAAATCGACACGCCCTTTCATTTTTTTATGTAACGCGTGGGCAATGCTTAAAACTTGCTCAACCTGTGTGGCAATTTCGACCACTGCATCGCCTAGTTCGCCCCTAATTTGCTCTTTAACTTTATTAAAGGCCGCTTCATCACGAATATCGCCATGTTTTATTAATAAGCTGTCTACGCCAGCTGCAATACAATCGTCAATTAAATCTGCAATTTTACCAAACGGATTAAAGTACAAGCCCAGTTTGGCTTTATTAGGCAAGTTTTGCTGAAGGTACTTTATCGGCGACGGTACATTTAATAATACTAAACGACGTAAACCTTGCTGATGCGCTTGCTGCGCTTTTTCTTCACTATCAAACAGCTCAATCGCCGCTGTGGCTTTTTTATCTACCAGCGCTGGGTAAGCTTTTATTTCGTATTGGCCTTGCTTTTTAACATACGAGGCAGGCAAAGCACCAAAGTCCCATTGCGTTAAATCTGCTTTTTCAATGCCTTTATCAGCCACCTTGGAAAGCGTATCGGTTACTTTACCTTGCAGCTGTGCTTTTAGTTTTGCTAAATCTAGGCCGCGTGCAAGCAATTTATCGTGCTCGTCACGAACCTCAAACTGCAACCTTAAATGAGGCGCCAGTGCGTTTAAATCCCACGCTTCTAAATCTACTTTTACACCTGTCATTCTTAGTAAGCGTGTAGTAAGTGCATCAAGTAAGCTGCCTTGCATAGGCTCAATGGCAGCCAGTACAGCGTCAGCGTAATTGGGAGCAGGTACAAAGTTACGACGTAACGACTTAGGTAACGATTTAATTAAACCACTTATTAGCTCATGCCTAAAGGCCGGTATGTGCCAATCAAACCCGGTTTCTTGTACTTGGTTTAAAAGTGCTACCGGTATTTGTACAGCCACCCCATCAACGGCTTGCCCTGGATCAAAATGATAGCTCAGCGGCAAAATGATATTATCTTGCTGCCATGTATCTGGGTAATCAAACTCAGTAATATTACTTGCGCCGTGCTGCATAAGCTCTTCACGAGTCATGTATAGGTAGCGTTTGTCTTGTTGCTTTTGAGCCTTATACCACTTTATAAAAGCTGCACGGTTGTTGATTTCCTTAGGTATTTTTTTATCGTAAAATTCAAATAACGTTTGCTCATCAACCAAAATATCGCGACGTCGCGATTTATGCTCAAGCACCTGAATATCTTCTATTAGCTCGCGGTTGTATGCTAAAAACTGCTCATTTAAGCCAAGCTCTTGCTCTACAAGGGCGGTACGTACAAATAGCTCGCGGCTAACTTTAGGGTCTATATTGCTATACACACAGCGGCGTTTATTAACCACCAATAAGCCATACAAGGTTTGTTGCTCGAACGCGATAACAGCGCCTGGCTTTTTCTCCCAATGCGGCTCAGAGTAGCTTCGTTTTACTAAATGCTGTGCAAAGGGCTCTACCCAATTAATATCTATTTTGGCGTTAATACGTGCGTATAACTTACTGGTCTCTACCAGCTCTGCCGACATAATCCATTTGGGGCTCTTTTTAAATAACCCAGAACCCGGAAAGATATGAAACTGGCTATTACGAGCGCCTTTATATATTTGCTTTTCGTCTTTAAAGCCTATGTGGCTTAACATACCGCTCAGTAGCGCTTTGTGAATTAGCTCAGAGTCAGCCACTTGCGTGGTGGCTTTAATTTTCATTTCGTTGCACACAGTGCTTATTTGATAAACAATGTCTTGCCACTCGCGAATACGCATGTAAGCTAAAAAGTCTTTTTGGCACAACTTTCTAAACTGGCTATTAGTCAGCTCACTTTGCTGCTCTTCTAGGTAATTCCAAAGGTTTAAAAAAGCAATAAAATCCGAGTCAGGATCATCAAAGCGACTATGTTTTTCGTTCGCTGCGGCGCGTTTTTCTTGCGGGCGCTCGCGTGGGTCTTGAATCGACAGTGCAGCCACAATAATAATAACTTCTCGAAGCGCACCGAGCTTATTAGCGCTAAGCACCATTTTAGCTAAACGCGGGTCTACTGGTAAGCGGCTAAGCTCACGCCCTGATTGCGTTAAACTCGTTTGATGGCGCTTTTTACTTGGCTTAATCGCCTGAAGCTCTTCAAGTAAGGTTAAACCATCGTTAATATTGCGACTATCTGGCGCTTGTACAAACGGAAACTCGCTCATATCGCCAAGCCCTAATGCCAACATCTGCAAAATAACTGAGGCTAAATTAGTGCGCAGTATTTCTGGGTCTGTAAACTCAGGACGAGATATAAAGTCATCTTCTGAGTACAAACGAATACAAATACCTGCTTCAACACGGCCACAGCGTCCCATACGCTGGTTCGCACTTGCCTGAGAAATTGGCTCAATAGGTAAGCGCTGCACTTTAGTACGATAGCTGTAACGGCTAATACGCGCTGTACCTGGGTCTATTACATAACGAATACCGGGCACCGTTAATGAAGTTTCGGCCACGTTTGTAGATAAAATAATATGGCGGCGCGAATGCGGGGCAAATATACGGTTTTGTTCTGCGTTAGATAAGCGAGAATAAAGTGGTAATACGTCGGTGTGTTTTAAATTACGTTTTGAGAGCGCCTCTGCGGTATCGCGTATTTCACGCTCGCCATTTAAAAATATGAGAATATCCCCTGGCCCTTCAGCGCACAACTCATCTACCGCATCAAAAATACCTTGTAATTGGTCGCCTTCGGCTTCCATAGCGTCTTTATTTATATCGCTTATAGGGTTATAGCGCACCTCAACGGGGAATGTACGTCCCGATACTTCAATAATGGGCGCATCATCAAAGTGCTTTGAAAAGCGCTCAGGATCAATGGTGGCCGAGGTAATAATAACTTTTAAGTCGGGACGCTTTGGCAGTAAGTTTTTTAAATATCCTAAAATAAAATCGATATTTAAGCTGCGCTCATGGGCTTCATCAATAATGATGGTGTCGTACTGGTTTAAAAAACGGTCTTGTTGTATTTCGGCAAGCAAAATACCGTCGGTCATCAGTTTTACGTAAGTATTATTAGACACCTGATCGCTAAAACGTATTTTAAAACCGATCTGTTGGCCAAGCTCACATTTCATTTCCTCAGCAATGCGGTTAGCTACACTTCTCGCAGCTAAACGTCTTGGCTGAGTATGGCCAATAAAGCCATCAACCCCACGGCCAAGCTCTAAACACATTTTAGGTATTTGCGTTGTTTTACCTGAACCGGTTTCGCCAGCAATAATCACCACTTGATTATTCGCAATCGCGTCTTTAATAACGTCCTTTTTTTGACTTACCGGTAATTGCTCAGGGTACGTTACAGAGGGCAGCTCTGCTAAACGTTTTACACGTAGCTGCTGGCTGCGGGTGATATCAGCTGCTATTTTTTCAAGGGCATTGGCCTGCTTAGACTCATCGTGTATTTTTTTTACGCCATGTAAGCGTTTTTTAAATATAAACTGATCTTTTTTTAAGCACGTTTTAAGCTCGCCAAACAACTGACCTAGGTTTACCACCCGCACACCTTATAAATTTAATAAATGAGGGCTAATAGTATCAAAATAAACGCGCAGCGTTAATCCTACAAACGCTATAAGGCATATATATCACGCTATTGCTCTTTAAAAATTCCCACAAAGGTTGCTTGCGTGTTCGATTTGCTCGCTCGGTACATGCCCGAGGTATTAAATGGCATACTAATATGGCCTTTAGCATCCACAATAATAACGCCACCTGTGCCACCTATAGGTGCAAGCACGTGGTTAATAACCTCATCCCCTGCTTGTTCAATGGTTTTATTTTGATATTTAACGCGCGCGCAAATATCGCTGGCAACACTGTAGCGAATAAAATACTCGCCGTGTCCAGTGGCCGACACCGCACACGACTCGTTTTCTGCAAATGTACCCGCACCAATCACTGGCGCATCACCAATGCGGCCAAAGCGCTTTGCGGTCATGCCACCTGTAGAAGTACCTGCGGCTAAATTGCCATTTTTATCAAGTGCCACAGCGCCTACGGTGCCCATTTTATAATTTGTTGGCAGGGCTTTATGCGCAGCTTGATAGTTTTTGCTGGTGGCTTTTTCTTTTTCTAATTTTTGCTTTGCTTTTAAAAGTGCTTCATAACGGTGCTTAGTATCAAATATATTATTTTCTATCAGCGCAACGCCCTGCTCTTTTGCAAATTCTTCAGCGCCTTGGCCGCTTAGCATTACGTGTACTGAGTTATCCATTACTAAACGGGCTAATTGAATTGGGCTTTCTATGTGCTTTACACCAGCAACTGCACCCGCTTGTCGGTTTCGTCCATCCATTATCGAGGCATCAAGTTCATGGCTGCCATCATAGGTGTACACTGCACCGCGCCCGGCATTAAAATAAGGTGACTGTTCTAATACTTTAATGGCTGTGGTAATTGCATCTAAGCTTTCGCCACCTTTTTCAAGCACGCTGTAACCGGCCTCTACTGCTTCGGCTAGTTTAGCTCGGTAGGCTTTTTCTTTCTCTGGGGTAAATTTTGCTTTTTCAATTGTGCCTGCTCCACCATGAATCGCAATGGCAAACGGGGCTTGTTCGCTAAATACATGCGTACTGAAGGCTAAGCAACTGCTGGCTAAGCAACTGCTGGCTAAAACCGATAATAAAACTGTTTTTTTCATAGTGGGCTCTTTTTACAAATAGGGTAAAAACAATGTGAATGGTTACAACGAAGATTTCAACTAAAGCAAGTTTAATGGCACAAAAAAAGCGCCATCAGGCGCTTTTTAGCTAAACGTGTATATAATTACGCGCTTTGTTTTGCTTTTAAACGTGCTAAACGAGCTACTTGGTGAGTAGATGTTAAGAACGAATAAATAGGTGCTAAGTAACCACGCTTACGAAGCTCTAAAAACTCTTCATCGCTAAGTGAGTTTAGTTTTTTCTCATCGATAAGGTAAATACCGTTAATGTCTTTTTTCTCGCCTTTAATGTCTACAGTTAGCGTTTGCGCTACTAGTAGCTCTTTATCAGCTAAGTATTTAGTGAATGCTTCTGTTACTTGAGAAAACTCAATGAAAGACACTAAAGACTCTTTACGACGCTTCAAGTACTCTGTTTCTTCGCCGTTTTCAAATAATGCATTACCTTCTTCTTCACCAACAAGTGAGCTGGCTTCGTCAATCACAATACCGTATTGATCTTGCTCAGGATGCTTTACTAGACCTAGTGGGTAACGCGTTGATGCCATAGGAGCAAAAGCTGCTGTCCATTTGCCATCTTCTACAAACAGGTTTTCGCCTGGCTCTAGACCAAACATTGCAACTGCTTGGAAAGTACCGCTTTCGTTGTTTTTAACAAAAGACATTGGAAATTCATTTGCTACGCGTGCAAACTCGTGTGCAACTACTGGCACTAAATGTTGAGTTTTCATAAATTCAACGTTGATGCCGTTTTGAATTTTAGTGTTGGCATGCTTTTCGTTGTGTAAAGGCTGTACTTGTTGCTCCGCCATGTTACTGCTCCGTTTATTTTTAATATATGTTTCATTGTTAATGCCTTTAGGCTAATGCTTTTGAACGAAAAAAGGAAGGGAAAGTTTTATGACAACCGTCATGAAAAAATAAAGTTTAACTAAATCTGTGCGTTGCTAAAAAATAGACAGCTAAAACCACCTGAATATGGTTAAAAACACCGCACCTCATGGTTGTTTTTAATACAACCTTATAAAAACCGTTAACATTGGTTAACAGTTAGCACTACTTTTTTTGCTACAAATAGCATTAAATTTAGGCAAATAAAAAGGCAGCTTAAAATAAGCTGCCTTTAAAGTGTGATTGAAAACCTAAATTAAGGCGCCCAATATACTTCTATATTAATGCTCGGGTGATTAAGCACTGCGCGAAGTGGCATATCGTTTACCTCGCCTCCCGCTTTAGCTTGCTTGTAAACCGCTAGCTTTTCTTCACCGCTTATAAGTAACTTGACCACTTTTGAGTTTGCTATTGCATTTAACGTTAGCGTCATGCGCTCTGTAATGCTGCCTGTGACGTCACTTTCTATAGCGTTAATAGCGCACACAGTTTGCTGGGTTGTTAAACCATGCTCAAGGCCCTGCGCATGTGGGAACAAAGACGCTGTATGGCCATCTGGGCCCATGCCTAATATAGTTACATCGTACGGTGCTTTTAAAGCACTATAAGCGGCTTCACATACTTGTGTGCCCTGCTCGGCCGTTGCGGCATCGTTTTTCATTGTAATGAAGTTTGCTGCACTGCCGTAATTTTGTAATAAAGTGCTTTTTATAAACGCTTCGTTACTTTTTTCATGGTTTGGCTCAACCCAGCGCTCATCCACCATGGCAACATCAACGTTTTGCCAATCTAAATCAAGCGTTGATAAATGCTTGTACGCCGGCGCAGGAGACGAACCACCCGATACCATTAGCACAGCACGGCCATCACTTTTAATACCATCACGTAAAGATTGCTCAAGCGTATGTGATAGCTCAGCGGTTAACTCACCTTTTGAGTCAAAAAATTTTTCAACAAGTGTTGCCATACCTTACGCCTTATCGCCTGTGTTAAACCACACGTGGTTGTTTTCAGCTAATAATTCATCAGCATCATCCGGTCCCCAGCTACCAGCACGGTAAAGTGCAGGTTTGCCTTTGGTTTGCCAGCGCTCAATAATTGGATCTATCCATTTCCATGCTTGGCGAACTTCGTCACGGTGTATAAATAACGATGGGTTATTAGCTGCAGCATCAAGCATTAAGCGTTTGTAAGCATCAGAATGGAAACCATTGCTGTACGCTTGAGAAAGCTCAATATTCATCGTTACCGGCTCTAATTGCATTTCAAGGTTATCAAGGCGCTTAGACATAAGCGTTAATTGAATCGTCTCTTCAGGTTGCAAGCGAATAACAAGGCGGTTTGGCTCAATATTACCTACGTTTCCTTCATAAATATTGTGCGATACTTTTTTGTATTCAACCACAATTTCTGCACATCGTTTAGCCATACGCTTACCTGTACGAAGGTAAAATGGTACCCCCGCCCAGCGCCAGTTATCAATATGTGCACGAATAGCAACAAAGGTTTCTGTTTTGCTTGAACCTTCATTAAGCTCTTCTAGGTAACCTGGTACAATTTTACCGTTTAAGTCGCCTGGTACATATTGACCACGAACGATATTTTCATCCACGTCACCTTCAAGTAACGGACGAAGTGCCTCTAGTACTTTTAGTTTTTCAGTACGGATACTGTTTGCGTTTAGTTTATTTGGTGATTCCATTGCCACTAAGCACAATAATTGTAATAAGTGGTTTTGCACCATATCACGCAGCGCACCGGCTTTATCGTAAAAACCAGCACGGCTTTCAAGGCCTACCGTCTCTGATAAACTAATTTGAATATTATCAATAGATTTGGCATCCCACATGTTTTCAAACAATGAGTTTGAAAAACGCAATGCCATAAGGTTTTGTACTGTCTCTTTACCTAAATAGTGGTCAATACGGAAAATTTGCTCTTCGTCAAAAAACTCTGCAATTTTACCATTGATAGCCTCTGCAGATTCGCCACAGTAACCAATTGGCTTTTCAACAACTACACGTGAAGTTGGCGTGATTAGCCCTTTCGTTGATAAAATTTCACAACATGTGCCGTAAACAGCAGGCGGAAGTGATAAGTAAAATACGCGAGATTTATTGCTGTCGTGCTCATCTAAAATGCCTTTAAGTACATCCCAGTTGTCGTCAGCTTCGGTTACGTTACTAACTACAGGCACTAAGTAAGTAGAAAATGCTTTCCAATCTTTAGCGTTATATTCGCCTTTACTTAAAAATTCTTTCAGGGCGTTGTGTGCTGTTTCTATGTAGTCAGCACGCTTACTTTCTTCACGCACTGTAGGCAGAATACGTGAGCCTTCTGGTAAGTTGCCTTCTTGATATGCTCTGTACATTGCAGGTAGCAATTTGCGTAACGCAAGATCACCACCGCCCCCAAAAATTATAATATCAAAAGGATTAAGCATAGTTACTCTCTACGTTTGTAATACCTAAAAGCGACTTCCATAAGCCGCTTGGTATGCAGGTTTAGTGCTTGAATGACAGTGGCTTTTAGGGTTAATAAAAGCCTATTGAATGTTTTACGCTAAGTTGTTGTGTTTATTATTTGACTATTTGCACAATTAAATGAGTCTTAGGAGTCCTGTAAATCCTCTCACAAAAATACAGGCCCTAAGAACTCCAGCGCTACCCGTTCAAAGGTACTCGGTTTGCTTATTTACATAAGCGAATATATTACTGCGTACGATGCTGCTTGTAGTACGCAATTAAGCCATTTGTTGAACTATCGTGAGCGTGTTTTACGCTGTCATCGGTTAGTTCGCTTTCAATTTTAGAGGCAAGGCCTTTACCAAGCTCTACACCCCATTGATCAAATGAGCAAATTTCTAAGATTATGCCTTGGCAGAAAATTTTATGTTCGTACAGCGCAATTAAGCGTCCTACTGTTTTCGCATCAACTGTATCTAGCAGTATAGATGTTGTAGGGCGGTTCCCCTGATGAATTTTATGATTTAGCAACTCATCAATTTGCGCTTGTGTTTTACCTTTTGCGGCTAAATCTTCAGTAATTTGCTGTACATCTACACCGCTCATCATTGCTTCTGTTTGCGCTAAAAAGTTAGATAATAAAATATCGTGATGTTTATCTACGGCTACCTGCGGCTTAACTGAAGCAATAAAATCAGCAGGTACAATCACATTACCTTGATGTAAACATTGATAAAACGCATGTTGGCCGTTAATACCGGTCATACCCCAAATAATAGGAACCGTTGTATAAGGTACGGTTTCGCCTGCAAAGTTAACATGTTTACCGTTACTTTCCATCTCACCTTGTTGTAAATACGCAGGTAACATATGAAGCGCTTGGTCGTACGGTAAAATAGCTTGCGACGTAAAGCCTAAAAAGCTGGTATTCCATACACTTAGTAGTGCCATTATAAGCGGAATATTTTGCTCAAATGGGGCTGTTTTAAAGTGCTCGTCCACTTCAAATGCGCCTTCTAAAATAGCTTCAAACGCGTCATAACCTAGGTATAACGCAATAGGTAAGCCTATCGCACTCCAAAGTGAAAAGCGACCCCCAACCCAATCCCACATAGTGAATACGTTTTCATCGCTAATACCAAAGGCTGCGGTTTTTTCTAAGTTTGTGCTAACAGCAACAAAATGCTTAGCAATGGCGCTGTCATCTTTTGCGGTTTGTAAAAACCAATCAACGGCCGTTTTGGCGTTAGTCATGGTTTCTGAAGTGGTAAATGTTTTTGATGAAATAACAAATAATGTTGTTTCTGGATCAATTACTTTTAACACAGAGGCAATTTGAACACCGTCAGCATTAGATACGTAATGCACGTTTAAAGTGTCATCTGCAAGTGCTTTAAGCGCTTCGGTTGCCATTTGCGGACCAAGGTTTGAACCACCCACGCCAATGCTTACCACATCTTTTACTGCTTTACCTGTATAACCAAGCCATTGACCGCTGCGTACTTTTTCAACAAAGGCTTTAATTTTTGCTAATTCGTTATCAACCGCTTGTGTTACGTCTTCGCCGTCAACAACTAAAGGTGTATGAGCACGATTACGTAAAGCAGTATGTAAAACAGAACGTTCTTCTGTAATATTAATTTTTTCACCGCTGAACATTTTGTCGCGCCAAGAGGCAATGTCACACTCTTTAGCAAGCTCGATGAGTTGTGCAAAAATAGTTTTATCAATACGCTGCTTTGAATAATCAAACAACACACCTGGAATTTGAGTAGAGAATTCATCAAATCGTGTATTATCTTGTGCAAATAACGTTTTTAGATGGGTTTGTTTCATCTGCGCAGCACTATTTTGCAGTGCTTGCCAACTTGCTAATTGCGAACGATTAGACATGTAAATATCCTCTAAAATATTTAAACTAATGATTTAAAAACAGTTTTAGGTAAAAAGACTTCGCTAATTGCGCGTAGTGCTAATAAAAAAGCAAGCGCGTAGTATAACGAAAAAAGCAATAAAAATGCTGTTTTTATAATTTATGATGCAGATAATAACGCAATTTTTTACTTTTGACACCGGTATCATAAAAATTTTATGAATTAATTACCCACAAATTTTAAGCATTTAACAGTTTAATCAACATTTATTAAATATTCATGAATTACGCATAAAATGCATGCGCGGCAGATGCCTGGCTATTAAAGTGGTTAAAACACTTACAAATTTAGGCCAAAAATTAGCTCATCAAGGCCAAGCCACCCGCTACGTTATAAATATTCTTAAAGCCTAACTGCTGTAAATTAGCTGCCGCAATTTTAGAGCGATTGCCACTTCTACACAATAAAATATAAGTATGCTGCGGGTTTAATTGATTTTGCACTATGGCGTTAGCCATACGGCTAAGTGAAATATTAAACGTATTGGCTAAAGGCGCGGCAAAAAGCGCCGCCACGTTAATTGCACCATGTTCATACGGTTCACGAGTATCAATTAAATACACATCTTTTTGCGTTAATAGCGTTTTGGCTTGTGCAAAGTCTAGCTGCTTGGTGTGTGATTGGACCGCTGCTTGTACATAGCCACACAATTGGCTACTAGTTTGTATATGCAGCTGATCGTGTTGTGCTTTTAGCTGCACAAATTGCGCTGTATTTATTTCTTCATTTAATAATGGGTTAAGCAAAGGCGTTTGTGCGCGTACTGTACGCCAGTTTATGGCAAAGCATTGCTGATAGTCATGCCCAGAACAAATAACCGTATCATCACTTATTTGCTCGCCAAGGCTAATAAGCGAGTGTGCCATTTGTGTCGCACTCCCCCCTTCAAGCGAGGTATTACCAAGCCCTGCCGGTAAAATTAAATCGCCACAAAAACAATAATCAACATGGTTTGTGGCGCGCTCTTTTAATAAATAACTCACACTGTCTTTGCTGTGCCCTGGGGTTGGCTTTGTGGTTAGCGTTTTTGTACCAAGCTCAATGCTATTTTGCATCGTATGTGTTGTGCCCAGTACTTCATTTAACAAAGCCACTGCGCTTGGGCGATCTTGGTGATGGTGGGTATCTAAAATTGCTTTTACGTTGAGCTGTTGTGTGCTTACTATGTTTTCAAAGCGCGGAATAAGCTCTATTACCGGGTCAATAATAACGGCGCTGTTGTCGTCACTCACATACAGCCAACTACACGCCCCTTTATGTCTAAACTGTGTTAATCCCAGCGCGCACACTTCTTGCTTTGGCGACGCACTATCAGAAACTATTAAGCAATTGGCCTCTAATACCGCCTTTAGCGAGCATATACGTTTGCATGCTTGGCTAATTTGCGCTTGTGTTGCAGCAGGCCCAAACGACAACCTAATGGCGTTTTCACTTTGCCAATTAGTGGCTCCCATTGCATCAAGCACAAAACTACGCGTTGCACCGGTACTGCACGCCGAGCCACCACTGACTCTAATGCCTGCTGCGTCAAATAAATCAATAACCTCTTTGGAGGTAAGCGTATCGACAGCAAAATTAAGGGTGGTAGGCACAGAATGTGAAAACTCGTGATTAAAGGTTATATCTCCAAAGGTACTTTTCAGCGCATTAAGTAGTTGTGCTCGATAGCTATTTAATACCTCAACCGACTTAAATGTGTCGTCGTTTTGATCTAGCAGCAAGTTAAACAATTTATTAAGCCCTGCTATGCCTGGTAAATTTTCGGTGCCAGAGCGCATGCCGCTTTCTTGCCCGCCCCCCGCAATAAATGGTGTGTAGGCGCTGCCATTTTTAATATATAAAAAACCAATTCCCTTTGGTGCATACAGTTTATGGCCCGAAAACGGGGCATAATCTATACTGGTACGGCTAAGCGCGAGCGTCTGTTTACCTAAAGCTTGTACACAATCAACCATCCAAGATACTGACTTATTACGACTACGAATAGTATGCTCAATAGCGTTTAGGTCTTGATAAACACCGGTTTCGTTATTAACCGCCATGGTACAAATCATTAGCGCGTTATTTATGTGCTCACTAATAAACGCTAAATCTAAAACCCCTTTGCTATCAACAGGAATAGCCAGTAATTGGGCGTTAATACCTAAAACGCTATTCCAATGTTTTAACGTATTAGGCACCGCTTTGTGCTCAGTTGCCCCGTACAATAATACAGGGTTTTTAATCGTATGATTTTTAGCATGAATGAGCGTTGATACAATGGCTGTTTGTATGCCCTCTGTCGCGCCTGAGGTAAAAAGAATATCGCCATCGGGCGCGCCAATCACTTTACGTGCATTTTGCCTTGTTTGTTCTAATAAGTACTTAGCTTGTATACCGCTAATATGGGGGCTAGAGGGGTTACCAAAACAAATTTGCATGGTGTGCGACACCACATCGGCAATACAGGGTAAAACAGGCGTTGTAGCGTTTGCATCAAGATAAACTTGGGCAGCTTGTTCATCGTGCAATAAAAACTCAGACATTAAAAACGCACCTTTATTACTAAAAAATATATCTTATACCCAATAGTACATAAGTTTATTCACATTGGGTAATAATCAATTAGTAACTTAGGTGCGTTTACTATGCTTTTTTAAACTAAAAGTATATTGCGTTACTCTGCCAGCTCTTTTGCTATTTCTTCGTGTGTTGATGACCAGGCATTAATTAATGCTTTTACAAGTGATGCTAAAGGTATAGCAAAAAACACGCCCCAAAATCCCCATAAGCCACCAAAAAATAGTACTGCAACAATTATAAATACCGGGTTTAAGTCAACCGCCTCGGAAAACAACAAGGGCACTAATACATTACCATCGAGCGCCTGAATAATTCCGTATATTATTAACACCGTCCAAAACTGTGTTTCGATACCAAATTGAAATAACGCCACCGCTGCAACCGGTATGGTAACTAATGCAGCGCCAACAAACGGAATTAAAACCGAAAACCCAACCAGTACACCAAGTAACGCTGCATAACGTAAATCAAGTACAGTAAAGGCAATAAACGAGGTGCCACCCACAATTAAAATTTCGAATACTTTACCGCGAATATAATTCATTATTTGCTGATTCATTTCGTGCCACACTTGCAAAATCAACCGGCGCTGCTGCGGAATAAGCTTAGCGGCACTACTTGTAAGCTCAAGCTTGTCTTTAAGCATAAAAAATACCAGTAAAGGTACAAGCACCAAATAAATAAGCCATGCCACAACATCTTTTAACGAAGTGAGTGAAAACGACACGATAACTTGACCAAACTCCAACGCCTTGGCCTCTACACTGGCTACAATAGCTTGGACCTGCTCGGCATTTATTAAACTAGGGTATTGCTGTGGTAAGGCCATTAAAAATGACTTCCCTTGCTCTACCATGTGCGGGGTTTCTTGTACTAAATTACTAGTTTGCTTCCAAAGTACTGGGCCAATAACCAAAATAAGGGTAAGCATAACCCCGGTAAATATCAGCATCACAATAACAGTGGCACTAAAACGTTTTAAACCAAAGCGCTCTAAGTGCACCACCGGCCAATCAAGTAAATAAGCAATCACTAATGCTACTAATACAGGAACAATTAACGAGCCAAAAAAGTACAGTAGTGCCACAGAGGCAATGAGTAAAAAAAGTAAGGTGACTGAATGAGGATCTGAGAATTTCCTTTCGTACCATGTTTTAACGTATTCAAACATGCAATGGCTCCACTAGTATTAGTCCTTGGTATTGATCAAATTTATATGTATATGCATTTTTTGTTAAAAAACGCGTAATATCATCTGCGCTTTCGTCGTTATTTATACTAAACGTTATTGCCTTATTAGTTGACTGCGCACTACGAAGCGCTAATTTAAATTGTACAAACTGTTGTGGGCATTTAAATTTTTTTAAATCGCACTCTAACATAACTACTTTACCCGCTAAGTAAAATGAATAATAAGTCGCATATTGTCGGTCATTGTATTTATAAAATGTGAACAGCAGTAACTTTTTCTTAAAACCACCCCTGCAATGGTTTATCCTTATACCATAATTAGCAGTAAGGATAAGTTAATGCCTGGCACGCATAATAAAGCGCAACTACCTAGTAATCCAACTCTCAAAGAGATTAATTGGTACAAAAAGCAGATAAACTGGGGAGAGCTCCCGCCTTTTTATCATCTTGTTGCTTCTTCGGTCAGTGAGTCTGAAGGAATATTGGAGCACGGATTTGATAATGCTGTAAAAAGCTTAATTAATAAACGCAATTGGAACTTAGACTTACTTGATGGCTATGAAGATGATTTTGGTGAAATACACACCAAGCATAAGCCGCGTATAGCACTGCACCAAGTATTTACCGACCGTGGCTTTGAGCTTTGGGCGCAACCCTATGCTAAAGACATTATTATTGATCAGTACGTTAAAGATAACCGCTTTATGGAGTTTAAAGTATGGGATCCGCATTCAATGAAAAACCTGATCCGCATAAATCAGCTCCATAAGTTTATTGGCTTTTATTTTGAGCGCGGCGACAAGGCCGATAAAGCCATTATTTTACATGCACATAAGGTAGTACATAAAATTATTAAATTTTTGCAACAGGAATTGAACGTTGTAAAGCTTGATGGAGTCACAATAAAAGAACTCTACCAATTGTGCGAAAAAGACAGCCGTGCAAGCAGCGATGAAATTGACATAGCAAAAATTGCCATTGGTGAACAAATTAACAAGGAATAAAATGCAGCTAAAATCAGCCTTTATCACTTTATGCAGTGCCGCGCTTACCTTTAGCCTACTGGTTAGTGAGCCGTTAAAGGCACAAACAAACTTTACGCTACCCGATTTAGGCACGTCTGCGCTACAAGTTTTGCCACTTGAAAAAGAACAAGCCATTGGCGAAGTGATGATGATGCAAATAAGAGGCTCATCACCGGTAGTAAACGACCCCGTTTTAGACGAATACTTAACCACACTTGGCCGAAAACTAGTAGCTAATGCAAACGACGTGCGTTTTCCTTTTTCGTTTTTTTGGGTAAATAACAACGAAATTAACGCCTTTGCTTTTTACGGCGGGCATGTTGGTGTGCATACTGGGCTTATTGCGCAATCAGATAACGAAAGCCAATTTGCCTCTGTACTTGGGCACGAAATAGCGCACGTAACTCAGCGCCATTTAGCTCGTCGTATTCAGCAACAGCAAGACAACAGCGCACTGACGATTGCAGGCATGATAGCCGGTATATTAGCCACCGTTGTTGCTCCCGATGCAGGTATTGCTATTATTTCGGCTAACCAAACTCAAGCTGCGTTTAGCCAACTAACTCACAGCCGTGCTGCCGAGCAAGAAGCCGACAGAATTGGTATGCAAACCCTTAATAACGCCGGTTTTGACGCCCGCGCATCGAGTGAGTTTTTAACTAAACTTGCAGCGCAAATAAGATATAAGTACAAGCCACCCGCTTTTTTACTCACTCACCCCTTACCAGAGAGCCGTGTATCTGACGTACGCCTGCGTGCAGAGCAATACCCTGTACGCCATTTAAACCCAAGCCTTGAGTTTAATTTAGCAAAAAGCCGTGTACTTGCCCGTTATGCCAACAAACCCGAAAATGCCGAAGCGTTGTTTAAAAAGTTAATGCGCGAAAACAGTTACAACAATACCGCGCTTAAATACGGCTTGGGCATAAGCTTACTTGATCAAGATAAACTAGATGAAGCCGCCGAAATTTTAGAGCCGCTATTAGCGCAAAACCCTAAAAATTTATTTTATATCGATACCCATACCGATTTACTAATAGCGCAAAAAAAAGCCGACGAAGCCGTAAAGTTTTTGGCTGAACTAAACAACTATCGCCCTAACAACCAAGTTATTACTTTAAATTATGCAAATGCGGCACTAGAGGCTGAGCAGTTTGAATTAGCTGAAAATATTTTAAAAAGCTTTTTACTTGAAAAGCCTGATCATAGCTTAGGCAAACAGCTATTAGCCGATGCCTATAAAAAACAAGACAAGCTTGCAGCTTATCACGAAGCCAATGCTGATGTGTTATCGCAATATGGCGCGTATATTAAAGCCGCAGACGAAATCCAAAAAGCACTTAACTTCGTAGAACCCACTGAGCTGGTTAAACAACAACGCTTAAAAGCCTTGCTTACTCAGTATCGCCGTTTACAAAAAGAGCTGGCAAGACTTTAAGTCTGTCAGCGCTTGCCCTAAAATAGCGGCAAATTACATTTTGGAACTCATTGTATGTCAGTTACTATTTATCATAATCCACGTTGTTCTAAGTCGCGTGAAACTCTAGCATTACTTGAACAAAACAGCGTAACACCAAGCGTAGTAGAGTATTTAAAAACACCGCTTAACCATGAACAAATTAGCCAACTTTTAGAGCAATTAGGCTTCAGCTCAGCTCGCCAGCTAATGCGCACAAAAGAAGATGTATACAAAGCGCTTAACCTAAAAGAAGAAACCAACGAGTCAGTGCTAATAAACGCCATGGTAGACAACCCTAAACTTATTGAACGCCCTATTGTACAAAACAACGGTAAAGCAGCCCTTGGCCGCCCGCCTGAAAACGTATTAAGCGTATTATAATGACGACCCGCATTGTTGTGCTGTACCACTCAAGCCATGGCTCGGTTGAGGCTATGGCGCACGAAATAGCCGAATCTATAGAACAACAGGGTGCCACAGCCGAGTTGCGTACCTTTGTTGCTAAAAATCCGCACGATATAGTCATTACCAAAGATGATTTAATCAATTGTGACGGCCTTGCTTTTGGCACCCCTACCCGCTTTGGTATGATGGCATCGCAAGCAAAAACATTTTGGGAAACCACCAGCGATCTGTGGCTAAAAGGTCAATTAATAGATAAGCCAGCCTGTGTGTTTTCATCGTCAAGCAGTATGCATGGCGGAAATGAAGCCACCTTACTTAATTTATCATTGCCGCTACTACACCACGGTATGATGTTATTAGGGGTACCTTACGAAGTACCTGAGCTACTAGCCACGCAAACTGGCGGCACACCTTACGGGGCGACGCATGTAGCCGGCAGCAGCAATACTAATACCTTAAGTAAAGATGAAATTAAAATATGCCAAAGCGTTGGTAAACGCCTTACTCACATTGCGAGAAAACTTCAATGAATACCGCTGACACCCCTGCTAAAAAGCCGATTACTGTAAAATTTCAGCGCACCGCTATATTTGGCTATGTGGGTTTATTACTTTTATTTCCACTGTGGATGTACTTTGTACCTCCGCTAAATGGCAACGCAAGTTTTGTATCGCTGTTTGTGCCTATTATTCCTTTACTGTTGCCCTTAAGAGGCTTTATTAAAGACAACACCTACACTTACGCATGGGCTAACTTTGTTGTTATGTTGTACTTTATACACGGCTTGACCATGTTATGGGCTGCACCTGATGAGCTAATATGGGTGTTATTAGAGCTTGTGTTTGCCTCTGCCATGTTTATTGGCTGCACGTATTACGCAAGGCACCGTGGGCAAGAGCAAGGCTTAAAAATACGTAAGCTTAAAGAAGAGCTCGCAGAGGAAAAAGCTGCTAACGAATACAATAAATAATGCTTATTCGCAAAATTAAGTATTTAAGTTGAAAGTTGAAAGTTGAAAGTTGAAAGTTGAAATAATACCAATCCGCATAAGTAAGTGATCTATTTTGAGGATGGAAAAACGTGTTGATAGCAAGGCAAAAAATTCGCTATTTAGTTGTTCTCGGCAATTGCTCCTGCATTGCTCTACCTTCTGCATCCATGCAGTCGTAAATGAGAGTTTTTTAACGCAGATAGCGACACGTTTAGCCCCGCAAAATGATTAGATATTATTGCGGATTGATATAATAGCTTATACATACAAAAAAACGCGCTTAACATAACAATGTAAGCGCGTTTTTTTAGGCTTTTAGTTTGCTAAGCGTTATACCAGTTCGCTCAGCGCAGCGAGAGCAACTATACTGGCTAATCCAAGCTGTGCTATTAAGCTCAACAACGAAAAAACGCGCAACACAAATAATCCCCACGGGTGCTTTATATGCGGATAGAGCGCACAGCGCTTTAAGCTCGCCGCAAAGAAAAAACACACCGATGCAATCAATGTAAAAATTAAAGTCAGTTCACTTTTTATGGCAATGCTTTCATCAAAAAAGAAATAGAGCTGCAATGGCAATAAAATAGTGACAATTGCGTGTAAGGCGTGCACCTTTTTAATACGGTTAAATTGCCCTTCTGGCGAAAGCTCTTTTATACCAAAGTCACGTTCAAGGCATTTAACTAAATTAGTTGCTTTAATACTTACTGCTAACCGGTAACAGCTTAAACCCTCGTTATTACGTGCTCTAAAGTCGTAGCCTGCTTTTAGTAATAACACCATTAACGTTTCGTTTTTGGCCAGTACTGCATAATGCAGTGCAGTATTACCTAAAGTGTCTTGCGCTTTTTGATCTTGTTTAGAAAGCAATGTTTCTATCACATTTACATAGCCTTTTTCGGCTGCCCACATAAATGCTGTTTTATTGTTTTCATCAGCCAAGGTACCGGTAGCACCTTGCTCAATAAAACGCATCGCCATGGTTTGCTTTGCGCTTTTTTGACTTAAATGAGCAAGTAATGCTTTTTCAAGCAATACAATAGAATCAACATCAGGCGATACTTGCGTTAATAGCGTAAAATAGTCTTTACCGTTTGCTACTTTTTGACTGGCAAGCTCTGTAAGTTCATTTAAATCGGCGACCGATTCAGGTAAAAAAGCACTTAAACGCTCTCTAAAATCAACTTCTTGCCAGAGCGCTAGTGTATCGTGTGCACTTAATTTGCTACCACTGTTTAGGGCATGCTCTATTAACGAAAAATAGCGTTTACTAAATAATAAGCTAAACAACGAAAGGGGCGTATCAAGTGCGTTTTGCGCCGCCACACTGGCGTATTTTTCTAAGCGCTGGCACAGCATTAGTGCCATGGACTCGCTGGTGTATTCGTTATCTAAATAATGATTTTTGACAGCAGCAATGTAAGCGTGCGCATCTTCGTCATATTCACTAATATGCTGAAAATAACACTCTTCAAAAGGTTCAAGCGGGGTTAACCATATCAAATAGTAAATGGGTGGTAGCACAGTGGTGCATACACCGTCATCTTCAATAGTAGAACGACATGCAGGCCAAGCTTCTAAAGCATCTAAAATAAAGGCACCGTTTTGTTCTACAAGTCCTTTAATAAGTAATGGGTATTCCTTTGGCCAAATCAGTACATTTTCCATTAAAACAGCACAACTCCAGTGTAGCTTGATGAGGCGTCAGTTATAGCAGTTTTTAGCTGACACCACGCTTAATCGACGTGGTGATATTCTATCACACCTTTTTTTTGCTGCGAGCTTAAAGTAGATGAATATTAAGAAAATATAAAAGCAGCCAATACACTAAAGTGCGGCTGCTTTTTTGGTTGGAGGGGGTCTTAATCAGGGAGTGAACTATTTATTTTTTAGTTCACTAATTACTTGCTCTAAGCCAACATCAGAAATACGTTGAATAATCTCTTTTTGCTTAGCGCTTAAAAGCGAAATACCTTCGGCAACAATGTCGTATACTTTCCATTGTTGGTCTTTACCTTGGCGCAGCTTAAAATGCAGATCAATTACAGGCGCGTTTGGCTCAATAATTTGCGTTTTAACCGTAGCGTACTCAGAGTCACTTTTAGCGGTATCTTGTTCAAATACCACTTGCTGGCCGGTGTACTTCATAAGCGCACCTGCGTAAGTGCCTGTTAAGTAATGCTCTACTGCATCAATAAAGCGAACAGCTTGCTCACGCTCAATACCTTTTATGTGTTTACCAAGCAATTTAAACGACACAAACTTAATATCTATATTTGGCATTAAACGCGTCTCTACAATGCGCGCCATATCGGCTTTGCTCGCATCACCTTTTGCATTTACTTTAGCAATGTCGCTAAAAAGCGTATCTGCAACGCCCTCAAGCATATGTTGAGGTGACTGCGATGTTTGCGCAAATAACGCGCTGCTAAATAAGGTAGCAGCAATAAATAGAGTGTTAAAAAGTTTCATAAGCGTGACCATGTGTGTGATTAAGATGTAGCTAAATTACGCGATTTTAACTCACAAAAAAAGACACAAAAAAGCACCTTATTAATGCCAAATTTGCACCAATAAAATAAACTATTAAATTTCAGTCAGTTAAGTACCCCCTGTTAACACCCCATAAACAAGCGGTATTTTGTCCTCATTGAAAATGTAAATACCCCGCCCTTATCATTTAATTACTAATTCGACTCACACAGCAATTTGGCAGTTATGAAAACGGTATATAAAACTTTCACTATTACTTTATTTTTAATTATTTCAGTATGGGGTAAATCGGCGTTTGCACAGTCTAATCACGGTTACGCCGTAGATATTCTCAAAGGCGAAGGCAACGTGAATGGCGTTAAGCTGGCTTATCAATATCATGCCCCTAGCTTACAAAACTTAGTAGGCGATGCGCGCTTTTATTTTGAAACCAGCGTTAATATGTGGGAATACCGCCATGGTGACAACTCGCAATCTAATCTTGTGTTGGCTATGTCGCCCGTGCTGCAATTTCCTGCTTTTAGTTTTCATAATACCCCATTTTATATTGAGGCAGGTATTGGTGTATCGCTTATTGATGAGACTAAATTTGCGGGTAAAAACATTAGCACTCACTATCAATTTGAAGACCGTATTGGCCTAGTTGCAGACTTTGGCCACACTAACGTAGCGCTTCGGGTTATTCATTACTCAAACGCCGGATTTAAAGAGCCTAACCCGGGTTTAAACTTTTTAACGCTTTCAGTCGCAAGGCGCTTTTAGTATATCCTCGCAACGAGTATCAATTTACCACTTAAAAATGTTAAGCATTAGGGTAAATTGAAATAACTAGTAAAAAAGCCCTGATAAATCAGGGCTTTTTATAATTAAAATACGCTACTAGCCAACTAACCAATGCGCCATTAAGGCAATAACCGGCAACGTAATAAGTGTACGTAAAATAAATATAACAAACAGCTCAACAATATTTACCGGTATTTTACTGCCCAGTAAAAGTGCGCCAACCTCAGACATGTAAATTAGCTGAGTTACGCTCATTGCGGCAATAATAAAGCGCGTTATATCGCTTTCAATGGTGCCCGCAGCTAAAATTGACGGAATAAACATATCGGCAAATCCCACCATAATAGTTTGTGCCGCGGCCTGTGCCTCGGGTACTTGTAACCACTCTAAAAATGGCACAAACGGCATACCTAAATACTGAAATACCGGCGTGTACTCAGCAATAATAAGTGCAAATGTTCCTACGGCCATTACAACAGGCAGTACACCAAACACCATATCAAGGGCATTATGCACGCCCTCTTTTAAAGTACCTTTAAAACCTAATGAATTATTGGCTTTAGCTAATGCAACATCCAGCGAATGACCCACTAAGGTTTTGCCATTTGGAATAGCTTCTGCATCGCGATTTGGCTCGCTGCCATCAATGAGTAAATCTTTTTTAAAACGAAGTGGCGGTAAACGCGGCACAATAATAGCGGCAACCACACCGGCTAAACACACGGTGGCATAAAATGGGGCAAATAAGTGCTCTAATTTTACTTGGCCTAAAACCACTAAGCTAAAGGTAATTGAAACCGCCGAAAACGTAGTACCAATAATAGCCGCTTCACGTTGCGTGTAGTGTTTTTGGTCGTACTGCCTTGCAGTCATAAGTATGCCTACACTGCCATCACCTAACCACGACGCAGTACAGTCAACCGCACTTCGCCCTGGTACGCCAAATACTGGGCGCATAATTTTTGTAAGCATGGTGCCTGCAAGCTCTAATAACCCAAAATTAATTAATAATGGCAGTAATAAGCCGGCTAGTATAAATACCGAAAACAACACAGGTAATAAATCATTTAATACCAAAGCGCCTGTGTTTGCTGAGGTAATTGCCTCGCTCCCTAACCCTAAATGGGTCATTAGCACAAATGCCATACCAAATAAGCGCACTACCAGCCAAATTATGCTTACATCAAACAAGTGTTTTAATAAAGGCGACTGGTAAATAGCGGCGGGTTTAAATACTCTAGTGATCACCGACATAACGCCAGTAATACAAATAATTAAGGTAATAATAGCTTGCGCGGAGCCCGCCATAAGCGCTTGCACGCCTTTAGCCATTAACGCAATAGGAATGGTCATCCCGTCGGCGGTAGGAATAGGTGTCATAAACAAAAAAACACCAATTAACGACGGTACTAAAAAAGTAAACCAAGTGCGCCACGTATAGTGTGTGCGAGGAGGTAACTGAGACATATTTTTTAACCCATAAAAACTACAAAAAGAGCAAAGCGCTCTTTTTGTAGTAAAAGTTTATTATTAATTATTTAAATTTTAATGCCGCGCTGTATAAGTGCTGCTTCTAACGCTTGCTGTAAACCGTTCATGGTACCAGGCTCAAGTGTTTCACCTTTGTCGTCCATCCAGGTCAAACTTGTACCGCCTTCTTTAGTTTTACTCACTAAAATTTGGTATTGCCCTTCTTCAATAGGAAGCTGCGCAACTTCGTCGCCCCAAATTGAATCCCATACACTGCTTTGTGGCTTGTTGTAGTCGGCAGTTATTAAGCCAGTGTCAGTTTTAATCTCAACAATAGTAAACGATAAACGCTCTAAAAAGCCCGAGAAACGATCAAATACTGCATCGTATGATTGCTCAGTAACAAGTGCAGCATTGCCTTTGTTATCAAAGCCCATTTCAAGCGAGATAATTCCTTGGCGCTTACGGTTTTCTAATTCTAACTGGCGGTAGCGGTAATCAAACTCAGCCACAACTTGGTTAAGCGCGCGCACTTCTAGTTGCTGCTTAAGCAAATCGGTTAAGGTGTCATCGCCTTTAAAATCGATAAGCTCAGCGCGCAACGACGCAGTACGCTGATGCGATTTTTCTTCAATTGTGAATCTAAAACGCTCTTGGTTTTCGCTTACCTCATCGCCCCATAACCAGCTTTCTTCCGCTTTAATTATGGCATACCAATCGGTTTCGATAATACCAAGTAGCTTATCTTCTTTTGTGGTCGTTGCATTACTTTCGGCAATAACCGCTTTAATTGAATCCCAAACAAATTCATCTAAATCAACTATTCCGTCGTTTTTATCAAAGTAAACGCGAGCTTTTTTGTCGCCCTCTTCTACCCAGCTACCTTTAGCAACAGTTAAAACCTGTGCTGGTGGACGATAGTTTGTTGCCTCAGGATTGTTATCGTATTGGCCCACATCCATTTTATAAACCGGATCTTGCGCGGGTTGCGATAACGATGGCGGAGTTTTAACACCTTCGTGGGTACGATAATTACGTTCGTTGTGCGCTTCATTAATAAAAACATTACACCCTGATAAACTTACCAATACACTCACTGCAAGTGCTTTTGGGATCCAATACTGCACAGATATTTCTCCTTAGCATACCCTTTAATTGTTTTACACGTATATGAGTGGGTAATACCGAATTTGGTTCAGTGTAAAATCAACATTAACTTTACATTTATTATTTGGCTGTCTAATTGCAATAAAGTTCACACCTTGGTGTTATAAAATCTATAACAACAAAAAGACAAATTTTAGCTATGGTACTTTCCTGTGCCTGTAAAAACAAGGAACACAATGCTATAAAGCGCCTTTAATTAAGCACCTATGTAGTTTAGAGCACTTTTTGTGTTAAACTTCGCCGCCATGCAACGTATTGTATGGGCAAAGGGCTATACCAACTCGGTTGTTATATTTCAAAAAACGTAGGTATTAAACTTCATGACTGCATTTTCAAATCATCAAATTGTTTTAACCGCTATTGGCGAAGATAGACCGGGAATTGTAAGTGAACTTACTCAGCTTGTAAGTGATTGTCATTGCAACATAGTAGATAGCCGAATAGCCATTTTAGGTAGCGAATTTACTTTTACCATGCTACTGAGCGGCGATATGTCGGCCATTAGCCGCATAGAGCACACTTTGCCTACTAAAGGCATGGAGCTGGGCCTACTCACCATGATGAAGCGCAGTACCACTCGCCACACCGAAAGTGAGTTTTGCGCAGGCTACACCCTTGAATACACTGGGATAGACACCCCAGGTACACTAAGCAAAGTAACGCGTTTTTTTGCCGATCACCACATTAGTATCTGCTCATTAAAGTCAGACACCTACGATGAAGAAAGCGACACTAAAATGCGCTGCGAAATTGAGTTTAATATTCCAGTAGAGGTTGATATAGACCAATTTAAAGTGACCTTTGAAAACCTTTCGCACAGTCTTAACGTAGATTATATTTTTAAACGAATTCGCTAAGGAGCACAGCATGAACAAAATTAGTCCATTACAAGCCGGTGATACAGCACCAGAATTTAGCTTACAAAACCAAAACGACGAAACAGTCACATTAAGCGAGCTGTTAAAAGAGCAACAAGTACTGGTGTACTTTTACCCAAAAGCCTCTACACCAGGGTGTACGGTTCAAGCCGAGAACTTACGTGACCAACAAAGTGAACTTGCTAAATTTAATACCCGTGTTGTCGGTATTAGCCCAGATCCAATCAAGCGCCTTAAAAACTTCGAAACTAAAAAAGAACTTAATTTTGATTTATTAGCTGATGAAGATCACGCCATTGCAGAAGCATTTGGTGTATGGGGCTACAAAAAGTTTATGGGTAAAGAGTACGATGGTATTCACCGTCTAACATTTTTAGTAGGCCAAGACGGTAAAATTAAACACTTATTTGATAAATTTAAAACCAAAGATCATCATCAAGTGGTGTTGGATTACTTAGCGGCGGAATAAGTAAGCTATCAGCTATCAGCTATCAGCTATCAGCTATCAGCTATCAGCTATCAGCTATCAAAAAATAGAAAAAAGCGTTGCTCTAGGGCAACGCTTTTTTATTGACGTTTGTTTGAGTACAGCTGCACGTTACATAGTTAATTAACTATATGCGCCACTTGAATATATAAGCTCGTAACTGTGGCTATAAATTTCTAAAATATTGCCAAACGGGTCTTCCATGTAAATCATGCGGTATGGTTTTTCTCCTGGGTAATAATAACGCGGCGCTTTCATACGCTTTTTACCGCCCGCAGCCACTATTTTATCAGCGAGGCCTTCTACATCAGGGTCTTGTACGCATAAATGAAATATCCCCGTTTTCCAATACTCAAAATTATTTTTAGGGTTTTGCTGATTTTTAAATTCAAATAACTCAACGCCCACCCTATCACCTGTTGATAAATGAGCTATTTTAAAGCTGCCCCACCCAGCACCAAATACATCTGTGCACATTTCACCAATGGGTGATTTATCTTCTGTTATTTTTGTAGGCTTCATAATTAAATACCAACCTAGCAGCTCAGTGTAAAACTTAACGGCTTGTTCTAAGTTTGGCACTGACACACCAATATGCGAAAACGTGCGCGGGTAAGGCATTGGCGAATCGGCTAAGCCATTTTCTTGCCCGCCTTTACCAGCCACTTGCAGGTTGGCATTAGCATTTAAACCTGTAAACAGCATAGGCAGTGCTGCAGCACCCAACCCTGCTGCCGATAACTTCATGAAGTCTCTACGGTTTAACTCTTTTTTATTCATGGCATGTTCCTTAACGGCAAGGGCGTTAAAAGTAATTAAAGGGGATTAATTAGCCATAATAAATGAATGTAGTGAGGACAAAAAATTATCAAATATGATATTTATGATTACGTTTTGTGATGATGGTTGGAACATATTTATTATTTTACTGCGGCTCTATAAATATTCAGGTTCTGCCATACATCATCCGCAACTAAAAAAATTAGGTATAACATCTACAAGCTGAGCGCCTGATTTCAACGCAACCTTTATACTTGCCGCATTTTTCTCTAGGCACCTAAATTCGATAAATTTAGCATGAGTGCTCGTGAGTAGCTGCGGAGCTTTTGAAATGATTTGACTAATAATCCCGTTACCATGAGCGTTTTGAGCTAACCAATAGCCTAATTCAGCAACTGCCGAATCGGGACATATTGATTTAATAGCAAATACACCACAAAACTTACCCTTAAAGTTTATTTTGAACCATCGTGAACCACTTTTTCCGCTATTTACTCGTTCAAAAATATATTTATGGGCCGACGCTATGTCTGATACACCTTTAACCCAGTAAAGATATTTTGCTAAATTAATACGGTTTTCATTAACTAATCTTAAAACATCGGGAGCATCACTTTCTAATAAAGGAGAGAGCTTTATGTCTTTTGACATTTTTATATGTAAGTACTTTTCCATTTAACTTTTGATCTCCGTATATCCTTAATTACACTTTAAAATACCCAAAATAAACTTTAAGTGGCTAAATACCAATCTATTTGATAAAAAGATAAAAAGATAAAAAAGGAGAATTTAATTTTGAGTAAGGCAATCAAGTTTAGAGTGTATTTAGTCGCATTGATTATATGTATTATTGGCTTTATGTTTTCACCAGTGAGTAGCCAGTTTTATACAAACCCGTTTTATATTGGCAGTTTTATTTTTGCAATCACGCTAATTGTGAATGTTATTAATTACTTTTGCCCAAAGTGTAAGAAAAACCAAGTAATGCAATCAGCTACTAGCTATCGCCTGCCAAAAAATAAATGCTATCACTGTGGGGAAGAAATTAACTAGCCTTTTCGGATGGCGCTTCGCTTATCCGACCTACGTGTTTAATAAGCTAATGTGTTGCTTAATATAAAGAGTGAGTAAAGGTATATAGTGTTGGGTTTCGTTACACTCAACCCAACCTACTAATACTGAGTCAATAATCAGAACCGTAAAGATCAAAACAAAAAGAGCTGAATGATTTTATGAATGAGTTAGTTAATCCGTGGTAAAAACTTTAAAACAACGATTTAGTAATATCGACGCTACTTTTTTATTTGCTGTTGTGTTTACAATTCTATTAAGTGTTGGTGTTACTTGGCTAATGATTTCTTACCTTTTTAGGGAAATAATCCAAGGAATTTTATACCCATATAGTAACTATCCAGTAATAATATCGTCTACCGCTGATATTTTAATGATTCCCGGCAGTATAGTTTTATGGCTGGGGTCATTTATCGGTGTTTTAGATATTTTATCGAAGTTATTTAAAAAGCCTATTTATGAAAAAGTAAAAATGAAATTAGGACAAGCTATTGGTGTAATGCTAGTAGTCTCATTAGTAACGCTTATTGCGAATTATGTAACTTGGCAAATTGCAGCTCGCGCTAATGGTTATACCCAGTGCACAAGTGGCAGTAAACTTTTAGTTGGGAGCAAAACGTCTTCAGTGTGGAGTAAAGAAGAGTATTTATGCTACGACTACAATGTAGACAAACTTTTACCTACAGGCACTCATGAGCAAGTGCTTGAGGTAGCTGAATATCTAAAGAAAGATTAAATAAAAAGCGTTGCTACCCTTGCTGAGCTTTTAGCAGAAACCAATTTATTTTTACGGTATTCAATTTTTTGTGTCGGATGGCGCTTCGCTTATCCGACCTACGTGTTTAAATAAGCTGGTGTAGTGGTTTATATAAAGAGTGAGTTGTGGTGTTGGGTTTCGTTTCACTCAACCCAACCTTGTATCTACGTAATATAACTTAACGCCGAGCAGCTTATCGCTTAAAGCTAAGCACTTACAGCTGCCCTTGCCCTTTAGCTAATTCCTAAATACTTATGTACTTGCACCGATAGGCGCCAGTTTTTGGCAATACAGGTGTCGATGGCTAATTTGGTGGCTGACACTTTTTGGCTGATTGGCTGTAAATAAACAAGCTTAGGGTTAACACCTGTTTTGGCAAATAGCTCTTCAAGCTCTTCTACGTGCTTTTGCATGGCTATTGGGTGTTTTATTTCGTTTGCGCGCTTCATGGCGCTGGTAAGTACTTCGTAACCGCCGCGCATGTTTATTTTAGGCGATACGGTAACCCATGTTTGCTCTGGGGCAAGTATTTCAAACGTGCCGCTGGTTTCTATTTGCGTAGTAAAGCCGTTATCGTGCAGCAAGTTACACACTGGGTTTAAGTCGAACATGCATGGCTCGCCACCGGTAATAACCACGTGTTTTGCGTTGTAACCACGCGATTTAAATAACTCAAGTACTTGCTCGGCGCTGGCATCGGCCCAGTGATCTGAGTCGGCTTTTTTTTCTACCGTTTCATCAAGGGATACTTTGTACACGTTATCTACTTCCCAAGTTTGTTTAGTATCACACCATGCACAGCCCACAGGGCAGCCTTGCAAACGCAAAAATATTGAGGGTGTGCCGGTAAAACTTGCTTCACCTTGGATGGTTTCAAACACTTCATTAATTTTGTACAAAAGAGATCTCACTTACTGCCTAGCTGCAACATTGCTACTATAAAAGACGAAAAAGCGCTGCCCAAAAATTGTTATTTAAGCTGCGGCCGTGTAGTATATCGCGCCCTGATATAAACCTCTATTAAAACTAAAGAGCAATCCAGATATGACGCAAAAAGTAGTTGTTATTTATTCCGGCGGTATGGATTCGTTTACCGTATTAAATAAAGCCTTACAACAAGGCCATGATGTTTATGCCCTTTCATTTGACTATGGTCAGCGTCATGTTAAAGAGCTTGAAGTGGCTGCAAACGTGTGTAAAAAGCTTAATGTTCCACATAAAATTGTAGATATATCAGCAATTAATCAGCTTATTGGTGGCTCATCACTCACTGATGATATTGATGTACCCGAAGGTCATTACGAAGAAGAAAGCATGAAAAGCACCATAGTGCCTAATCGTAATATGATTTTGCTTTCGCTGGCGGTTGGTTACGCAGTGTCTTTAAAAGCTAGCAAAGTATATTATGGCGCGCATTCGGGCGATCATGCTATTTACCCTGACTGCCGCCCTGAGTTTGTGCAAAAAATGGATGATGTATGTCGTATTGCGAATTACGACGCTGTAGAAATTTTTAGCCCGTACCTAAATAACACCAAAATTGATATTTTAACCGACGGCATAAAAATGGGCTTAGACTACAGCCAAACATGGACTTGTTATAACGGACGCGAAAAAGCCTGTGGTAAATGTGGCGCCTGCCAAGAACGTTTAGAGGCATTTAAGCTTAATAACGTCACTGATCCAATCGAGTACGAATAACACTAGTTATGGGGTTTTCAGTGAAAGCACGGTTAACTTATTAGCGATGAACGCAAAAAGGCTATCATTTCGATAGCCTTTTTTGTTTTTACTGAAAGTTAAAGCCAGCGTTTAACTTTGTTTTTATACTCGGTGAATTCTTGGCCAAATAATTTAGTTAGTGCTCGCTCTTCTGGGATTATTTGAAAAAGCGTTAAATACGCAATAAAACCAATAATGCATAACAGTGCCCACAGCGAACTAAGCCATATACCCCACCCTGCTAAAATAAATGCAAAACCAACATACATAGGATTGCGCGAAATTTTATAAATGCCGCTAGTTACCAACTTTGATGCTTGCTCGGGCTTATTAGGGTTTACTGTAGTACGGGCAAGCTTAAAGCTAACCACCCCGGCAATACAAAATACACAGCCAATGATTACCAGGCTTGCTGCTAAATAGGTAATAAACGCTGTAAAATCAATAACACTATAATGCGCGATTAAAGCCATAATGCCTGCAAAAACCAAGACTACAATAACCGGTGGAATTTTATTATTTAACATAGCAACTCACTGTATTACTTATAAAATACGTACTTTATGTTTTATCAGTATTAAACAATAAATCGTATGTATCAATGATGAACACAACTACACGCTGTCCCAATCGACAAATAAAGTTACAATTGTCAGGTTTAACCACTTTAAAATATGGTTATACTTTACACAACTAAAGCGATGAATATAAAAGGAAGTGGTTATGTCAGGCACTACAATGATAGTACTTATTGTGCTTATATCGGTTGGCTCTGGGGTTATATACGATATGTACAAAAAGCACCTTGAATTTAAACACAAAATGCAAGATAGCAACCAAGATGCGAATAAACAACTGGCCGAGGTAAGCGCACAAGTGGTTGCCTTAAAAGAGCGCGTGCAAACGCTTGAGGCCATAGTGACAGACTCAAGCTATTCCACAAAAGAAGAAATTAACCGCCTTTAAAAACGATATAAATGGGCATTTTCTGGCTGCTCTATGCCATGAGCAGCTAAAAACCCATCTATAGCTTGGCCGCAGCCCTGTGGCGCACGAGAGCTATCTATTTCAAAGTTAAGCTTATTTGCATGTTGTTTTCCAAGCGAGCAAAGCCCCAATACTTTAGGTGAACGCATTGCCACACTAAGCTCCCCTATTTTTTCTACGGAGTTGTGTTTACTAAATCGGGCAAACCCTTGGTATTTAAATTGCTCACTCACATACTCATTACTAATATCAACCAGGGCATTAATAAGGCCGTGTAAAAAGCTATTTGCGCTGCTATCACTGGTTAAAAATGCAAAGGTTTTGTTATTAAATTCAATAAGCTGGCAAGTATGACAGTGTAATTTTAATGTGTATAACCACTGCTGTGAGCTTATTTGCTGCATAGCACTTAGCGATACCGTAGCACCTGCAAATAACACCCGTTTTAATAACTGCTCAATAATCTCTGTGCCCGGCGGCGCGTGTGCAGTAACGAGCTCTGCATTTTGTGCCATAACCGGTAAATCATGATGATTATTAAATGGGGTACTGGTTGTATTATTGCTGTGAGTAAGTTGAAACAGCTCTCTTACCTCGTGCTCTCGCGCTATTTTAAGCGCTAAAAACGCTGTTTGAATAAGCTCAGAGGTGGGTAAGTTTTCCTCTACTATCCAGCGTCTGCCAAACAGTAATTTTTTTGCTGTGCCCTCTCCCGCATAACTACTGGTTTTGTAATTATCGGGGCTGAGCACGGCAACTTGTAAATAAAGTTGCTGATCTTTTTGCGCAGCAAGCACTCTAAAGTGCGCTGAAAAATCAATATTATCAAGAACCTGATTAACGCTTTGTAAGGTGTGTTTATAGCGTAAAAAATGCTGTGGAACTATCCAGCTGTTATTAGCAAGTTGCACTAATGGCGCATACGAAATTGGCTGCTCGTAACTGTTTTGCCATTTTTGCTCTGCACTGAGCAGCGGCTCAATGCGACTTTTTTTATCTGACATACATAAACCAAATAAATTCGCGTAAGGCGATATAATCTATGTTGTTGTTACGTTTTAGCGCCTTAAATTAGATCACACTATTAGCGCTAAATAAGCCATTTTTAAGCGCTGCTGAGCTTTTTATAATCTGTTATAACTTTTTGATAATAAAGCTCATCTTTATTAAGCATTTTATTATAATGAGTGAGTAACTGTTTAAGGTATTGCCTGTGCGATGCAGTATTTAAATCCCACATGCTGTTACCGGTATGTGTGAGCAACGCTGTGCTACGTTGGCTTACTTCTATAAGCTCATAATAGCGGTTGTTTTCAGTGATCAATTGCTCGCTTTCAAGGCCAAAGCCTAATTTGGCTAAACCACTGCGCAAATGATAAGTATGGTGTATAGGGCAAACTATAAAGCGGGTGTTTGCTACTGATGCAGCGCAATTGTTTTTGATAATGCCGGCAACAAGTTTTAGTAACAGCTCGCCACCAACACCGGCAATAACCACAGTATTTAATGCATTTGGAACGAGCTTTATTTCTCTTACATCTTGGCAATGTACTTTATATTGCGTATCACTTGGCAGTGTTTGGCTAATATTTGCTAAGTACTCGCTCAGCTCGGCCATTATTTTATCTACCACATCTACAAAATTAACCTGTTTTGCAGCGCGGCGCTTTAATAATGCAATGCCTAAGTAACCATGATCGCAGCAGCAATCCCAAATAACATCAACGGGGCTAGTAATTAACGCATTAATTGCGTTTAAACGCTTACTTAGTTTCATTTAATACCAATTAGCTTAATTAAGTGATCTATTTTGAGGCTGGAAAAACGTGTTGATAGCTAGGCAAAAAATTCGCTATTTAGTTGTTCTAAATGAGAGTTTTTTAACACAGATAGCGACACGTTTAGCCCCTTAAAATGATTAAGTATTATTGCGAATTGGTATAAGTTGCGGTATGCGCCGTTTTATACACTAACGCCTTTAAGCTTTTATTGCTGTCTACTTCTACAAAACGGGCCGTGGGTGCAAGGCGCTCAACAAATTCTATTGCGCCTTGGGTGTGCTCGTTTATTAAAGCTTTAAACGCATCTTCGCTAAGCTCTGGGCTATTTGCGCATAATAAAAGCTGTGTGGTATCGCACAGTAGTTCGGGTAATCTGCGCAGCACCTTTTGATAATCTTTAGTTAAAATAAAGCTGCCCTTTTGAAAGCTTGGCGGGTCTACAATAATTAAATCAAACGGCGCTGCTTTTTTTAATTTACCAAACGACTTTAAAATATCGTGCGGTAAAAAACTAACTCCGCGTTCAAAACCATTGAGCTGGTGATTTTGCTTACCAACTTTAAGTACGCCTTTGCTCATATCCATATTCATTACGTGATCAGCCCCGCCTTGCATTGCCGCAAGTGAAAACCCACACGTGTACGAAAACAAATTAAGTACTTTTGCATGTTTACTATTGGCAGAGACAAACTCTCGCCCACTTCGCATATCGGGGAATATTCCGGTGTTTTGGCGACTTGTTAAATCCACTAAAAAACCAATGCCGTTTTCCTTTACCACATGTGGTGAAGGAAGATTACCATGCACTAAACGATTACTACTTTGCACACCCGCGCGCTGTTGATACACAAGCGCAGTAATAAGCTCAGGGTGATGCTGCTGCGCCCATGCCCAAAGGGTACTGGTCAGTGTATTTAACGTAGCTTCGTCAATTTCATCGTACGAAATTAAAAATAAGCTTGGCGGATAAAAGTCTAAATTAATATGGCTTAGCGATGCCACGCTATGGCCGCGGCCATGAAATACGCGGCATAGTTCGTTTTGTAGTAATGGCGCATCTTCAAGCGCACTTATTAGGGGCGAAAAATCGGGTGTCATTTAGTTAATCAACTGTTGTTGTAGTTCGTGTATTTCGTCGCGTACCGAGGCGGCTTTTTCAAATTCAAGATCGCTGGCATAAGCATGCATTTTACTTTCAAGCTGCTTAATTTGTGTGGCAATTTCTTTCGCACTGAGTATTTTTTTAGACTCTTTACGCACCAGCTTAAGATTATCTTGTGGTGCGGCTTCTTCGCCCACATCCATAATATCGGTGATCTTTTTAACCAAGGCTTGCGGCTCAATGCCGTGCTCTATATTAAAGGCGTGTTGTATTTCGCGGCGGCGCTGTGTTTCGCCAATCGCTTTTTCCATCGATTTAGTTACTTTATCGGCGTATAAAATGGCGCGGCCGTCGAGGTGACGTGCAGCACGACCAATGGTTTGAATAAGTGAACGTGCTGAGCGTAAAAAACCTTCTTTATCGGCATCTAAAATGGCAACGAGTGCCACTTCTGGCATGTCTAAGCCTTCTCGTAATAAGTTAATACCCACTAACACATCAAACACACCGGCGCGTAAATCACGAATTATTTCAACGCGCTCTACTGTGTCTATGTCTGAGTGCAGGTAACGTACTTTAACATTGTGCTCGCTTAAGTAATCGGTTAAATCCTCAGACATGCGCTTGGTAAGCGTAGTTACCAGTACACGCTCACCTTTTTCTACACATTTATAAATTTCTGATAGTAAATCATCTACTTGGGTGCTTACAGGGCGTATTTCTATTTCTGGGTCTAACAGGCCAGTTGGGCGTATAACTTGCTCTGCTACTTCGCCTGCGCTGCGCTCTAATTCAAAATCACCCGGCGTTGCCGATACATAAATCGTTTGCGGTGCTATGGCTTCAAACTCTTCAAAGCGTAATGGGCGGTTATCCATCGCCGATGGCATTCTAAAGCCATATTCAACTAGGTTTTCTTTTCGGCTTCTATCGCCTTTATACATGGCACCAATTTGCGATACGGTGACGTGCGATTCATCGATTATCATCAATGCATCATCAGGAAGATAATCTAGTAATGTGGGTGGCGGATCGCCCGGTGTACGCCCCGATAAATAACGGCTGTAGTTTTCTATGCCCGAGCAATAACCAAGCTCGGTCATCATTTCTATGTCGTATTGTGTACGCTGCGCTATGCGCTGCTCTTCTACTAATTTATTGGCACTTAATAATTGTGCTCTACGTTCTTTAAGCTCGGCTTTTATTTTTTCTATGGCATCAAGAATTTTTTCGCGTGGCGTTACATAGTGCGTTTTAGGGTAAATAGTGGCACGTACTATGTGTTTTTCTACCGCACCGGTAAGCGGATCAAAAATACTAAGGCGCTCTATTTCGTCATCAAACATTTCTACGCGTACTGCATAGGTATCTGACTCGGCAGGAAATATATCAACAACTTCGCCACGTACACGGTAAGTACCACGGCTAAAGTCAATGTCGTTACGGGTATATTGCAGCTCAGCTAAGCGGCGCAGCATATCGCGTTGGTCGACCTGTTCGCCTACTTTTAAAAGCAGCATCATTTTCATGTATGAGTCGGGGTCGCCCAATCCATAAATAGCCGACACAGAGGCCACTATTATGGTATCGCGGCGCTCAAGCAAAGCCTTAGTAGCACTTAAACGCATTTGCTCTATGTGCTCATTAATAGAGGCGTCTTTTTCTATGAATGTATCGCTGGCGACCACGTAGGCTTCTGGCTGGTAGTAATCGTAGTAAGATACAAAATACTCAACTGCATTATTAGGAAAAAACTCTTTCATTTCTCCATACAACTGCGCGGCTAGCGTTTTATTATGCGCCATTATTATTGTAGGGCGATTTAAATCGCTGATAATATTGGCCATAGTAAACGTTTTACCTGTGCCTGTGGCACCGAGTAAGGTTTGATGCGCAAGCCCGGCTTCCAAGCCTTCTTCAAGCTGTTTAATCGCTGTGGGCTGATCGCCCGCGGGTTTAAATTGTGACTTTAGCTCAAAGTGATCACTCATTTATTTACTCCGTTACCGTGTTACTGCATATTGCATCTAGCTCTTTTACAAACCATTTGTACGCGACTAACCCTGTGAATACATTACCGATTGCAGCGCCAATAAATAAACCAATTAAACCACCTAGCATACTGCCTATATAAGCAAAAGGCAGGTAAAAAACAAACAAACGAATAATACTTAAAAACAATGCATTCATAGGTTTGTGTAAAGCATTAAACGATGAATTTGATAAAATGATCACCCCTTGAAAACCATAACTTAGCGGTATGGTGTATATAAAGAGCTTAATAACATCGATTACAGCTTGTTCTTTACCAAATAATTGGCTTATTACCCCCGACAGTGCAATGAGTAAAATATAAATAGCAAATTGCCATATCATCACAAATTTTAACGTACCAATGTATGCCTCTTTTACGCGGCCTAATTTACCCGCCCCAAAGTTTTGGCTAACAAAAGGAGGCAATGTCATCGATAAGGCCAGCACTAAAATACTGGCAATTGATTCAATACGGCTGCCTACACCAAAAGCGGCAACCGCTTCGGGTCCATGATTAGCAACGAGTGCGGTCATTACAGCCATTGCCACTGGGGTAAGCATGTTAGCCCCCGCTGCGGGTAAGCCTATTTTAAGTACTTTTTTAATTGCACTTGCCGCAGTTTGATTACCGGCTTTTAAGCTTAATAACCGCTTTTTAACTGCCAGCACATACAAAATAATAATAACCGCTACGCCCCAGGCAATAACACTGGCAATAGCGGCACCTTGAATGCCTAATGCCGGCACTGGGCCCCAGCCAAAGATTAATATAGGATCGAGTATGGCATTAATAAGCCCTGCTCCACCCATTACTATGCTGGGTGTTGTAGTATCGCCACTGGCTCGTAATACCGAATTACCTATCATGGGGGTGATTAAAAACACACTGCCAATAAACCAAATATTCATATACTCATGGATAAGTGGCAGCACTAATTGTCCGGCCCCTAATAAAGTGAATATTGGGTCTATTAGTAAATATCCAACAAACGAAAGTAAAATAACTAATAGAAGCGCCACAATAAGCGACACACTGGCATCAAAACGCGCCTCTTCTATTTTATTACTGCCTAAGGCTTTAGCTATAACCGCTGATGTGCCAATACCTAAGCCTATGGCTAGGCTTATTACCGTAAAAGTGACCGGAAACGTAAAGCTTACCGCCGCAAGGGGCTCTGTGCCCAACATACTGATAAAAAATGTATCAACTATATTGAACATCATCAGCGTGACCATGCCAAATATCATCGGGATGGTCATTTTTTTCAATGTAGGCAAGATGGGATCGTTAAGTAAATCTGGGCGTGATTGAGAATGTGAAGTTTCGCGCATGGAATAAATTAGCCTCTATTACTGAGCGAGCCATTTTAAAGCATCATAGCAATTCAAGCCACGGATTTATCAATGGATTTAACACTGATAATAAAACAACAGTCATAAAAATAACTAAAGTTGAATTTTTAAGCATTTGTGCACAAATAAGCCTTTAGTGAGCTAAAAAACAATAAGTGAACATTTATATTACTTTTTTAACATTTAACCTTGCAAATTCGCTGAATTTTTACACAGCACAATATTAATCCTTATCGTAACGAATTAATTTATTCATCGTTGTTGGGTAGTTCAGCATGCATTTATAACTCTATGTTTTTTATAGCAATAAAAAAATCGTTTTAAAAGCTTGAAATCGTTGTAGCGCCCTAAAACTCTGGTCGGGGCACTGTTCTTAAAGTTTCATAAACAGAGTTATCCACAGAAACCGTGGATAACTCAGCTCAGCCCGCATTTATAAAGGCTTGCGCGCTGGCTTAAAATAAGCTCAGGTCCAACCTTTGCTCAAAACTAAAGTTAAAAACTTATCAATGCTTGCAAACAAAAAATTAAGCTAAGCTAAATCTTCGTGCCTAATGCAGATACAAGTGACTTGATAAGTTAAGGTAAATATTTAGCAACTTATTGATTGTTTTGTTTTTGTGCAGCTTTTTAAAATAAAGTTCCCAGCCAAGGCTTTGCTAGTTTAGCCCTCCTTAAATGCCGTATTACGAAAAAACTGCCCTACTGGATTTTTCAAAAATATCTGCTAGTGAAATTTATTCTTTATTTTATGACGATAAGGTTAAATACAAATTTACTGATTTAACGGAGTAAATATTGCCTCAAGCGGATTTTTTACACATAAATTAAACAATGGCTGTTTTATGTTCGCTGCTTTTTTTGTATTGGTGCATGTTTAAATAGAGAATTATTACCGTGTTTTGCTTAAATAGAGTTATAAAATGCGCAGATCGAACATAAAAACAACGAATAAACTTCTTTTTTAAATTTATGACTTTTATATGTTGACACTTTGCACCTCCATCATTAATATTTCGCCCCGTTGAAAGGCATGACGCTTCCCCCTTAGCTCAGTTGGTTAGAGCGACGGACTGTTAATCCGCAGGTCCCCCGTTCGAGTCGGGGAGGGGGAGCCAATCATAAGAATTTCATAGACATTTCAGTAATTTTCCACTACTCTTCTGCTTTATAACTAAAACATAATTTCTATTCTAATGTGTTGCTATTAGTTGAATGATCAAGGACCTGATTCCTTTCCTTTTGAACTATTAAAAGATTGATAACATGGCTGGCTTTAAAAAACTTATTTTTATACAAATCCTGTCTTGGCTTGTATGTGTTGCGGCTGGAAGCTACTTCATTTCTGTAAGCTTTAATAATGCAGTAAGTGAAGCGCAAACGTCAGCACAAACCAGTGTAACACGCTACATTAACAGTTTAACTAGCGAAGAGCTTTCGCCTGAAAGTATAAAAAAAGCGATTGGCGATGGTAAAACATTTTCAAGCTTTATACTAAGAGACTACCAAGGGGCTGAAGTATTTTCAGTTAACTCCCCTGCCCAGCTCCCCATGTTTGCTGAATTTATTCAATCTAGCTTTAATTCGGTTCGTCCTCAGTTTGCCGTTAACGACGCCGCAGATATAAAAGTAGAATTTACACTCAACATTGAACGTTTAGCGCAGCAACTACAAACCTCGTTATTTATAGTTATATTTATTTCTGCTTTTTTAGTGATTATCCCAATCATATTAATGAAATCTATTTTTCATAGCTTAAATAAAAATATCAGCATGACCGTTGCCGATGTAATAGACATTTACATTAACCAAAATCAAATTGGCGACGACCTAGATACCGCGCTTGATGCCAGTAAAATGAAAAAACTAGGTAAAGATTTAGTCCCTAGCTTTAATCGCCTTTCGCATTTTTTGAAAAATAAAAATGATGATATTCAAAACGCTGCCCTAAGCATTAAGCAAGAAGCCTATAAAGATGTTATTACCGAATTAGGTAACCGTAATATGTTTGTTGAATATTACGAAAAGCACATCGAAAACAGTGAGCGCAGTACCTTTGGCTCGCTAGCGCTTGTACGCTGTAGTGAGCTGCAATCAATAAACCAAAGCCGTGGCTATCAAAAAGGTGATGACTACGTTAAAGGTGTGGCGGATATAATTAAGCATATAAGCGGCACTTACACCGGCAGCCAAGTATTTAGGCTAAATAGCTCAGACTTTGCCATAGTATTACCTAATACCCCTCTTAAAGAAGCAGAGCGTTTTGGTGAAAACCTGCAATCGCGCTTTACTCAATACCAGCAAAATCAGGAGCTCAGCTCTGTGGCTAATACGGGTATTGTAGGCTACGAAAAAGGCAAACCGCTGGGCGAGCTATTATCGGTTGTAGATAACGCAATGAGCATGGCGCAATCTAAGCAAGTAAATGCATGGCATGTGCAGCGCGAAACCGATTTAGTTAATAATGTAAGTGCTGGGTTTGGTAACCAAAACTGGCGTAAAGTGATTAACGAAGTAATTGAATCAAAACGTGTTCACTTAGTAATGCAAAATATTATGCCGCTGGGTAAAAGTATTAAGGCTTATGCAGAGATACAAGTACGTTTTAAGACCGAAGATAACCAAGTGCTTCCTACGGCCTCATTTTTAGCTATGGCCGAAAAGCTCGACATGGCCATAGAAATTGACCGCTTAATTATTGACTCGTCACTTGAAAAAATTAAAAGCCGCAACCTGTCTGAAAAGTTTTTTGGCCTGAATGTAACCGCCTCAAGCGCCCATAACGACCAATTTGTTATTTGGTTAGAACGCCGCTTATTAAAAGATACACATATAGCCTCTAAATTAGTATTTGAAGTAAGTGAGTTTGGCCTACAGCAAAATATTAAAGCCAGTAAACGCTTTATTGATATGGTGCATCGTGTAGGGGCCCGCGTAACGGTTGAACGCTTTGGTGTAGGATTAACTTCGTTTAAGTTTTTCCGTGATTTAAAACCCGACTTTATTAAAATGGATGCAAGTTACACCCGCGGCCTAGAAGATGATAAAAACAATCAATACTTTATGCGCCTAATGGTTGATTTAGCCCACCGCATTGGTGTGAGTGTGTTTGCAGAGGGCGTTGAAAGCCAAGAAGAAAAACACATAGTAGAAACGCTTTGCCTAGACGGCGTACAAGGTTATTACATAGAAAAACCTAAAGATATTTAGCACCAACCCTTAATTAAAGTAAAAAAGAGCACATGTGCTCTTTTTTGCGTTTAGCTGTTTAATTTTCGCTTACTTTAAAATCACATAAATTTTACAGCTTTGTGATCGCTTAATTATTTTACCCTGTTTATTTAACTGATAACGACTCGCATATGTTGTTTATCGGGGCAGAAAAAAGGATAATACACAGGATTTTAATAGCGCGAGGCACACATGACAGAATATGTCTTGTTATTGATTGGAACCGTTCTAGTTAATAACTTTGTATTAGTACAATTTTTAGGCTTATGTCCATTTATGGGTGTATCAGGCAAGCTTGATACCGCAATTGGCATGTCTTTAGCAACCACATTTGTGCTTACTCTTGCCTCTGTTACAAGCTATTTAGTTAATCAATATATTTTAGCACCGCTAGATATCGAATTTTTGCGCACCATGAGCTTTATTTTAGTAATTGCTGTAGTTGTGCAATTTACCGAAATGGTTGTGCGTAAAACAAGCCCAACTTTATACCGGTTACTGGGTATATTTTTACCGCTGATCACCACTAACTGTGCGGTATTAGGTGTTGCGCTTCTTAACATAAAAGAAGATCACACCTTTTTACAATCGGCCGTGTATGGTTTTGGCGCAGCCGTTGGCTTTTCATTAGTACTTGTATTATTTGCAGCGCTGCGCGAACGCCTTGCTGCTGCAGATGTTCCTACCCCGTTTAAAGGCGCCTCAATAGCCATGATCACCGCCGGCTTAATGTCGATGGCGTTTATGGGTTTTACCGGATTAGTGAAGTTTTAATATGACCTTAATATATGCCTTGATAGCGCTTGGCTCGCTAGCGCTTGTTTTTGGACTTATTTTAGGCTTTGCAGCTATTCGCTTTCGTGTAGAAGGTGACCCAATTGTTGAGCAAATAGATACCATTTTACCGCAAACCCAGTGTGGCCAGTGTGGCTACCCGGGCTGTCGCCCTTACGCTGAGGCAATTGCCAACGGGGATGAAATTAATAAATGCCCACCAGGCGGTGAAGCAACGGTTAAAAAACTGGCCGATTTAATGGGCGTTGAGCCTAAACCGCTTGCCGGTGGTGAGCAAGCAGAGCCGATAAAAACAGTGGCCTATATTCGCGAAGACGAGTGCATAGGCTGTACTAAGTGTATTCAGGCATGCCCTGTGGATGCCATTGTTGGTGCTACACGCCAAATGCACACTGTACTAATAGAAGAATGTACCGGCTGCGATTTATGTGTAGAGCCCTGCCCTGTAGATTGCATTGATATGCTGCCTGTAGCCGAAACAAAACAAAACTGGAAATGGCAACTTGATGCCATTCCTGTCACGCAAATAGATTAGAGGTTTGAGTGGAAAAGTTACTTGAACAAATTAAAAAAGGCACTGTTTGGGCATTCCCAGGCGGCGTGCATCCACCACAACAAAAAACACTCTCTAACAGTGCGCGTATTGCTAGGCTCCCTCTACCTGATAAATTAGTTGTACCAATTAAACAGCACATTGGTGCTAACGGTAAATTAATTGTAGAAAAAGGCCAACAGGTATTAAAAGGCCAAGCACTTACCGTGCCCGTTGCGAATTGGTCTGTGCCTGTACATGCGCCCAGCTCTGGTACCATAACAGATATTGCCTCTATGCCTTCGGCGCATCCATCGGCTTTACCTGAGCTAAGTATTATTATTGAGCCTGATGGCAAGGATCAATGGTGCGAACTGACTCCTCCCCCTAACCCAAGTGAGCTTAGCCACGATGAATTAGTCGATATAATTCATCAAGCAGGTATAAGTGGTATGGGTGGAGCAGGCTTTCCTACTTATGTAAAAGCCGATATAAAACAACCTATTGAGTTTTTAATTGTTAATGCTGTTGAGTGCGAACCATACATAACAGCCGATGATGTGTTAATGCGTGAACATGCCAAGCAAGTAGTGCAAGGCATTGAGCTAATGCAACAAATTTTAAACCCGACACTGTGTATTGTTGGCATTGAAGATAATAAGCCCGAAGCCATAGCGGCTATGAAAAGTGCCGCAGAGCACAAAACCAATATTGTTATTCAAACAGTCCCTACTGTTTATCCATCAGGTGGCGAAAAACAATTAATTAAATTACTTACAAACCGTGAAGTACCTAGTGGCGGTATTCCGGCCGATATTGGTATTTTAGTGCACAACACAGGAACTTTGTTTGCTGTGCAGCAGGCAGTATACGAAGGTAAACCGCTTATTGAACGCGTTGTTACAGTAACAGGCAACACCATTCATAATGCGGGTAATGTATGGGCATTATTAGGCACTGAAGTTAAACACCTACTTGATTGCCAAGGTTTTTCACCCGTACCACAGCAGCGCGTTGTCATGGGCGGGCCAATGATGGGCTTTACCTTGCCTACTGTTCGTATTGGTGTAATTAAAACCACCAACTGTATTTTAGCCCCCGATCATAAAGAGCTGGCAGAACCAGGCCCCGAAAAAGCCTGTATACGTTGTAGTGCCTGTGCAGATGCCTGCCCTGCTTCGTTATTACCACAGCAATTACAATGGTTTGCAAAATCAAAAGAATACGACAAATTACAAGAGCACAACTTATTTGATTGTATTGAATGTGGTGCGTGTGCATATGTATGCCCAAGCGAAATACCTCTGGTGCAATACTACCGCGTAGCAAAAGTAGAAATAAAAGAGCAGCAAGCCGAAAAAATTAAAGCCGATAGAGCAAAAGAGCGTTTTGACGCTCGTAAAGAGCGCCTAGAGCGCGAACAACAAGAACGTCAAAACCGCCATAAACGTAAACCGGCCGCTAAATCTGACGATGAAAAGCAAAAAGTAGCAGATGCACTCGCTCGTGTTAAAAATAAATCAGATAAAGGCGATGAAAAATCAGCTGTAGCCGCTGCAATTGCCCGCGCCAAAGCGAAAAAACAGCAAGGTGAAGAGCTAGAGCCAGATAACAGTGAAGTAGCTAAAGAGCGTGCACTACGTAAAGAAAAAGCGCGTAAATATAAAGAACAAAAAGCTGCCGAGAGCGAGTCATCATCAGCACCTGATGATAAAAAGTCAGCCGTAGCTGCTGCTATTGCCCGCGCTAAAGCGAAAAAAGCGGCGCAAGCTGAACAAAGCGCTGAGCCACAAAAAGATGAAGCTCCCGCTGATGATAAAAAGTCAGCCGTAGCTGCTGCTATTGCCCGTGCTAAAGCGAAAAAAGCAGCGCAAGCTGAGCAAAGCGCTGAGCCACAAAGCGATGAAGCACCCGCCCCAGCTGATGACAAAAAAGCAGCCGTAGCTGCGGCTATTGCTCGCGCTAAAGCTAAAAAAGCCGCTAAATCAGCTGAGCAAACCCAGCAATCAGCTGAACCAAATGCTGCTGAGCAAACAAGTAATGTTGAGCCTGAAAACTCGCAAGCAAGCCCTCCTGCTGATGACAAAAAAGCGGCCGTAGCTGCGGCTATTGCCCGCGCTAAAGCTAAAAAAGCCGCTAAATCAGCTGAACCAAATGCTGCTGAGAAAACAAGTAATGTTGAGCCTGAAAACTCGCAAGCAAGCCCTCCCGCTGATGACAAAAAAGCGGCCGTAGCTGCGGCTATTGCCCGCGCTAAAGCTAAAAAAGCCGCTAAAGAAGCTGAGCAATCACAAGCAAGTAAACACAGCGCACCTGAACAAAGCAATGAGCCACAAACCAGCAACGGTTCAGACTCTGAGCAAACTGCAGCAGAGAAGAAAAAAGCCGCCGTGGCCGCCGCAATAGCGCGCGCCAAAGCTAAAAAGTTACAAAAAGAAGGAAATGATCAGTCATGAAATTAACCATGGCCAGTTCGCCGCACAACCATAGCCATAAGTCGTTAACGCGATTAATGCTAACCGTCATTGCTGCGTGTATTCCTGGGCTAATAGCGCAAGTGGTATTTTTTGGGACTGGCGTACTTATTCAGTTAGTACTGGCACTTGTTGCTGTAAGCGTATTTGAAGCAGCCATTATGTTAATGCGTAAACGCCCTGTTTGGCCTGCATTGAGTGATGGAAGTGCTTGGCTTACTGGTGTGCTGTTAGCACTGAGTATTCCGCCGCTGGCGCCTTGGTGGGTCATTATTATTGGCTGTTTATTTGCCATTGTGATTGTAAAGCAACTTTATGGTGGGCTTGGGTTTAACTTATTTAACCCTGCAATGGCCGCATACATATTACTTTTAGTTTCGTTTCCGGTGCAAATGACCGCGTGGTTACCCGTTACCGATTTACTTAACGCCCCAATTGGCTTTATTGACCAATTACGCCTTATATTTACCGATTTTACCGCTCTGGGCTTTAGTGTTGATCAAGTCCGTGCCGGCGTTGATGGCCTCACCATGGCCACCCCGCTTGATACAGTTAAAACCGATGTAGCACATGGTCTAACGGTTAGCGAAAGCATGCAAAAACCGATTTTTTCGCAATGGGCTGGGCTTGGTTGGCTATGGGTTAACCTAGGCTTTTTAGGCGGTGGTTTATACCTATTAAAAGCTAAAATTATAAACTGGCATATTCCAGTAAGCTTTATAGGCTCACTAGCGCTGTGCAGTGCCATTGGCTATATTGCCGCACCTGGTACCGAGCCGGGTATGGTATTTCACCTATTAAGTGGCGCGACCATGATGGGCGCATTTTTTATTGCCACCGATCCTGTTTCGGCTGCAACCACCAATAAAGGGCGCTTAATTTATGGCGCGTTAATTGGCTTGTTGGTGTATTTAATTCGCACCTTTGGTGGTTTCCCTGATGCGGTAGCCTTTAGTGTATTATTAATTAATATTGCTGTACCGCTGATTGATTACTACACCCAACCTCGCACTTATGGCCACGGAGCAGTAAAATGATTATTTCATCAATGGCTAAAAATGGCGCGATATTAACAGCCTTTGCGCTGATAACAACAGGCTTAGTTGCCTCAATTGATGCCTTTACCGCCGATAAAATTGCCGAGCAAGAACGCCTGCAACTAACCTCACAATTACAAGAGGTATTAAACCCAAGCAGCTACGATAATCAGCTCAATACAAATTGCGTAATTATGAGTGACGAACAACTTGGCCCTTACCCTGAGCAAATTATTTACCGCGCTTATAAAAATCAGCAACCTGTAGCACTTGTAATCAGGCACATAACACCTAGTGGTTACAGTGGCGATATTAATTTATTAACCGCCGTACTTGCTGATGGCACCATTGCCGGCGTACGTACCACTAAGCACGAAGAAACGCCCGGCTTAGGCGATAAAGTAGAAGTTAAAAAGTCGCTGTGGATCACTACATTTAACGATTTAACGGTTCAAAGTGAAGACGATGCCCGTTGGGCGGTAAAAAAGGATGGCGGCCAGTTTGACCAATTTACCGGCGCTACAATTACTCCTCGCGCCGTGGTTGGCTCGGTAAAAAATGCCGTGTTATTTGCCAAAGCTAACTTTGACGATATTTTTGCCAAGCCTAATGCTTGCCAAGAGGTAACACCATGAGTGAGTTAAAAACCTTATATAAAGAAGGCGTATGGGCTAACAACCCAGCGCTCGTGCAATTGCTCGGCTTATGCCCGCTTTTAGCTGTTACATCAACGGTAACTAACGCTCTTGGCCTAGGGTTAGCGACTTTATTAGTGTTAGTTGGCTCTAATGTTACCGTTTCTATTGTGCGTAATTGGGTGCCTAAAGACATTCGTATTCCAGTATTTGTAATGATTATTGCAGGCTTTGTGACCATAGTTCAGCTGCTTATGAATGCGTACACCTTTGGCTTGTATCAATCACTAGGCATATTTATTCCACTAATAGTAACTAACTGCGCCATTATTGGCCGTGCAGAGGCGTATGCTTCTAAAAACCCTGTGCACCTGTCTGCATTCGATGGACTGATGATGGGCTTAGGCTTTATGGCCGTACTATTAGTGCTAGGTGCAATGCGCGAACTTATAGGCCAAGGTACATTATTTGATGGCGCCGATTTGCTCCTTGGACCGTGGGCCCAAAGCCTACGCTTGGAAATATTTAGTTTTGATAGCCAGTTTTTACTCGCTATTTTACCACCCGGCGCCTTTTTAGGGCTTGGGCTGTTAATAGCAGCAAAAAATGTTATTGACGCACAAATAAAATCAAAACAGGTAACGCCACCAGAAGCCGAAAAAGGCCCACGCGCACGCGTTACTAGCTTAACTTAAGGGGAAAACGCATTAGCACTTTTAGCTAATGCGTTTTAAGTTGCATGAATAAAGAAAAACGTCACCAAATACTCTCGCGCTTGCGCGAACAAAACCCACATCCAGAAACCGAGCTTGAATACTCAAGCCCATTTGAGCTACTAGTAGCTGTTACGCTCTCTGCACAAGCCACCGATGTAGGGGTAAATAAAGCCACACGTAAATTATTTCCAGTAGCTAATACGCCACAAGCCATTTTAGATATAGGCCACGATGCACTTCGCGATTATATAAAAACCATTGGGTTATTTAATTCAAAAGCCGCAAACGTGTACAAAATGTGCCAAATATTGGTTGATCAACATAACGGCATTGTGCCCGAGAACCGCGAAGCGCTCGAAGCCCTACCCGGTGTTGGCCGAAAAACCGCAAATGTCGTACTCAACACAGCCTTTGGCTGGCCGACCATTGCCGTAGACACGCATATTTTTCGTGTTTCAAACCGCACCAAATTTGCGATGGGTAAAGATGTAGTCGCTGTTGAGCAAAAACTTGAAAAGGTTGTCCCTAAAGAGTTTAAAGTAGACGTACACCACTGGTTAATACTACACGGACGCTATACCTGCGTTGCCCGTAAGCCTAAATGCGGCAGCTGTATTATTGAAGACTTGTGTGAGTTTAAAGAAAAAACTGAAATGTAGGATATCAAATACATGAAATGGATTTTAAAAGCTGTAACACACTTATTTTTAATGTTCTTATTAACCGGTTGCGTATTAACTGGTTCTGATGATTCAAGTAATAAAAATTATACCGCGTTTAACAACCGCGGCCTTGCAATAAATTACACCGCAAAGGAAAAAAGAATTTTTATAGATAGAAAGCAAACTGCAATATCATTTGATACAAAGTATCAAGCAACTATTACCGATTTTTCTGATAAAGTTACCTATCAAGAAAAAGGTTTTTCTATAGACCTTAACAAAGCTAAATTACCAGAAGACGCACATAAAGATTGGGAATCTTTATTTGTAAGTAATACTTATATTACTCAGAAAATATTTAAAACTGATATAAGTGGTAAAAACAGAATGGACTATAATAAAGATATCTCAGTCACTATTACCCAGCACCCAAATAAAATTGTGGTTATTGATGAAGATAATATAAAAAAAATTTTTTTTAAAGCGTCGAGTATGCCTATCGTAGCCGCTAATGAATGGGATGAGCTTTACCACACACAAGATAAAAAACTTAGCATGTATCGCAGTATTAAGAAACGATCTTATTTAATGTATACAACTAATACCGATGATGAAATGACGTTCTTTAATTTTATCCCTAAATTCGAGATTTATAGATCTCTTACTAAAAACGTATATAGGTTTGCTATAGTAAAACCAACCCACACAGAGGCATTTGATTTTTTGCCTACCAGAAATTTTATTTGTGCGGATTTAACTAAGCAATATGCAAGTATAAGGCAAGCCCAAGGTATTGCATTGGCAAAAAACATTGTTTTAGGTCTTGTACAGGCTTACACAAGCTTTAGCACCACAACTACTACAGGACAATTAAACTCAAGTTACTCTGGAGTGTATAACGACTCTTGGGGTCACGGTACATGGTCTGGGTACGGGACTGGTCACTATTCCGGATTCAGTCAGACTTATGATTATAGTTTTATTGGTGACCGTGCTGCGGACTTGCTGAATCTAGCATTTTCCCCTAATGCAAAGCTAAATACCGTTGAAACGGCATTGGATCAAAACCAGTGTGAAACACCTTGGTATTAGTAAGCTCATATATCAAGTTTTGATTATTACTTTTCAACTGCAACAATACCTTTTTAGGATGGCCGGTAGTAGCGGTAGATACACACATATTCCGTGTTTCAAACCGCACCAAATTTGCGATGGGTAAAGATGTAGTTGCTGTTGAGCAAAAACTTGAAAAGGTTGTCCCTAAAGAATTTAAAGTAGACGTACACCACTGGTTAATACTACACGGGCGCTACACCTGCGTAGCACGTAAACCTAAGTGTGGCTCGTGTATAATAGAAGACTTGTGTGAGTTTAAAGAAAAAACGGACTAACCTTAAATAACAATATTTTGAGTATTTAAAAGTAAGACAGCTAATTAATTAGCTGTCTGTTGATTCTATACTATTTATAAATTGCGCCATATTTACTAAACGTTCACCAACAATGAGCTCAATGGTGCGTTTAACCCAAGGCGTGGCAATATTTGTGTAGTTTAGTTTAGCCAATACGCAGCCTATGGTAATTAAAAGTAGTAGTGATGACACGCTGTAAAACCAAACCATGTGTTGCTCTAGAAGTGCAAATAGATCAATTTTAAATAGCACATCAAACCCAATAAACACATAAGCCATATAAAAAGGGGCAGACATAAATAACAACTTAGTTAGTTGTAATTTATGTGAGCAAAGACGGTAAATGTCTTTTTGTAGCTGGCTAATTGGTTTTGCATAATCAATATTAACAATATGCACTATTTGACCAATGTTACCTGCAAGGCCAATAATGGCAAATATAGCCAAGATTAAAGCAGATATTATAGGCGCTGAAACACTAACGTTTTTTGCAATATACTGCCCCAATAAAACAATAATAAAAAAGAAGGCAGCGCTTTCAATAATACGTGCCCACTTCATAGTATTAAGCTCTTTTATTTGTTTATTCGCTTTTGTTTCGCTCAGCTGTGATTGGTTTATTGTAATGGCCGATTTGTTAAGGTTATTTTGCTGCTGCCATGTGTTTTTAAAATTATCTAAATTCATACTAAGCCCCCTGTTTTTCAAATTGATTTTTTAGTGTTTCTTTAATGCGGCCAATTCGCGTAGCGACGTTGGTTTTACTTATGCCTAAACTCGTTGCTATGCTTTGATGGGATTCACCTTCTAAATACAGCAATACTATGGCTTTATTTAACTTATCGAGCTTTCCTATAAATTCATATAATTGCTTAACATCTTCGCTTCTATCGTCTTGTGCTGGTAAGTCGGCTATTTGCACAATGCACTGCTCATTTACATTGGCTTTATCTTCTCGTTTACTGTCTTTGCGGTAATAGGAAATTGCCACATTTAATGCTATTCGGTACATCCACGTAGAAAACTTATAGTCTTTGTTGTAGTTGTCATAAGCCAGCCACATAGTCGTGAGTATTTCTTGCGCTAGGTCTTGCCTGTCGTGTTGGTTTTGACAGTACGAGTTTACAACTTTATAAATAATGCCTTTATGCTGCTCCATTGTTTGAGCAAACAGTGCTTTTTTATTGGTGTTCATGTAGGCATAAATCCATCATTTAATTAATCTCATCACGTATTATTTCTAATGTATCTGTTTTTAAAAGCAACAGATGCAAAGTTGTGGCTAATGCAACACAGCCAGTACACATTTGTATAAACATTTTAGCTGCACGCTAACCCCAACATAATTTTCTTATCTAGTTATTCGCAATATCGCGGAAATAATCACAACTAATTAAAAAAATTATTGGAGAGAGTAATAAGCTAAGCAAAGGAGCAAAGCGTTAATTCTTTTTCTGCCTTGCTATTAAAAGTGAATAATAATTTAAGGAGGTTTCTGCGTTAGCACTGTAAAAAACCACATAACTTCAAGGATGTATTTTGCAAAGTAATCATTCAAAATTTCAGCCAAATAAGTGGTCATTATTAAATTTAGCTGTTGCGCTTATACTGGCGGGTGCATTTTATTATTTGGGTCAATTTTTTGTTATTTCATTTGATTTCTAAGTCTAATTTGTTTTATTTCATTTTTAACCTTATAAATTTTAAAACATTGGAAAGCATATATTAACTATTTAAAAGCAATAGGAGATGAGATAGAGCGAGGCAGATTCTACTTAGGTGAACACATAGTATCGATTGTTCCTTACATGAACTTACAAATAACAGTTTATGCACGTATGGATGAATCAGCTTTATTAATCAAAAAAATTGTTATATTTCAATTAATCTAAAAATTTTTGCTCATTTGAAACAAATGAATATTTCGCACAGCCAATCGCGAAAGTAATATTAGCCGATAATAAAAACTTAGCTCCCACACCCTATATACTTTGGCCTGAAGAAATGGCGCTAACTCAAAGTAAAGCTCATGGGTAAACGCCTTTGTTTACTTATCACGCCTTAAAGGTATTAAGCGTTACACTTTAAGACGATACTAAGATTTATAGCGGTTTAACTCTGATACTAGCTGCGTACTTTTAAATACCACCAAATTAAAGGCGCCAGTATCACTAATTCAATACCAACATTCAGCCACTGCTTTGCTACCGTTCCATCTAACATAATTCCTATAAGCCTTGCGATTAAAAGCCCTACGAGTAACGATGACAGTGTTGCAGCTATGGTAGCTTGCCAAGGTGCGAGCTGATGATGAAATTGCAGCAATAAGCCAAAACCAATAAATAATCCCCACCAAATTCTACGCTCTACAGCCTTAAAAATATCACTAGGGACTGGCTTATTACTTATCAGCTCAGGGTTGGCAGCTAATACTATGCCAAAAATAATTAGCAGTGCACCAACAACCCTAAAAATAACTATATTATCCATGATTAATTCCTCAGGTTGGTTGTTTGATTAATCGCTTGCTCAACACGCGCCTTTGAGTGCCCTTTTTCTTGGCTCCACTGCTTTGGCGATTGCCCATACATACGTTTAAATTCTCTGCTAAATTGAGATGAGCTAACATAACCTACCGACATGGCCGCAGAGCTTACGTTCATACCCGTTGCAATTTTCATCGCGGCGGTATTTAAGCGCATAGATTTAACAAATTGAATAGGCGACATACTGGTCGCATCTTTAAATTTACGATGTAAAACCGCTCTACTTACGCCAATTTTTGCCGCCATATCGTCTATGGTTATAGTTTTATCTAATCGAGAGGCCAAATAATCAATTGAGCGTGCTATGTCATTTCCTACGCCGTAGGCTTGGCGCACACTACTCCCTGCCTGTCCGTTTAATATGGCGTAATATAGTTCACGCAGTCGCCCTTCACCTAAAATCGCAATATCTACAGGGTTATTTACTAGTTGTAGCAACCGTAGTAATGAATCTGTAAAGGAGTCATCCCAAGCTGCGAGTGTGAGCCCTTGCTCTTTAGAGGCTGATGCGTATTTTTTTACACCTTCTGCAGCCATGGTAATAGATAATTCGGTCATCACTTTGGTATCTAGCGACACAATAACGCCTAGTAAAGGGTTATCAGGTGAGGCCGTGGGTGTACCCGCTTCTACCGGCATAGACATAGGGCAGCACATATAACTATTTTCATCGTAAATAAAATGCTTACCATCGAGTATGGCTTCTTTAGCGCCACTCACTATGGCAACAATACACGGCTCGTATACCGCAGGCGCACAGCGCATAGCGTGCGTTACTTTAAACAGCTGAACACCTTTAATACCCGTTTCTATTAGCCCTTGAGCATAATTTTCATCGCTGTTTACTTCGTTAAAAGACAGGTTGTTTTGTATAAGTTGTTTAATCTGGTGTTTGCTCATACACCAATACCCTTTAAATATAGAATAATTCTAATCTAGCACCGAAAATGCACATTCTCAATGCAGTGATACAAATAGGCATATTTTAAAGAGGATATCGCCTAGTTACACCCAGTATCGAGAGTTATATTACCTAACAAGCAATGTAGAACAATGCGCATAGCCCTGTACTACATATTTACACTTAACTATTGATAGGAATTTAACTAATGAGCGCAACTAACCCATTTGGCCCTTCTGGCTGGACTCCCGACCAACTCAGTTCTTTAGTCGGTAAATGCTATTTAATAACGGGAGCAAATACAGGCGCAGGCTTTGAAGCAACCCGACTATTACTCGCTAAAGGCGCAAAAGTAGTTATGCTCAATCGAAACCCTTTAAAATCAGATGAAGCTATAGCTAAGTTAAAACAGGAATTTGGCGATAGTACTGACGTGAGTTTTATAAAAATGGACTTAGCAGAGCTTGCCTCAGTGCGCCATGCAGCCAACGAGGTATTACACACTGTGCAACACATAGATGCACTTATTTGTAACGGTGCCATTGCGCAGGTCGCGACTCAGCAATTTACTAAAGACGGCTTTGAAAGTCAGTTAGGGGTTAACCACTATGGGCACTTTTTACTGTGTGGTTTACTTTTTAACAAAATAGAGCAATCAAACGGACGTATTGTTGTGGTTGCCAGTGAAGGTTACAAAATGGGGCTTAAAACGATTCAATTTGATGACATGAATTGGAATAAAAACTACCACCCAAACAAAACCTACTGCCACAGTAAACTTGCCCAAATGATGTTTGCCTATGAACTGCAAAGTAAAATAGCCGCCGCAAATAAAAATGTGCAAGTGTTTGTATGTCACCCAGGTGCCGCTAATACCTCTCTTATTGGCGATAATGTTAACTTTGCAACCCGATTTACCTGGTCACTAATAGTCAAAATGGGCTTAGCGCAATCGGCAGAGCAAGGTGCATACCCTGAGGTTATGTGTGCCACCGAGCACAACCTAAAACAGCGCGCTTATTATGGGCCATCAGGCAGGTGGAATTGGAGCGGCCCTGTAGGTGAATGCACCCTTGAATCATTTGCTTTAGAGCAGCCTGTGCTAAGCAAACTATGGGCAGTTACTGAGCAGCAAGTCGCTTTTAAATGGTCAATATAGTGTCGCAAATAGAGTGCGTATGCAGGGGGAAACGTAATAAAAATATATTCGCAAGCCACTTAATACTTCTGCTTTTACTAACGGGCTGTAAAAGTACCGATAGTGGCCCTGTACAGTATAAAGCCAATGATGAGCTAGTTGTACTTGCCCATGGCTTAGGTAGAAGCGATTGGGCAATGCGTTACTTTGCCCAGCAGCTTAAACGTGCTCGTTATAAAGTATGTAGCTTAGATTACGCCTCTATAGGGCAAAGCGTTAAAGCCGTGCTTTTACAAACTAATAAACAAATAAACGCCTGTATTTCTAATGCGAATAAAATACATTTTGTCGGCCATTCCCTAGGAGGCTTAATTATTAGAGCCTACTTGCAAAATAACAGCGTGGTTTTAAACAGCAATAAGCTAGGAAATGTTGTGTTAATTGGCACACCCAACAAAGGCAGCGAATTAGCTAATCATTTAAATGGTTCATGGTTATTGCATATCGCCGGCGGTGTAAGCCAAGCTCTCGTTACTGGTGATAACAGCCTAGGCAACACGATAGATGAGCTGGACATTAATGTAGGTGTAATAGCCGGTACTAAAGCATCCCTTCTTACACAAAGTTACTTTAACAGTGAAAACGATGGTTTGGTGTCTGTGGAATCAACCAAGCTTAATAATATGCGTGATTTTATTACCCTTGATGTTAGCCACACGGGAATGCGCTACAACCAACAAGTAATACAGTACACACTCAATTTTTTGCAAACTGGTGCATTTTTATCCCCTACACGAAGAACCAATACCCTTTATTAACCACTTAGCTGCGGCTAATTTAAGGTCAAAAAAAAGCAAGCCAAATGGCTTGCTTTTGAGTGCCCGTTCAAAGGCTACACACTCTCAACATACTTTTTAAAAACGGTAACTTGCACCTAGTGTAATACGACGGTCAGTTAAACCTTGGAAACACAATAATGCGCTTTCGTTTACACATGATTGGCTAATTTCAGATTCAGTAATATTTACTGCCTCTAAGCCAATGTTAAGTTGCTCGCTCACATCGTAGCTAATACTTGCGTTAAGCTGGCCACGGTCTTCTTGTACTACAGGGAATCCCCAAGGGAAACTAGACGTACTACCGAAGTCATTTGAACGATACCCTTCACGCCACGTGTAACGCATGCGAGCTGACAGGCCAAATTTTTCGTAGTAGAGCGTAATGTTATACGCATTTTCAGAAAGATTAAGTAAACCTTGAATTTCACTCACTTCAATACCGGGTGTACCTGTAGTTGCAGCAAATACACTACTCGCTCTTGATGTTGCGGTATTTTCAGTTTCACCACCTGAGAACTCTTGAATTGTGTAGTTAGCTAGCACACCAAAACCAGAGGCCCATCCTAGGTCTTCTTCAAAGCCCGATAAGTCATATTGAAAAGCAAACTCAATCCCTTTTTGGGTTGTTTCACCACTATCGTTTACTTTTGTTTCTGTACCAACACATACGCCACGGCCATTCTCAGGGCCAAATACGTTTATATCTGCAATGGGGTTAAATATACCGCCGCCTTCACATGGGTCTGTTAAATCGCGGTACCCAGTTACTGGGTCTTCAACTGGCGATGTTAACTGATTTACATGTAAATCTTTACGGGTTTTATGGAATATACCCACACTGATAACACTCGCTTCATCAAAGTACCATTCAGCAGATAAGTCATACGAAAGCACCTCTTCAGGTTTTAGCGCAGGGTTACCAAATTCAACTTCGTCATTTGGGCTTGTGCTGTAAGTAATAGAGGTTGATAAGTCGTTATAATCAGGGCGACGAATATCTTTACCTACACCAAAGCGCACAAGTACATCTTCCGATACATCAGCGACAAGGTTTAAACGAGGTAAAATAAAGTCATAGTCAGATTTATTAGTAATTCGAGTCACAAGCTCATTACCACTGCCATCTTCTGTAACTGAGTTACCCGTAGACTCAACGTCTGTTTGAATGTAACGTACGCCGATATTACCGCGTACCATTTCGTACTCAAAGTTAGCTTGTGCATATAACGCATGGGTGATTTCTTCTATATCAAAAAAACCAGATGAGCTAGATGTTGGTGCATTTAATGTTTTGCTTGACCCATGCGCAGTCATGGCGTTTTGTAATGTTGCAAGTACCGCATCAGGGTCTGATGCAACTAGCTCAGGGTCAATTAATAAAAAGTCAGCAATGTATAAAGAGCGACCATCAGCTTCGTTAAAGTTATCTGGGCCAGCGACTAATAAATCGGCGAATAAATCACCGGTTGGGCTATCTGCCATTGTTCTTAGACCAACGCTTGATGTAATTTCGTTTTGTTTGCTTTGTGATTTACTATAACGGTAACCAAAATCAATAGAGGTCACAATTGAGTCTGTGTAATAGGTTGAATCAATACGGAACGCATCTTCAGAGTTTTCAACCGTATCTTGACCAATATTTACATCGCGCAGCACCACATTTGCAGGGTCTAGTAATTGCTCAACCGTTGGCGCGTACTCAGCACCTTCTGCAATACCAAACGCCAAAGCACCACCCGATAAGTCATATTCAAATGGCACACTATTATCATTACCACCACCTGCATCAAGCGGTACATTTGGGTTAATAAAGTTAAGCGTTGTATTAAAGCTTGGCGTAGTCGTATCTGAACTTGAAGATGCAATTTCTGCACTTACAAACCACTTATCACCTTGCCATTCGCCACCCAGTCTAAAAATATTACTGTCGGTGACACGCGAGTTAGTATCGCTTGAAAAACGAAGGTTAGGATCGTCATCATCATTTTCTAAATTTACAGGAATAACACCACGCAAGGCCGCTTGAATTGACCCTAGATTAGTGCCCCCCAATGAGCCTAAGTTTACGGTTTCAAAAGCATCCGGAACAGAAATATCATTCAGTGCACTTACACCAGATGCTTGTACACGAGAGCTTTCTTGACGGCGCTCTTGATCGTTAACCACAGCATCAAAGTAAAACTTCGTGTTATCGTTTGGCGCCCATTCAATAGTACCTACAAAGTTTTTAGTTTCGTATTCGTAGTTATCGTAATCTTGTACAAAAAACTGAATAGGTAAAAAGTCAAACGACTGCGCACTCGCTACACCGCTATCTGCAGTAATAATATTGTCTCTGTCGGCACGAGGGCGAAACGCCGTTACGTCTTGCTCAGCATAACTTCCACTAAGTAGTACACCAAACTTACCATAATCACTTTCCCAGTTATCTGCAAAGGTACCTGAAAAGCGATGTTGTAAGCCGCTATCTGTACTTAAGCTGCTACTTTCACCCTGTACTCTTATTGTTGCTAGCTGCTCACCTAAGTGCAAAGGGCGAATCGTCTTAAGGTTAATAGTACCGCCAACAGAGCCCTCAATTGTTTTCGCTTCAGGCGATTTTATTACCTCTAGGCTTGAAATAATTGACGCTGAAACATCTTCAAAGCTAATACCACTTCGTCCAGAGCCTGAGCCTACCGTTGATACACCGTTAATTTCAGTACGGTTAGCATCTGTACCACGTATTTGTACACCGGTACCTACACCCGCTTGACGGGTAATTTGGATACCCGTTACGTTTTCTAGTACTTCAGCGAGGTTTTGATCTGGCAGTTTACCAATATCTTCTGACTGAATAATTTCAACTAGGCTATCTGCAGAGCGCTTTTCAGCCAGAGCATTAGTGAGTGATTGACGAATACCAGATACTTCGATGATTTCTACATCATCTTCTGCTATCGGCTTAGCTTCCTGTGCGTGTGTTGACATAGAAAGATTTAATGCTGTGGCAGATATAACTGCTAGCGTAATTTTTGATAACTTGTGATTCATAGTTTTTCCTGTGTGTGTCAGTGCTATGTGTAACTCGCTATATATTTTTATTAAACGCCTTACCATTTATCTAAATGGTTAACTTAATATTTACAGTAAAACGTTAAAAGGTCAACCTATTGGTAAACCATTTTCTCATAAAAAAAGCCCAAACTAACATTACCAATAAAGCCAATTTCGGCATAACAAAGAAAGACAGTCAACTGACCAATATATAACCACTTGTATTTAAAATGCTTTTAAGAACCTAAAAAGGTTAAATAACACACAAAAGGAGAGTGAAAGCCCAGCAATTAAACCGATATAATTTTTTTATATAAACAGGATTATTTTTAAATTTAGCAGGTTTCATAGGTGAAATTGGTCAACCAAGATAAAGATAGTAGACTTTAGGCTAACTAAAAACTCGTTAAAAACGCTGCGCTTTTGGTAAAAGCTTTCTTTAAATCGGCTGTATCGCGTTTATGAAACTTAGATTTAATACTAACCCTCTTAATTAAGTGAGCTATTTTCAGGATTGGTATAACAGCCCTAAATCGCAAACAAAAAAACCCAATTAGCGGTATACGCTAATTGGGTTTTAAATGGGGATTACTGGTTATTACGTTATAGCTTAAAGCTCATTCCTAAGAATAAACGTGGGCCGTAATCGTTTACTTCACCTAGGTTATCTTCCACAAAGAAATCTTGTGATTTAGGTGCGCTAAACAAGTTAATAGCTTCAGCCTTAACTCTAAAGTGCTCGTTAATTTTATACGATGCACGCATTTCCCATACACCTACAGCATCAACATAGCGTAAGCGTGTGCCATTGCTTGTATACGGCTGGAAGTATTCACTACGGTATTTGTAAATAATGGCCGTATCAAAGTCACCAATTTGGTAATACAGTTGGCTACTAAATACATGCTCAGAAAAGCCCGGTACCGAACCTGGCTCAATAATACCAGCCGTTAATTGAGTGGTATTGCCATCTAGGTCAGTAACGTATGTATCGCCGTATAAGCTATCTTCAAACTCAAAGTCAGTATCGGCAAAGTTATAGCCAAATTTTACACCAATGCCATTATCCCAGCGGTACGAGAACGAAGCTTCTAAACCTTTTATATCGCTATCGTTATCGGTTGTTACCGAATTTGTCACTGGTAGTGATACGGTTTCGCCACCTACTACATAATCTTCAATCACAGTTTGTTGCTGGAAGCCACCTTGGAACTGTTTGTAATATAGGCTTAACGCTAAAATAGAGTCCTCATTAGGGTACCATTCAAAGGCTAAATCGTAGTTCCATGACATTAGTGGTTGAGTATCAGGGTTACCAGAACCATCCACAGTTAATAAGTCCGAAAGCGATAATGCAACAGATTGATCGTCAGTTACAAAGTCGCGATCAAAACCTAAATCAGATGGATCAGCACGTGACATACCTCGGTATATACCTGCACGAAGTAAAATATCTTCACTGTAGTCAACGACTAAGTTAAAGCTTGGTAGATATTTGGTATAACCACCACCGCTTTGAGTTCTTTCAAGTGAATCCCCTACATCAAGGGTTACGGCGCCTGTGGTTTCATCCACATCAACGGTGTAATTTGTTCTAAAGCCTACCGAAGTTATATCTGTATCAACAATACGTAAGCCAACATTACCACGAATAAATTTGCCAAACATTTCTGTATCGTAATTTGCCATTAAGTACACAGACGTGGTTTTTTCTGTCACGTCAATGGTACCGGCATTTTCGTACTCAACATCTGGGTAACCAAATTCACCTGTATAATCAGCGTCGGTAGCTGCTACAGCTTGAGAAAAGCACACGTTATCGTATGTCGCCCACGAAGAACCTGTCCCTGAGCTTATTACATTACCGCTACTGTCTATGTTGGTTATTAAATCGCCATCAGATACGCTAGATAAAAAGTCAGATTCTGGGAAGTCAATTTGACAACCTTGGAGTATCTCCAATGCTGAATCATCTCCTATGGTGTATTCATTACGAGAACCATTACCTTGGCTGCCACCAAACTGAATAAAGCTTAATTCAGAGGCTCTAATCCCCCCTTCAATACTGGTAAATATATCGCCCTCTAACGCGTAGTTAAAATCGATACGCGCCGACTTAATTTCATTTTCGCGGACATTTTCGCGGTCTAGACGCGTACGTAGGCTATCAGTAAAGTTAGAAATATCTGTAACATCAAAATCAGTTAACGTGAAATGAGGAATTTCATCGCCCATATCCCAGCTAAACAAATTACGGTCTGCGGTTCTACCACGGTTAGAAATTTGCAGCTCTTCACGCTCAGTTTTTGAATACGCTAAGTCAAGGCTTACAGTGAGTCGATCTGTTAATGTGTGCTCAATATTAATACCATAGCCTTGGTAGTTTTCTTCACGAGAAAATTGCTCACCGGCTGATTCAATACGTTCTTCACCTTCCCAATGTAAAATACCGCCTACATCGTTAGTAACAAGCGTTGGACCTGTTAAGCCTGGCGTTGCACGTTTTTGTAAAAAAATTAAATCGTGGCGTGCTTCTTTTTGGGTTCTGTCAGAAATTTGTGCATCAAAGTTAATATCCCACTCAGATGACGGTTGGTATTGCATTGCTAAAAATATAGCGTCGCGCTCGTCTGAAGTTTCATTTTGACGATAACTGCGGCTACTGCCTGTCCAAGCGTATGGTGTGCCATCACTTTCGGCTTTACCAGTTTCTGGGTCTATTGCTGTTTGATAACCTTGATTGTTACTGCCACTTACTTGGTCTTCACAGTCCCCAGCGCTGCTTCTGTAAAACCCTTCATTCGTATTTGTTGGGTCATTTAAACATGCCCAAAGCGACGAGCCCGACGGGCTTGAACTTCTGTATTCGGCCTCTGGTTGGCTAATATCTTGGCGCTGAACACCAAACGATACCCCTACCGCTTGGCCATTATCAAACTCAAATTGATCAACATAACTAAACGTACCACGGTAACCAGTGTCACTTTGTAATGAGTTTTCTACATTACTTTCATCAGGATTGTAGTTTAATTTAACCTCACCCTGAACTCGTTGCTTACCGTAATCAAGTGGACTGACTGTTTCAAGTGCAATTACACCCGCTACACCACCTTCAATCATTGACGCATCTTGGGTTTTATAAATAGCGATTTTTTTTACAAGCTCTGATGGAAACTGTGAAAAGTTAACAGAGCGGTCACCACTACCATTGGTCGCTTCACGACCATTAATATGGGTTGCACTTAAAAATGGGCCTAAACCACGAATAGTAATTTCGGTAGCACCGCCGTTTTCACGGTGTGATGCAGCACCGGTGATAGACTCAAGTGCTTCACCAATTGAGAGCGCAGGTAAATCACCAATATCTTCGGCAGATAAACCATCTACTACGGTTGTTGCTTCACGTTTTATTGCAATTTGATCTTGTATGGTTCTACGAGTACCCGTAACGCTGATGATTTCTACATCTTGTTCTACTTCAGTCACTTTTTCTTGGGCTTCTTGCTGAGCAAAAGCATTAAATGACAATGAACCTGCCATACCTGCAAGTAAACTGGCTCTAATTAACTTAGCAGCAGGTGAAAGTGCAAAATGATTACAAGCAGCGTTGCTTGTAGAATGTTGATGTCTTCGATCCATTTTTAACGACATGCCGCGTTCTCCTTTTTTATTGTGTGTGTTGTGCGTAATTTGCTATTTTTATAAGTATTAATAATGTGCAATGTGGGCTTATTCATCTTGTGCCACCCATGTAGAACCTACACCTACATCGGTGCTTTGGATGTAGTATAAGTTTCTTGCACCTGCTAAGGCTTGTGCACCATCTGCGTCAGTCTCAAGCAGCGTACTTGTAGCAGTGACAAACTCAGGAATTTCTTTACCATTGGCTTCTGGGTTTTGGTCAATAGCGCCATCGGTGTCGTATTCACCATTGCCATTTACGTTTCTAATATCAACCCATAAGTTGCTCGCATCGCCCGACTCATAACTGTCACTAAAGCCAAAGCTGTTAGAGAACAGTGATTCAGTATGGTTAATTAGGTCACAGTCGTATTCAAAAGAGTGAGCGCTCGAAAGCGTGTTAGGGAAAAAGAAACCAAAAACAAGCGCACTGCTTTGTATGGTGTCTTCATCAGTTTGATCGCCCACCCCATTAGCATTTAAATTACCGTTAAAGTTAATTTCAAATGCATTTTTTGTTAAACCGTACAATACAGGGGCGTTATCTGCGGTAAGCTCATCACAATCACCTACCGGTGCTTTTGAACCTATTTCTGTACTAAATACAAATGGCTGCTGTGAGTTCAGTACCGTATTGTTAGTCACATTAAGGGTAAAGTCGCCTGCGCCATCAAGCACAGCTTGGTTACCTCCATTTGGCACCCCACCATCAGCTTGTGAGAATGGGTTAGCGGTAAATACAATACCACCGGCTTCTTTATTACCTGAGCGAATACCCGCAATGTAGTTATTGCTTACAGTGTGGCCTAAAGGCGTAATTAATACACCAGCTGGTCGATCGCTTGAGCTTGCAATATCTGTGGTACGAATAATAATGTTGTCTGATACCGTATTAAATCCACCATCTTCAAGCGAAATACCGCCATTAGGATTTAAAATGGTATTGCCTTTAATCGTCGCGCCTGAGGTTTGTACGCGCATTAAACGTCGACCTGTAACAAAGTTTTCTACTCGGTTATATTGAATAGTAAAGTTTGCATCATCAGCAGCACCGGTACCTGTGGTACTACCTGCGTTAATTAAGTGCAGGCTAGAGTTGCCAAAATTTGGGTTGCTGCTGGTACCTGTGAAAAGGTTATATTGAATAACGTGGTTAGTGCTCGACGATGACATTTTAATCACCGAACCATTTTCTGCTTTATCTCGGTTGGCAAAGGTATTACGCTCAACCATTGCGCCATCGCCTTTAAGCATTAACCAGTGGTAAGTAGAGTTATTTAATGTCTCGGCTTCACCATCGATAGTATTTTGTGTAAATGTGAAGTTGTCACCCTCAGAGTAAATAACGGCATCTTCTTCGGTTTCACAAAAGCCGCCCGATTTAGTATCAATGTTTTTAAAAGTAAGCCCTTCAATACCTGCGCCATCAACCCCACTGGCTACATGAATACAAAGCTCGCCACTAATTACCGGACTTTGTCCTTCAACTGCTTTAAGGGTTGCTGCGCTAGTTAGCATAATGGCATCAAGATCGGCATATACACCCGTATTTAAACCAAGCACATCGCCATCACCAAGCCCTGCATTAATAGCACCTAATAGTGAGCCTGCATCGCTTATCACTTGCGTATACACTACTGTATCGGCGGCGCCGGTAATTGTGCTTGAAAAGCCATCGTTATCGGTATAGCTAGCCGTTACCGATATAATCGCGCCAGCTTGATTAGTTGGTGTAAATGTTTTGCTGTTTGTGTCAGCAATTGCTACGCCATCAGCAAGCCAAGTGTAGGTAACGTTTTGCTCATCCACACCATTGTTATCATTAATTTCAGCTGTTAATTCGCTAGTCACTAAATAAGGCGTAGCCCCTGAAATGGTAATGCTACCGGCTTCATCTACAGCTTCAGCTGAAACTGCAATAGTTGCCTCTGATAGATTGTCTTCAGTAAAGCCATGATCGTCTGTGTAAGTAACCTGCACAGTGATAACTTGACCAAGTAATGATTCATCAACAACATAAGTACTTTGTGTTGCACCTTCAATAGCAACAGTATCTGCAAACCACTGATAAGTGATTGTGCCGCTTGCGCCATCCTCATCGGTAATTTCAGCCGTTAGTGTGTTACCAACCGTAGGCGTACCAACAATAGCCACCGAACCTTCTGAATTTGCACGTTCTACTGGCGCAGTAGCAGCTGATGTAGCTGTCTCTGCAAACCCTCTGCTATCTTCAAATGCTGCATTTACGGTAATTACTTTACCTAATTGCGCTTCGGTAATTGTGTAAGTTGCTAAGTTTTCATCAGCAATTTCTTCATCATCTGCAAACCATGTATAAGTTACAAGCGCTGGGTCGAAGCCATTTTCATCCGCTACATTAGCACTTAGCTCATTACCTATAATTGCATCACCGTTAATTTCTACCGTTGCCGCAAAAGGAATAGCTGACACTTCACCAGTTGGCTCACTTAAATGCGATTCATTAACGCCGCTGTCATCTGTATAAAGTGCTTGTGCTGTAATCGCAAAACCAATTTGCTCATCGGTTAATGTGAACGTTGCGTCATTAGCGCCACTAATAACTTGTCCATCGGCATACCAGTAGTAGCTAACTTCGCCAGAAATACCATCTGCATCATTCACGCTGGTCGACAATGTTTCGCCAGTTAGTGCTGTACCTGATAGAGCAATAGAGCCCAATGTGTTGTTATTATTATTTGAATCCGTGTCACAACCTATAATGGCAGCTGCAACGGCACATAATGCAAAATGTTTTAATTTCATCATGGCTCTATTCTCCTTAATTGTGTGGTTTAGTATTTAGTATGTGTTATGTGTGATTTACCAAATACTCAGTGTGTTATTACCAAATTATTTTATTTTTACGCCTCATTGTTAACCAACTTGGTAATATAAGCATAATAAAAACACTTTTACCACTTTATTCGTTCAAAAATCATCACATTTTATTAATTGAAAGTTAACTTAAACATATACCTAATAACACAAGGTTATTACCAATATTAATTTCACGAATAGATAAAAAAACAACTTTTATGAACAATTGGTTTTACCGATAGGTAGTACTATGCATTAATTGTTAAGTGCAGAAGGAGCTGGGAGTAGCAGGTATGGGCGTGATCGCCTTAATGCGATGATATGTAAATAAGAAATCTTAAATGGTATATTTGAAGTGACGTAACCACAGCGTTTGACTATCTAGCGCGTAACCAGCTCAATAATAAAGCTCTGTATATAACTTGAGGCTATATTGAGAGCTTTATTATTTAACATGCACTTTTTTAATAAACCGCTGAATTAAAATAAGTAGCAGGTTCACTGGAGCCTAAAATAACGGGCACACGCTGGTGCAGCTCATCCGGCTTAATATCTAAAATACGCACGCCTTTAGAAGTCGCAATTCCGCCTGCATTTTCTGTTAACATTGCCAGTGGATTAGCTTCGTAAAGTAACCGTATTTTACCGTTTTCGTTACCAGCACGCGTATCTTGCGGGTACATAAATACCCCGCCACGACATAGTATTCGGTGCACATCGCCAACCATAGCGGCATTATAGCGGATTGAGCTTTTAGCAAATTCCTCTGATGTATACAGTACCTTATCAAAGTAAACTTGTGTTGCTTCATCCCAGTATCGGTAATTTGCCATATTAACCGAGAACTCACGGCTTTTACTCGGCACTTTAAGTTCTGGCTTAGTAAGCAAAAAGCCACCGTGGGTTAAATCATGCGTATAACAGCGAGTTGGCCCACCAGTGGTCATCACGAGTAACGACGATGGTCCGTACAACACGTAGCCCGCACAAACCTGATTAGTACCGGGTTGATTAAATTGCTCATCGCTATCGTAAGGCACGTCAGCTTTCGCTGGGTAAATGGTAAAAATAGTGCCTATTTGCCCGTTAACATCAATATTTGATGAACCATCAAGTGGATCAAACGCTACAATGTACTTACCATTAGGGTGTGCACCTACTGCGTTGTCCTCTTCTTCAGAGGCCACTGTTTTTACTAGCTCATCATCAATTAGAGTATCTTTTAGCAACTGATTGGCGATAACATCTAGCTTTTTTTGCACCTCGCCTTGTATATTTTCGTTAAGAGTAGACCCTAAAACACCGGCAAGCTCACCTTGGCTTACTCTAAACGCTATCTCTTTTGTGGTTGCTAATATCGTGCGAATTAACATGATAAGATCGGTTTCTACCCCATCTTCTTTTAATACTTTATTCAGTCTTTTCATGCGCTATACCTGTTGACACAATTAAGGTCGTCAAAACATTGGATCAGGCGTGCCACCATATGCTGCTCCGACTGACGTAACCACACCCGTGGGTCGTAGTGTTTTTTATTGGGTTTATCTTCGCCATCAGGGTTACCAATTTGGCCTTGCAAGTACTCTTGTTTTTCTTGGTAATAATTTAATACCCCACTCCAACTCGCCCATTGAGTGTCGGTATCAATATTCATTTTCACCACCCCATAGGTTAGCGATTCTGCAATTTTGCTGTGCTCCGAGCCACTCCCTCCATGAAATACAAAATTGATAGCGTTATGCTCTAAATTAAACTTTTCAGCTACATAGGCTTGCGAATCACGTAATATAGTAGGTGTTAAAACTACATTACCAGGCTTATATACGCCGTGGACGTTACCAAAAGAAGCTGCAATGATAAAATTAGGGCTTATTTTACTAAGTCGCTCATAAGCGTAGGCTACATCTTCGGGTTGAGTATATAGGGCAGAGCTGTCGAGATGTGAGTTATCAACCCCGTCTTCTTCTCCACCGGTACACCCTAGCTCTATTTCAAGTGTCATTCCTATTTTTGCCATGCGTGCTAAATAACGCTCACAAATTTCTATATTTTCTTCAAGCGGCTCTTCTGAAAGGTCTATCATGTGCGATGAAAAAAGCGGCTTGCCAGTTTGTGCAAAATACTTTTCGCCTTCTTCTAGTAAACCATCGATCCAAGGCAGTAGTTTTTTTGCTGCGTGATCTGTGTGCAGCATTACAGCAACGCCATAGTGCTTAGCCACATTATGCACATACTGTGCAGCACTTATTGCCCCAACAACAGCAGATTGCTGGCCCTCTAGTGCTAAACCTTTACCACAAAAAAACTGCGCGCCACCATTAGATAGTTGAATAATGACCGGCGACTTCATTTTTTTTGCGGCCTCTAAGGTGGCATTAATTGACGATGTGCTCACCACGTTTACAGCAGGCAATGCATACTGATGCCCTCGTGCATGTTTATACACTTCGCTTACTTCATCGCCAACAACAACGCCTGGTGCAATGGTTGGGGCTAAATAATTCATTTTTTGCTCCTTGCTATTTTAAAGCCTCGATACAAGAGTCTGTAATGGCTTGCCAATTACCCTGCGCTACCCATTCTTTTTTAGCAACCCAGGTACCGCCTACTGCAAATACATTGTTTAACGACAAGTAATCCATTTTATTTTTTTCGCTTACACCGCCGGTTGGACAAAAGCTCACTGCACGAAATACAGACGACACAGCAGAAACAAACGGCGCACCACCAGCGAGTGAAGCTGGAAAGAGTTTTTGCTCTTCAAAACCATATTCAAGCGCCATTAATATATCGCCGGTATTTGATACACCTGGCAACACAGGCACATTACACTTAACCAGCTCACTTAATAGTGTAGGCGATACAGCGGGAGTGACTATAAAATCTGAGCCGGCTTCTAGCGCTTGCTTTAAAATGGTTTCGTTAATAACGGTACCTGCGCCCACTTTTAACTGGGGAACCTGTTCCTTAATGGCTTTCAGCGCATCAATAGATGCATCTGTTCTAAGAACAACTTCTACCAATGTTAGGCCTGCTTCAGCCATTGCTTTAGCAATGTTTACACCTTGCTCTGGCGTGTCAGCTTGAATTATAGGTAGCAGAGTTTGCCCTGCCATTAGTTCAGAAAAGCGAGTCATTCGTTGTTTCCCTTATTTTAGATAATCGTGCTACTTAGTGTTATATATTGAGTACATTAGCCAGTTACAGGCCTGATTTAGCCATGGCTTGTTGGAATACATCTTTTGGAGCAATGGCTCCGGGTTGCTGAATAACAGCGCCGGCAGCTTGCGCACCAAGTTTAACTGCATCACTTATAGGGCGCCCATCTAAGCGCGCTCCTAAATACACGCCGTTAAACGCATCGCCTGCTGAGGTGGTATCAACCACGTTTTCAACCGGTGTAATACTGTGGCTTTGCACTGCATTAGCCTCTTTTGTAATCACCGAATTAGGGCCGTTTTTAACTATAATTTCGTTAATATTGTACGGTGCTAAATAATCAATTACCGCCTCTACACTTTGTACATTGTATAGCGTTTCTAGGTCTTCAACGCCGGGTAATGTAATATCAGCTAAGCTAAATGCAATATGGTACTGCGCTTTAGTTTGCTCAACGTTATCCCATAGTCGCGCACGGTAATTAGGGTCAAATACTATTTTTACTCCCGCATCTTTTAGCTGCTTTACTATGTCCCAAAACTGCGCTCTAGCTTGCTCTTCTATTACAGCTAAAGAAATACCCGAAAAGAAAAACATATCACCCGATGACAGCTGCTTAACTAGCTCAGGGCTAATAAATTCAACCACTTTTTTTGCTGCAGAGTCATCGCGCCAATAAATAAAACTGCGCTCGCCTTGCTCGTCCGTTTCTATGTAATACATGCCTGGGACTTTACTTTTATGAGCAAATACATAGTCTGTATTTAATTGTTCACTTGCAAAACGCTCACGCATTTTTTTACTTAAGTTATCTTCCCCTAAAGCGGTTATCACTGACGTTGTGATCTGTGGAAAACAGCGCTTTAAGTAAACTGCCGAATTGTATACGTCACCTGCAAAAGACTGATGCAATGTAGAGGGAACTGTCGCTCTTAACTCAATCATGCACTCGCCAATAAAGTAAATATTTTTCATTATTATCACTTACCTTAGGTAGTAAATGGCTGTGAAAAACACAGCCATTGCCAACAACTTAGTTAGGCTTTTTTAATGGTTCAATTTTTGGAATTAAAATCCATACAGCGGCCATTGCAATAATCGCTAACGATGCACCTATTACAAACGCCGGTGTATAATTACCATCAGCGGTTAAAATTGGTACCAATGACGTAAGCCCTACAGCACCTAATTTAGCGGCCATGCCAGAGAAGCCCGACAACGTTCCTACCGCTTTTTTACCGAGTAAGTCGCTTGGTAAGGTTTGCACGTTACCGATAGCAGTTTGGAAACCAAATAAAATAACAGCCATAATAAGCACTGCGATTACCGGCTCGCCGGGGTTTGCCATTGCAAGCAGCGCCGGCAACATAATCAAACATCCTAATGTGATGGTCAGCTTACGGGTTTTATCAGTATTCCAGCCTGCTTTAAGGCGGTTTTGGGCAAGTAAGCCTCCAAACCAGGCACCAAACATAGCGCCTACATACGGTACCCAACCATAAATACCAATAGATTTAACATCCATGCCGTACACTTCGTTTAAGTAAATGGGAATCCAAAAAACAAATAGCCACCAGATAGGATCAATAGCTGCAGAGGCTATGATTACACCCCAGCTTTGCTTACGAGAGAGTAACTCGCCCGTTGAAGGGTTATACTCTTCTTCGTCATCGTTTGTTACATCGCCGTTATCATCAACGCGTCGTTGTCCGGTAAGAATGTACTCGCGTTCTTCTTCACTTATCCAAGGGTGAGAGCCTGGTGGCGCTTTTACTAAAATAATCCACGGCACTAACCATAAAAAACCTAACGCACCAACAAAAATAAACACCATTTGCCAGCTAAAATATACTGTTAAATATGCAATAAGCGGAATAGCAATGATGCCACCAATGGCTGCACCTGAATTAAATATTCCTTGCGCTAAAGCGCGCTCTTTCGTTGGAAACCATTCGGCATTACCTTTAGCTGCACCGGGCCAGTTACCCGCTTCGGCTACACCTAAAATTGCACGGAAAATACTTAAACTAAGCACCCCTTGTGCAAATGCATGGGCAATCGTGGCTAAAGACCACACACCAATTGAAAGTACAAAACCAAAGCGTGTACCCACCCAATCAAAAATTTTGCCAAAAATAGCTTGGCCAAATGCATAAGCAAATACGAATACAATAGAAATATTTGCGTAAATTTGTTTACGCTCTAAAGCAGATTCATCAGGGAACATTTCTTCCACAATGTCTGGCCATAAAACGCTAAGCGCTTGACGGTCGATGTAATTAATGATGGTAGCCAGTGCAATCAGCACGATGACCCACCAGCGTAAGCCTTGAATTTTCATAGGTTATTCCTCAAGAAAGTCTTCGCGAGCTGGGCTAAAGGTATCAATCAAAATACCACCAGTTGGGCATGTTGCACCATGATCGGCAAACGGAGGAATAAAACAGCTATCACCCGCTTTTAAGATTTTAGTGACACCGTCAATATTAAAGTGAAATTCACCTTCAACTACATACGTTACTTGCGAATGCCTATGCGCATGGTTATAACCAATCGCTCCCTCTGAGAACCAAATTTTTACAGCCATTAGCTCTTCGTTATAGCCAAGCATTTGGCGTTTTAAGCCATTACCTAAATCTTCAATCTCGGTTTCGTTACCAAATGAAAAGTGTGGACTTTGCTTTTGCATCCTGTTTACTCCTAATTATTTTTCATCGCATAAACGCCAAGACGGCCATTTAAGGTGAATGCTTTATTTTGATATGTGAATGTGTGCTTAGCTGCTTTTTCAGCTTTATTAATAGCAACCAAATAAGTGTTATTTTTTACTTTAACTTCAACTAGGTCTAAGAGCTCTTGCGCGTCATACTTAAGTGCCGACACACGGCTTACAGCCTCTAGGGTATATTCTTTACTTGGATTGTATTCACCGTGAGGCTCAAGTACTGAAATAAATTTATGCTGTTTTTTACCTTCCACACGTCGAATGTAGCCATTTTCGTTACGAAGGTTAAAGTGTGGATCATTAGCCCCTATTTGTGTGAACAAAAATGACTCATCTCCTTTGACTAAGCTTGTTTGTGTATAAAAGCGGCCATTGTCATTTAACCATGTTACCTTTGCTAACCCTTGCTGTGGTTGCGCCTGTGCTTTTAACCACAAGTGCTGGTAGCCATTTTTATCACCTAGCGCAGCTAAACTATTTGAGTTACCAACTAGCTCAAAACTGGTATCAATTAATTGGCCTTTGTAATGCAGTGGTAAATCAATTTTATGGGAGGTATCTGCATTTACATTAAAAATATCAATTGCGAGCGAACTTTCAAGCTCAGGCAAATTAATTAACGCTAAAGTACGTTCAAGCTCAACGCCTTTATAAGCGGTGCTTATTTGCCCACTTGAAACTGTCCCATATTGATTTGTTTCAAAGAAATTAAGCGTAGGATGATTGTTATTACCCACTTTAACATTAGCGTTAAAATGTGAGGTTTCATCAATTACAACCGTATTGTGTGCCACGGTATGTTTTGCGTAAGTTTCGTTTTCTGGTAGGTAACGACCGCCATATTTAGCCTCAACATTTAAAAAACGTGCTGCGCCATAATCAGATACAATTTCGTTACCGTGGTCGTAAAACTGCCAAGTTAATTTATCAAAATGGCCATGTCCTAAACCTTGTGCTGCAGGTTTAAATAAAAGTGCTTGGTCGCCACCGGTTTGCGTACGCATTACTACTAATGCACCCTGCTCGCCATCGTTACCGTCGCCAAACGCTACCGATTTAAATACATAAGGGGTTTGCTTATTTTTATCCAACGCTTGAGCAACTTTTAAACCATCACCTGTCAGGATCACTTGATCTTGATACTTAGCAATATCCAGATAACCCGTATCGTTAGTCAAGCCATACGCGGCTGTTACACCTTGAACTAATTCAATCGTATCAATACCTTTGCTTTTTATGGCATCGTTTATAGGGAAAAACAAACCGTTGTAGCTCAGCTGTATAGTGGTATCAATTGCTTTGAGTAATATGCCATCGCGATATTCAAAAATATCTCGTTGCGGTTCGTTGTTTTCAATAGCTTTAGCAAAGGTTACAAACGGAAGTAATGCAAAACGTTGATAATAAGGTCCTTCGTTGTAATAGCCTTGTGGTGAAAACAGCATGTCTAGCTGCTTAATAAAACCACCTTCGCCCGATTTATCTAAATCGTAAAGAGACTTTTCAACCCATTCAGATTCATCTAACACATACCCAGCCATACCAACCCCGGCTGTTGCCCATGTACCGTGGTTATGTACCTTGTTAAAAGTTGATGGTTGTCCTTGTGATAAAAATAACGATACCGGGCGTAGTAGGTCATTTTCGATGGTTTTGATATTAGCAGCACTCAATGCGTCATGGACTAAATCATATGCTTGAATGGTATAAACAAGCCACATGGCTTCATTAAGGCTTTGCCAAAATAATTTACCTGGGTTTTGCGACTTAACTTTGCGCTTAGGATGCACATCAAGTGTTGGATATAATTTGGCATACGCAAGTAACATATCACGCACGTAATGCGCATATTTTTCATCTTGGCTTAGCTGATAAATAACACCAGCGTTATACATAAGCTGATAATTTTTTTTGTGACGCTCGTGGGTATAGCCTCCCCCACCATCTTTTGGGACAGGTACCGTTATAGGTCCTTTAATTTGCTCATCAACTTGTGCTTTGAGTGCTTCAAATGCGTTGGCAAACTTACCCTGCCCATTGCTGCTGATTGCTTGGCGCATATGCTGTACATCATCATTGGTTATAACCAAATTTGGATGCGCAGCATAAGCGTTTAACGATAAAGCTAAGGCACTTACAGTAACCCCCAGCGTTTTAAATAATGACTTATTTTGGGTTAAATTCATCATTGTTAGTTCACCTTATTTAAAACGTTGTTATTTTTAATCGTTGCCGTGTGAGGTCCCGCTACACGTAACTCTTTTACGTTTGGTGCTTTTGTTGCATCAAACGTGTTATCTGTAATGGTTGTAATGGGCTCACCCACCGTGTGCTCAATTTTAACCGGTGCAGATTTTTCAAATTTGTTGTTTGCAATATTTGTTACTTGTACACCGTGCGCATACACACTTGCTTGTGCCTTGTTGCGCTTGCCTAAACCTACTTTAGTTAGGGTGTTATTGGTCATTAATAAATGCGGGCCAAAGGTACTCTCATCGCTTCCCCCTCGGTATAACTTAACAACAGCACCGGCTACCTCATCAAAGGTGTTGCTTTTAAGTGTTACATACTCAGCGTTATAAATACCTAAGTCTTCTATTTCGGTATTGAGACGTAATATATCGCCAGTTACATTTTTGAAGGTGTTATTGACTAACGTGATTTCATCTGCCAATGCACCTTTACCCGTTACAAAAAAGTGAAATGAGTGGTTAATATCAAGGTTAGTTAATTGTGAGTTGTGTATTTCAAAGCGGTAGTTATCGACCATGCCCCACTTTTTAGTACGTACTACGCTATTATTAATAGCATCAGGGGCATTTTCACCTGAGATAACTAAGCCATCGAGCTTTAAGCTACCGCCATCATGAATTTCAAATAATGTAGAGCGTTGGTAAGTCAACTTAGCTTTACCAGCATGTTTAGCTTTAAGTGTAAGCACTTTTGTTATTTTAACGAGTTTAGATACATCGTATTGGCCATCAGACAGCTCTAATACGTCGCCCGTTTGTGCAGTATTAATTGCGTTTAGTAATGCATCTGCACTTGCTTCAACTTGGTGAGTTTTACCCGTATCAAATGCCACGACTTGCTCTGTTTTTGGATACCAGCTAACGCCGGTGTCGGCCTTTTTTAGCACCTTTAAACCACGTTTTGCACCTGCACTTATTTTGTTTGATTTAGGATAAAGTAAACCGTTACTAGCTCTAGTGAGTGTTACATCTTGTTGTTTAACCCCGTAATTTAACTCTTTTAATACCTGGGTGTTAGCTACATTTTTGCTAAATTTAATACCGCTTACATCATCAAATGTTGTAAAAGGCTGCTCGCCATTTTGATTAATAATAAGATTATTTTTCATTACGCTATTAATTGGCGCAGCGCTGCGTTCGCTATCGCTACCCGCACCCAGTTGTATATGACGCACATTTACATAGGTATTGTTTTCAATTGTCGCGTTTTCTACCTGATGGTAGCGATTTATTGGTGAGTTAGGTACGCCGTTCATAACCGTAAAACCACTCCCAAAGCGATAGCCTGTTAAACCCTCTAGGTAGTTATTTTTTACTGTTTGGTTTTTATTAATTATGCGAATGCCACCTGTGTGATCTACACCATTACCAAAAAAAACGTTCTCTTCAATAATATTGCCATTACCATGGCGTAGCGTTAGTGTGCCGCGAGACTCAAAAAACACATTATTACGAATGTGGTTTTTACCTGACTTAACAGAGATTATTTCTACTTCGCCGTTAGTACGTTCAAAGTAGTTGTTTTCAACTAGAGTGAATGAATCACTTAATGAATAGTGGCTAGTACCAATGCGCAGTGTTTCACCCCCGTTAGATCCAAAAGTTGGACGATAGCCAAAGAAGTTATGATCAATTTGATGGTGGTTTTGTTGGCTTTGCTCACTATTAAGCCTTACAGCTACCGTAACGCCTTTGTTACGTTTACCTACTAAGTGACTGTGATCAAAACGGTTGTGTTTACCATACAGAGCCACCCAATAGTCTGATTCACGCTTATCGGGATTATTGTAGTTATCGATAACGACTTGTGTTACGCGGGAGTGAGTAGCAAGCTCATCTTTATTTTTACGAAATTCAATAACGGCTGAGCTAGGCGTATAACCATTTTTAAATACAAGTCCTGACACTTCTAAATACGAACCCGCCAGTCTTAAATTAGATTGCCCTGATAAAATAACATTACCCTTGGTTTGCGCTGTAAGCTTTATAGGGGCGTTTTTGGTTCCTTGGCCTTGTAATAAAATTTCGAAATTAGACCACGTACCGTCTTTGAGAGTTACTTTATCGCCGGCAACGAGTTTGTCAGAGATTTCTTGAAAAGCTTGTTTAGTGTCTACAAAATAATCTTTGGCTGCCAATTGTGTGGATGTGCATCCAATAAGAACTAGGCTAAGCTTTATTATATTAATTAAACGCATAGATAACTCTTTTTCAGTGTGACCGGAAGTAATGCCTTATCAAAAGTAATGCTGCACTCATTGCACAAAGCAGATTAAATCTAGCCAATTGATGTTGTGTGTGTTTTGGTGCTTTAACTTAGTTAAAGCACCCAATGTTGTTGGTATTATTTTTCTAGAGTTTTAAAGTAATCAAAAATTTCTGGCACGTTGCCTTGGCCCATACCTGCATCAAATGCCGCTTGTAAATTAGCCGATGACCCTTCGGCAATTTTTGATTCAGTCCCAAGGTCTGAAACCATTTGTAGGAAGTAGCCTAAGTCTTTGTTTGCATTAGCAATTGAAAAACCAAGGTCGCTTACATTGTCTACCGCGTAGTTTTTACAAAATTGCATAAATGGAGAGCTAGAAGGCCCTGTCGACATAATGTCAAATAGTTGCTGACGATCTACACCGGCTTTATCTGCTACAGCAAACGCTTGTGACATAGCACATACTGTGGTCATACCCATAAAATTGTTGATTAACTTAGTTGTATGACCTGCGCCTAGCTCACCTAGGTGAAATACGTTTTCGCCTTGGTCTTCAAGTACAGGTTTAACTTTATTAAACGTGTCAATATCGCCCGCAGCCATAATATTTAATAGACCATCTTTAGCATGTGCTGGAGTACGTCCTAGTGGTGCGTCAATCATGCCTGCGCCTTTAGCAGCTAAGTCGGCGCCAATTTTTTTAGTTGATGAAGGAATTGATGTACCAAAATCAATTAATACCGCGCCTTCTTTAATTCCCGCTAAAATACCATCTTCTGCATAGACAATTTTTTCAACAACTGCAGATGTTGTTAAACAAAACATAATTATGTCTGCACCTTGTGCGAGCTCTTTTGCAGTGCTTGCTGTTTTTGCGCCTCTGCTAACGCATGCAGCAACCGCATCTCTGTTTAAATCCATAACAACAAGCTCATAGCCTTTGTTCTGTAAGTTTTCGGCCATATTGCCGCCCATTAAGCCAAGGCCGATAAAACCGATTACTGGTTTAGACATGAATAACTCCTAAATATGATGGCGCGTGCTTTTATGAGTACGAGTAATGATTTACCCCATAAATAGGTACGCTGTGTCGTTTAGTTCAATTTGCTAAAGTAACCCTGAGCATGCTCGTTTGAATAGGTAACCCGCCGCGTTATTACCATTTGAGCGAATAAAAACAGAGTAATTAAACGCTGTGTATTGTTGACCGGTTACGTATTTATTTCGTTATGCTTAGCATTGCTTTGATTATTTATTAATACCTTGGAGAAGCTAAAACCAAGCAGCTTACCAATTGGTATGTAAAAACTGTATTACCATACACCAATCTTGTCAACCAATAAGTTAACTTTGTAAACCAAGGTAATTTACAATTTATTTTAATTAAATTAAATTAACTTAATAAACATATAGTTACACAATAAATCGAAATCAAATTAATTCACTGCACTTTTGCCCTCTTTGGTTATAGCTTAATAAAAAATAGGTTGACCAATAAGTTACAACAACTTTATAAACTCGTATAAATAGCGTGGCTATAAAAACACTGTGCGCTAGCCTATCGTTGGTAATACCATTAATCTAGTGTGGTTAATATTATGGCAATGTGTGGTTGTAAATGCCGAGCCTTGCCCACATTTAGCTTAAATAGCCTGAACTCAGGTCTAGAAGTTTACTTACGTATTAAATGGTACTGTTATTTTACAAACTGAGGTTTTCAGTGAAGGCAAAGCACACTTGTGCGGCAATAGCTGGTTAAAATAAACTTATTATTCGAAATTAAGGTAAAATAAGTCCCTAGGTATATAGCAGGCTCTAGCCTTTGCAATGCGGTTATAGGTACTCCATTAAGGCGCTATGCCCCACACCTATTTAAATTTAAACTCACAGAGGTAACCTAAATGCGTTTATTACACACAATGTTGCGTGTAGCCGACTTAGAAAAGTCGCTTTCTTTTTATACACAGGTTTTAGGAATGAAAGAATTACGCCGTTCTGACAACGAAGAGTATCGTTATACATTAGCTTTTGTAGGATATGGTGAAGAGGATAGTAATACTGTTTTAGAGCTTACTTATAATTGGGATGAAAATAGCTACGATCTTGGTAATGCGTATGGTCATATAGCTATTGAATTTGACGATATATACAAGGCATGTGATGACATAAAGGCCGCAGGTGGAAATGTCAGCCGAGAACCGGGACCAGTAAAAGGTGGCACAACAGAAATTGCTTTTGTGAAAGACCCTGATGGCTATTCAATTGAGCTTATTCAGAAAAAGAAAAACAAAGCTCACTAGGCAATAAAATTTATCAAAAAGGTGCCTAGTCGCACCTTTACCTTAGTTGGCTATCTTTACTTGCTCGGCGGTTTACGCCAGCAACGCCCTTACCTTTAGCCTCAAGCTCATTTTGACACGCCACACAGTGCCTAACACCAGGCAGCGCTAACCTGCGTGCCTGTGGTATTTCACAATCACACTCATCACAGAATTCAGCACTCGCGCCTGAGATTAAATTTTGCCTAGCATATTGCACCGCGTCGTTAACACTTGCATCGATTTGATCTTGAATTGCGCCATCACGCGCCCAACCACTTGCCATAATTAACTCCTAATAATAAGAAATTAAACTAAAAGGCTAGCAGCACAGCGCTTTATAAATGCTGAATACTTTGTACTGATCTTTATTGGGTAAGCTATTTAAAAGATGAATAAATATGGTTTAGAGTAATTTGTAATTTATACCAATCCGCATAATTAATTGATCTATTTTGAGGATGGATAAACGTGTTGATAGCAAGGCAGAAATTTTGCTATTTAGTTGTTTTAAATGAGAATTTTTTAACACAGGTAGCGAAACGTTTAGCCCCTGAAAATGATTAAGTATTAATGCTGATTGGTATTCGTTGTACTACCCATTTTATTTACACATGCAGTTATAGGTATGTATTTTAACGCAGCTAGCAAAAATTTATCACTGTAAATGAATAATTGTCATTGCGGATCGATCTTGAAATCAAAGAAATTATACGTAGGTAATTATTAATTAAATAGATAGGTTTTTAGATATTGAAGAAAATTAAAAGTATAAAACTAAAATTTTAACGGATAAACAGTAGAAATTAATGCGTTGGATAGCGCTGAGGAAGTAATAGCTTTGTAATGGATTTATACACTACTAAAATAGTAAATGGCGTCCCCATGAGATTAGTACTCTTGATAACGTCGTGCATAGAGAATGCGGTGTCACACTNAAATAGTAAGTGGCGTCCCCAAGGGGATTCGAACCCCTGTTACCGCCGTGAAAGGGCGGTGTCCTAGGCCTCTAGACGATGGGGACACTAAAAAGTGTCACTAGGACAACTGAATGGTTTGACTCGTTTCAGGCGAGTTTTTAATAACACTACCCTACTATAAATAGTAAGTGGCGTCCCCAAGAGATTAGTACTCTTGATAACGTCGTGCATAGAGAGCGCGGTGTCACACTGCTTTATACATCACTTAAAATAGTAAGTGGCGTCCCCAAGGGGATTCGAACCCCTGTTACCGCCGTGAAAGGGCGGTGTCCTAGGCCTCTAGACGATGGGGACACTAAAAAGTGTCACTAGGACAATTGATAAGTTTAACTCATATCATGAGGTGCTAAGGTAATACGTTTAATACACATAAAGACTCGAGCTTAAAGTGTTACGCTATTCTCTTGGTAAAACCACGCCTAACTATTTGTTAGATGGCGTCCCCAAGGGGATTCGAACCCCTGTTACCGCCGTGAAAGGGCGGTGTCCTAGGCCTCTAGACGATGGGGACACAGAAAACTGCTACCCTAGGACATACACAAAGATTTGGTGGAGCTATGCGGGATCGAACCGCAGACCTCTTCGCTGCCAGCGAAGCGCTCTCCCAGCTGAGCTATAGCCCCAAACCTTTTAATACCTAACGTGTTTAACACGTTGTGTATCGCTGAGTGCGGGGCGCATTCTATGCACCCCCAAAAATAAAGTCAACAGTTTTTTATGCCACTTTATTTAAATGGTTTAATTTTCAACAAACTGGCTATCAAGCATGCTAAAAAATACAATTTCGACAAAATTTGGCCTGTACTTCATCTAACAGCACTACTAACAGATTAATTACCTCTTTATACCTCGTTGATGAGGCAATAATGTTTAACATAAAAGGTATACATTTATATGCAAATTGAGTTGAGGTTAAAAAAGCACTAAAACCAAGGCTAAACCCCGCATTTAAGTGTGTTATTAAAATGCGAGGGCTCTATTCGATAACCTTATTATTAAATGCTCAACCCTTCCCTTTTTAAGTTGCTTGTACACACATATAAAAATTCAAGTGAATTAGGCCGTCGTTAAAAGTGCTAGCAAATAATTCGTGCTCTTTTTAAACACTATGATCCAGTTTAGGTAATAGGCTCTATTTTGTTGTCATTGCGCCAACAACCCATGGCGTTAATTAAAGTTTATTCGCACTAATGGCAATACAGATAACTGCTTATGCCCATTAACGTGTTCGTACCTTTTAAAAAGTACCCTATGCCAGTTCAATAATTTAAAACCTCATATAGTCATTTATCTTATTTTGATAAAACGCCACACTTACTTTATCAATTTCAACATCGCTTTTTATTAGCTTATTTAAGCAATACTTTTTATTGTATGTAAAAATAAGGCAGTCACTTAGCTCAGATTTAGCTGTTTATTTACCCTAGCAACTGAAATCTGATGATAAAGTAAACGCCAATCACGCTACACTGTTTATAAAACCTTCACTTAGCACATTTTTATCATTCAAGTGTTGACACATTTGCAACTCTATCTATAATAGCGCCCCACAACAACGCAGCAATGCGATGTTATTTAGATGTGGGTGATTAGCTCAGTTGGGAGAGCATCGCCCTTACAAGGCGAGGGTCACTGGTTCAAGTCCAGTATCACCCACCACTTTATTAAGTGTACACATCTAAACTTCTATTTGAGTTGTTAGCTCAGTTAGAAAAAGAGCATCAGCGCTTTTAGTAAAAGAGGCTGGGGTTCACTGGTTAAAGTCCAGTACTATTTTTAATAGTAGCGTATTGATTTGTATGTGGGTGATTAGCTCAGTTGGGAGAGCATCGCCCTTACAAGGCGAGGGTCACTGGTTCAAGTCCAGTACGACCCACCATTCTTAGAATGGTGCATATTAAATATATAATTTGGGTGATTAGCTCAGTTGGGAGAGCATCGCCCTTACAAGGCGAGGGTCACTGGTTCAAGTCCAGTATCACCCACCAAATTATATAAAACGTTAAATTGATAAAGTCATACCTATTATATGTGGGTGATTAGCTCAGTTGGGAGAGCATCGCCCTTACAAGGCGAGGGTCACTGGTTCAAGTCCAGTACGACCCACCATTCTTAGAATGGTGCATATTACAAAAATTTATATGTGGGTGATTAGCTCAGTTGGGAGAGCATCGCCCTTACAAGGCGAGGGTCACTGGTTCAAGTCCAGTATCACCCACCACATATAAAAGCTATTATATAAATAGCTCGTTTTAAAATTTAATATGGGTCGTTAGCTCAGTTGGGAGAGCATCGCCCTTACAAGGCGAGGGTCACTGGTTCAAGTCCAGTATCACCCACCACATATAGAACCTATTAGATTAATAGTCGTGTTTAAAATTGTAATATGGGCCGTTAGCTCAGTTACAAGAAAATAGAGCATCACCGCTTTTTATAAAAGATGGCGAAGTTCACTGGTTTAAGTCCAGTACTATCTATACAGATAGTAGCATGTAATATGGGTCGTTAGCTCAGTTGGGAGAGCATCGCCCTTACAAGGCGAGGGTCACTGGTTCAAGTCCAGTATCACCCACCACATATAACCACTTCTAACTNATTATTATAAAAATCTTATTTAGGTAATTAACCCAGCTGTGAAAAAAAGAGCATCGGCGTTCTTTACAAGTAATGGCAAGGGTCACCGATATCAAGCCAAGCAATCAGTGCATATAAACACTCCACAAAACACCTAGGTTTTTCTAATTATTATTTAGGGCTCCTTTTTATTTATTAAATAAAATCGCTAATGCCAGATAATATTAAGCCAGCTAAAGGGATTGAAATAATTTAATCTTCTAATAACCTCGGCTAATAGTTAAATTCCCTTGTAAGCAAGTAAACTGTTGATTATAGTCTGTGATAAATCAAACAACATGTATGCCAATGCCGACTAAAATCTACGCCAAAGCCAAAATACTGATAGTAGAAGAGCAGCCCCTCGCTCAAAGCTATATGAAGCAGTCGCTTGAAAGGCTTGGCTTTCGACAGTTGCACTTTGCCGATCATGCAATTGCGGCTAAAGAACAATGCTTGGCTGGGCAATTTGATTTAATAGTATGTTCCTTTAATTTAAGTAAACACCAAGACGGTTATCAACTCTACGAAGAGCTCCGTGTTAAGCGACTTATTAAAAACTCCACCGCGTTTATTTTTATTTCTGCAGAAACCAGTGGTGCGCTAGTGCATAGCGTTTTAGAACTTCAACCCGACGATTTTTTGGTAAAACCATTTACGGTACAAGAGTTAAAAACGCGCATTGAGCGTATTTTAAAACGTAAAAATGAACTACAAAGCATTTATACACTTATAGATGATGGCAACGACTCAAAGGCCATAAAGGTAATCGATGCTGCACTGAATAAAAAAAACAATCTCTACAGCCCTATCTTACTTCGATTAAAAGGAGATGCGTTACTTAGGCTAAACCGCAGCGAAGAGGCTAAAGACTTTTTTACCTCAGTACTAGACATACAAAAGTTTGCCTGGGCCAAAGTTGGTTTAGTAGAAGCATTAATTGCAAACAACGAGCATATTCTTGCTCAGCGTATGTTAAAAACAATGCTTGAACGTCATGAAACGCGTTTAGTGGCACTAGACTTGCTCGGGCAATTAGAAATAAAACTAAACCAATTTGAGTTAGCGCAAGATTTTTTAACCCAAGCAGCCGATATTGCGCCGCGCAATATTCAAAGACAAAAATCGTTGAGTAACGTGTCATTAATAAACCATGATTACGAAAAAAGTTATTTAACTCAAAAAGACATAGCCAGTTATGCGCGTCATTCTATTCATGACAGCCCCGACATCTATCTCAATGCTGCTCGTGCGGGTATAGACTTTGCGCTAACAACCGATCAAACAGATCAAATACAACGTATTTCGCGTCAAACGAACAAATACATCAATGATTTAAAAAAGCAGTTCCCTAATAATGCAAATCAATCTCAAATTGATGTACTTAATGCGCGTTTGCACTATTTGAAAGACGAGCACCAAAAAGCAAAGCGTCTTATTGAGCAGCTCGATGACGGCGATACGTTAATACGCTCTGTGGATGGCGCACTTGATAAAGCAAAAGCGTTTCACGAACTGGGTTTTCACCAAAAGGCACAAGCCTTATTTAGCCAAATAATTAGCCACTGTGAACGCCACCCCACTATGAGTGATACGACTTACTTGCGTTACATTCAACAGCAACAAAGTGAGCGTCGTGATATTAAAATGGGTCCTAAAGAGCTTAATAACCATGCTGTGACTCAATTTAATAAAGGGCAATTAAATACGGCGCTAGAGGCGTTTACACAAGCATTTAGAGTAATGCCGCGTAACCCAAGCATTGCTCTTAATTTATTACAGTGCTTATTTGATTCAACAAAACAAAAAGGCGGCACTTTCAACCTAGTTCTTGCTAAAAAGTGTTACGCCCTTTTGAGTAATTCTACACTGCAGGAAGATCAGTCGCAGCGGTTAGACAAAATTTTGCACATAGCAAAAGAGATGAAACTCGATATACAAAACTCGAGTAAATAAAACCCTAGAGCTTTTTCATTGCCGCTGCGTTGACACAATAACGCAAGCCCGACGGCGCGGGTCCATCAGGAAAAATATGCCCTAAGTGTGCATCACACACATTACACACAACTTCAACGCGCTGCATACCATGGCTTAAATCGTTTACATAGCCAATTGCAGCTACTGTTGCTGGTTGTGTAAACGAAGGCCAGCCTGTACCGCTATCAAACTTTTCATCGGCATCAAAAAGTAAATTATCACAACATACACACGCGTATTTGCCCGGTTCTAATAATGTGCACGTTTGCGAGCTGTGAGGGCGTTCGGTGCCCTTTTTACGTGTCACATAATATTGCTCATCATTTAGCATTGACTGCCATTGTGCGTCTGTTTTTACAACCTTTTCGGGTGGCGTTGGGTTGCCGTTATTAGCAAAATTTATAACATCATTCCAAGTAAGCATAATAGCCTCCTTCGGTATTAATAAGTGATTAGCTAAAGCGAATAGTTTGCTTTTCATGATCTGAAAGTATGCGCTTCATGTAGGCGTCTATGTCATTTTTTTGTGCTGGTAAACTTACACTAAATTGTCGTTCGTTATTGCTATGAATAATAAGCTCATCGTTCTTACTTTCAATATGTTCAATGTTGCCAATAACAAGCCATTGCGGGCCAAATTTTTTATCAAAAAAACCTGCCAAGCTAAATAACATTAAGTGCTGTGCATCACGCTGAATAAAATTATCAAGCGTATTGCGCTTTTTAAAGGCGGGAGTCAGCCTGTAACAACACGAACAAAACACAAATAACCATAATCCTATTACGGCAGAAAACCAAATATGATCAGTCAATGATGTAAACAGCACCAAAGCACCCAAAATAATGCCTATACCAAGCACTACAGCAGCAATTTTCTTATTAATGTTATCCATTTGCCTCCCTTTTATTTAGCGTTTTTATTATCGGCTTTTTCGGTAGGCTCTGGCCAATCGTTAAAAAACACTTTCAAATAACGACTCTTTGCCAGGTACCACATTACCCAAAACACAATCACCATTTGCACGGCTAAAAACAGTGAAAACCTGTAATGACTATGTGCTGCTTGTATTGTTAACCAGCCTAAATCGGTTACTGCGCACACCAGTAACGGCCAGCGCATGTAGCGCCACACCGTCGCTAAACGCGCACTCTGTTGATGAGAGTCGCGCGGGCGTCTTAAGCAAAATAAAAAGGTGGGCACTATCGCAATAGCACCAATTGCAATAGCGATAAAAAAATCGTTTTTAGATTTAAAAAATAACGACATTAAATCAAGCTCAGGGCGACGACTCAGTGCCGCTATAACCCAAATAAAATACGCACGTAGCAACACCAATAAACTTAGATGAAATGCAATAGGCGTACGGTAGCTTCCATATTTATCCCAGTATTCGGGTCCATAACGGCTCATTTTATTACCCTAAGCATTATACTTATCAAACAGTGCAATTAAGTCGTCTTCGCTAAGTATATCTATCCCTAAATCTTGTGCTTTGGTTAATTTAGAGCCGGCTTTTTCGCCTGCCACCAATGCATCTGTTTTAGCCGACACGCTACCAGCTACTTTTGCACCTAAGTGTTGTAAGCGCGCTTTAGCATCGTTTCGGTTTAAAGTATTAAGCGTGCCAGTTAATACATAGGTTAGCCCAGCTAAGGGTTGCTCATCCTCTGAAGGTGGCGTTAGCGCTGGCCAATTAATGCCTTGTTCAATTAAAGCATTAACTACATCTACATTATGTTGCTCATCAAAAAAGCCACGAACATGCGTTGCTACAATAACCCCTACATCGCTCACTTGTGTAAGGCTTTCAATACTGGCTTGGGTTACCTTTTCAAGTGTTAAAAAATGATTTGCTAAGTTTTGCGCTGTGGCCTCGCCAACCTCTCGGATACCCAGCGAATATAAAAACTTTGCAAGCGTCGTTGTTTTTGCAACTTCAAGTGCATCCACTAAGTTTTTGGCCGACTTAGGACCCATACGCTCAAGTGACTCAAAATGGCCTTGTTTTAATATAAATAAATCTGCGGGGGTTTTTACCAGCTCTCTATCAACTAGCTGATCAACTATTTTGTCGCCTAAGCCATCTATATCAAGCGCTTTGCGTGATGCAAAATGTTTTATCGCTTGTTTACGCTGAGCTTGGCACACTAAGCCTCCGGTACAACGAGCCACGGCCTCGCCTTCTACTTTTTCAACGTGTGAGTCACAAATGGGGCAACTGGCAGGAAATACAATGTTGCGTGCATCATCTGGGCGGCGCTCAAGTACTACTTGTGTAATTTGCGGAATAACATCGCCGGCGCGGCGTATAATTACTGTATCGCCTACCTTTACGCCTAAGCGGGCTATTTCATCGCCATTGTGAAGCGTTGCGTTTGATACCGTCACACCACCTACAAATACAGGCTCTAAACGCGCTACCGGCGTTATAGCACCTGTGCGGCCAACCTGAAATTCTACATCTAGTAACTGGGTTATTTCTTCTTGCGCAGGAAACTTATAAGCAATGGCCCAGCGCGGTGCACGTGCAACAAACCCTAAACGCTCTTGTAAGGCTTTTTGATTTACTTTAATTACCACGCCATCAATTTCATATTTAAGCTCGCTTCTGCGCATTAAAATATCGCTGTAGTAATCTAAAGCCGCTTGTGTTCCTTCTACTAACTTTGTTTCTGGACACAGCGGTAAACCCCAATCGGTTAATTTTGCCAATTGTTGGTAGTGATCTTCAGGCATTGTACCCTCAGCCACCAGCCCGGTGCTGTATGCATAAAACATTAGCGGGCGCTTAGCGGTAATTTTTGAATCAAGCTGGCGTAAGCTACCTGCGGCTGCATTTCGCGGGTTAACAAATACTTTATCGCCACGCTTTTCGGCGTCGGCGTTTAGTTTTTCGAACCCAGCACTATCCATAAAAACTTCGCCCCGTACTTCAAGCTCTGCAGGGTAATCGCCACGCAATTTAAGAGGCACATTACGGATTGTTTTAACATTTTGCGTAATATTTTCGCCGGTAAACCCATCGCCGCGTGTCGCTGCTTGCACAAGTACACCATCACGGTAAATAATCGATACTGCCAAGCCATCTAATTTAGGCTCACAGCAAAAGGTAAGCTCATCTTGGCTCATTAAACGCTCTTTAATTCGACGATTAAACGCGCTAAATTCCTCTTCGCTAAAAGCATTATCGAGCGATAACATAGGCACTTGGTGAGCTACTTGTTCAAACTTACTTAGTGCAGCCCCACCTACTTTTTGGGTTGGTGAATCAGGAGTCAAAAATTCTGGGTGCTGAGTTTCAAGGGCGCTTAACTCGCGCAATAGTCTATCGTACTCTGCATCAGGAATACTGGGTGTATCAAGGACATAATAATTGTAGTTATGTTGCTCTAACGTACTACGAAGATGATTAATTTGCTCACTAATGCTGCTAGACATTTAAACCTCAAAAACATAAAAAAAGCCACTTTTAGGTAAGTGGCTTAATAAAAATAATGTGTGCGTATAAATTACGCAGAAAATGCACGAACCTGCTCAACATATTGACGAACGCGCTCAACAGTCATTTCTTCACGCTCAGCATCTAAAATTTGTGCACCAAATTCATCGGCAATTTTTTTAGCGGCGCTATGTAACATGTTAAATGCTGCAAGCCCGTCGCCCTCACATGGTAAAGTCATAAATAAGCTAACCCCTGCGGTACTAAATTGTTCCATATTATCAATATCGAACGTACCTGGGTTATACATATTTACTAATCTAAATAACACTGGACCTTGGCCTGCAGGGTCAATATGACGATTAAAAAAGCCTTCTTCTGAGTATTTAAAACCAAGCGTATTAACCGCCGGTAATAATTTACTGCCTTGCATGCTTAGCCCTTCAGGCATTTGAATATGCACAATAACAAAGTCAGAGACCTCTGCTGGTGCTTCTTTTTCTGGCTCTGGTTCTGGCTCTTGAACTACTTGCAGATCATCTTCAATGGGTGTTTGCGCCGCGCTAGTATCTATTTGCGGCTCGTTTGCGTCAAAATTTAGCTCGCCAAACTGCGGCTCATCTCGCTGTGCAACAACCGGCTCTTTAGGTTCAACGGGTGTATGCGAGGGTGTATCTTGCATTGGTTCAACCCGCTCCGAAGGCGCTACCTCGGGGCTGTCTTTTTTTCTAACTGACCATAAACCATGTACTAATAAGCCACCTATGACAAGTACACTGATCACAATTAAAACCAATCTTAGTTCTTCGGCCATCCCCTCACCTTTTATTATTTGTTATGCCTAAACCCGTGTATTAATTAACACTAATACGCTTAAAATAAACTGTTATGTGTGTGCAAGTTGCACTGCTTGTTCTATATCTACTGCTACCATGCGTGATACACCTGGCTCTGCCATAGTTACGCCGGTTAAACGCCCCGCCATTTCCATTGCAATTTTATTATGACTAATATAAATAAACTGCACCGATTGTGACATTTCTTCAACCAAACGGCAAAAGCGCACCACGTTAGCATCATCAAGCGGCGCATCTACTTCATCCAGCATACAGAATGGAGCTGGATTGAGCCTGAATATAGAAAACACCAATGATAATGCGCTCAGCGCTTTTTCTCCACCACTTAACAGGTGAATTGTTGAATTTTTCTTGCCTGGCGGCTGTGCCATTATACTAACACCACTTTCAAGTAAATCATCACTGGTTAATTCTAAATACGCGCTACCACCGCCAAATACTTTGGGAAATAACTCTGCAAAGTCACTGTTTACTTGATCAAAAGTGGCTTTAAAGCGTGTTTTGGTTTCGCTGTCAATTTTACGAATGGCACTTTCAAGCGTATTTAATGCTTTGGTTAAATCCTCAAGTTGATTATTAAGATAATCACTGCGCTCTTTAGCTTGTTCAAACTCATCAATTGCAGCTAAATTTACCGCACCTAGCTTATCTAATTGATGCACAAGCCCGTTGTACTGATTTTGCGCTGCACTTAAACTCAGTGAATCAGGCAATATATCTAAAACACTTTTTAAGCTTTGCTTTAATTCTTCAAGCGGCTCAAGTGCTGCCTGTGCTTTTATAATTAGGCTTTGCTCTTCTATACTTAGCTTTTGATGTTGTTCTTGCAAACCTGCCAGCTCACCTTGAGAGTGCTTAAGGCTGGCTTGTTTACTTATAAGCGTTTGCTTTGCCTCGTTAAGCTTTTTTTGTAACGCAACCAAACTCGCTTCGCCTTGCTGATGTTTTATTAAAAGCTCTGCAATTTTCTCGTTGAGCTCTTGCTCTGGTATCAGTAACGCTTCCATTTGCGCTTGCAGCTCTTGAGCTTCTTCTTGCGTACTAATAAGTTCTTGCTCGGCATGATTAAGCTTTGTTTGACTGAGCTGCCACTCACTGTGTATCTTCTGCTCTTTTAACGAGGCCTGATGCGCGTGTGTTTTATATTGTTCAAGTGTAGCTGCAGCTTGACTGTATGCAGCGTTACTGCGTGTGCAAGTGGCGTCGGCGCTTGTCAGTTCCGTTGCTAAATCACGTTGCTGTTGATATAGCACTTCAAGCGTGCTTTTTTGCTCATCGCGCGTTTTATATAAGTGTGATTGCTCAGAGGTTAATGCAAGTTTTTGCTGCTGGTATTTTTCTAGTTGCTGTAAAAATTGTGCAACTTGCTCTTTAAGCATATCGCTGCGTGTGCTCGCCACGGCAATATTTTGTGCTAATTGGTGAATAGCATTTTTATGTAGCGCTAATTCATCAGAAAGTTCTTTTTGCTGTGCTTTTAGCGTATTGAGGTGCTCGAGAACACTTGTCAGTGTATTTTCGGCATCTACTAAGCTCGCCGTTTTTTGCTTTAACTGTGTGTGTTTTAAAAGTTGTGAATTTTCGGCGTTTTTATCTGCGCTGCGGTGCCAGTTCCGAGCATGTAAAGCACCGGTTTTATCCATAACAGCAATATAAAATGTATCGTTTAATGCAGCTAAATCAGCACTTTCGCTGTACGCAATACGGGTCAGTATATCTGGAAAAGCTCCATCAGTGATCAATGCCGCAACGCTATTTGCTGGTACGTCACTTTTATGTGGCCACACACTATTATTGCTTTGTACATCGGCTACATTTAGGTGCTCAAGCGTTTGCAGTGCCTGTTCAACTATATGTTCGAACCTAGGCTTTACCTGTAGTTGATTAAATAAAGTGTGCTGCTTGTTAGTATTTTCAATCCCTAAGCTGCTTTTTAGCCCTGCAATACGCGCTTTTAGCTCATTAACGTGCTGCACGCTTTGCTGATGTTGTTGCTCAGCGTAATTCACTAAATCGGTTTGCTCTTTAAGCGCTGCGGTGTAGTGTGTTTGCGCCGTTTGCTTACTGGCTAGCTCTTGAGTGAGGGTTTGTTTGTATTTTTGTTGCTCAGCTAATTGCTGCTCTAATTGGCTACTTTTAATATCGTCAATTTGGCTATTTAACTGGCTAAGCTGTGCGTCTACATGGGTTAAGGCTTGCTCTGTTTGCTTAACGCTACTTTGCTGCGTCTGTACTTTATTATTCAGCGCGTGCTGTTGTTGATTTAGGCTTTGCCACGCGGCTGTGTGCTTATTCTTCTCATCTATTAAATCTGCAAGTGTGAGAGTAAGCTCTTCAACTTGTTCGCTACACTCTAAACTGTACTCACTTATCTCTTGGTGGCTCACAGCTAACTGCTCACATACGTTTTGCTGCTGTGTTTTTAGCTCTTCACTTTGGCGTTTTCGCTGCTCAAGTTTTACCACAGTTTGTTTAAGCGTTTGCGTTTGCTGCTTAATATTAATCTGTTGTTGCTCGGTACGCGTTAACTCGGTATGAGTAACGTGTTGCTGATGCTGCGCATCGCTTAACTTATCTTGCTGGGCTTGTACTTGCCCCTCTAAGCTTGCAAGTATGTCATCGTGCCCTGAGTGCGCCGTTTTAAAAAACGTTATTTGCTCATTCAGCTTTTTAATTTGTGCGCTTTTTTCGAGCTGTTGTTGATGCAGTTTTTGCCATTTTAATACGGCAATTTGACCTTTTAAAGTGCGCTCTTGCGCTTTGAGCTCTCGGTATTTTTTAGCATCAACCGACTGTACAGCGAGTTTATCTAGTTGCGCTTGCAACTCTTTACGCACATCAAGTAAACGCTCAAGGTTTTCGCGGGTACTTTTAATACGGGTTTGGGTTTCGCGGCGGCGCTCTTTGTATTTAGACACACCGGCGGCTTCTTCTAAAAATACGCGCAGCTCTTGAGGTTTGCTCTCGATTAAACGCGAGATCATCCCTTGCTCAATTATTGCGTAACTACGCGGGCCAAGCCCGGTGCCCAAAAATATATCGGTAATATCGCGCTTACGACATTTGCTACCGTTTAAAAAATACAGCGATTGCCCGTCACGAGTTACTAAGCGTTTAATTGCTATTTGGTTTCTGTCGGCAAAAGTATTGGGTATATCACCTTGGGTATTATCAAAAATCAGCTCTACAGAGGCTTGCGAGATAGGTTTACGATTAGTTGAGCCATTAAAAATAACATCGGTCATGGCATCGCCACGTAAGTTTTTAGCCGAGCTTTCACCAAGCACCCATCGCACTGCATCAATAACGTTAGATTTGCCGCAGCCGTTAGGGCCAACAACACACGTCATTTGATCAGGAAATGGAATTTTAGTGGGCTCTACAAACGATTTAAAGCCCGCCAATTTGATAGTGCTTAAGCGCATCTTATTGTTATTACCGATTATTATTGTTTTTTAATTACAAACAATTTAACTCATAAACAGTTAAAAAGTTAAGCTTGGCGTTTAAAGTTATCCAAAATAATACCGGTGGCCATAGCCACATTAAGTGACTCTGCACCACCAAATGCCGGTATGGTTATTTTGTCGCTCACTAAATTTGCGCATTGTTCGCGTATACCATGCGATTCACTTCCCATTAGCAGCACACCTTCACCGTTAAATTGTGTTTTATGCACGCTTTGCCCATCTAAAAATGCCCCATAAATAGGCATATTTAATGTTTGTAAATATTCAGGTAGCTCTACTTGGCTTACAGACACTCTTACAAACGAGCCCATAGTGGCGCTAATTGTTTTAGGGTTGTAAGCATCGGCGCTGTCGGTACTTGTTACTATATGTTTAATGCCATACCAATCAGCAACTCTAATAATAGTGCCTAAATTGCCCGGATCTGATACGCCATCAAGAGCAAGTATTAACCCATCGCTTTTTGGCAGCTCTGCATTTGGCATATTAACAATAGCAATTGCGGCATTGTTACTTACCAGCGTACTTGCTTTAGTGAGTTGCTCTTCTTGTGCTTCAATTAACTGTGTGTGAGGATATTGGCTTTGATGAGCATTTATAAATGCCTGCGTAGCAAATATATCAACCGCTTTTAATGGGCTGTTTAACAACTCAAGTACGTTTTTTTCACCTTGCACAAGGTATTGATTATATTGCTTTCGGTACTTTTTTTGGCCAAGTTGGCGAATAAGCTTGAGTTGGTTTTTTGAAATCATAACAGCCCCATAAAATTATCGCCCTAGTATACCAGAGATGATTTAAAGTGCAGCACCACATATATTAAAAGCAGCGCCATTGTAGGCTGTAAGGCTTTTAAAGATTGAGTTTTGCACCAAATTTAGGTAAATTAACAAAAAAACAACATGGATATAATTTTAATGGAATCAACACACCCTACTCCCCCAGAAGCAAACCCACCAGCAAACGAGCCAGCAGCCCCTATTTTTAGCGGTAAAGTACAGTTTAGCGGTAAAGGCGGTGAATTTTTTGGTATTTGGATAGTCAATATTTTACTGAGCGTGCTTACTTTAGGTATTTACTCGGCTTGGGCAAAAGTGCGCACAATGCGATACTTTTATGGCCACACTCGCATTGACGGACACAGCTTTGACTACTTAGCCACCCCTATGCAAATTTTAAAAGGCCGTATTTTAGCGGTTATTGTATTTTTAATTTACACCTTTGGGAGCAGCTTTTTCCCTTTTATAGGCTTACTCTTTGCGGTTGCTTTTATATTTTTAATGCCATGGATTATTAACCAAGGCCTGCGCTTTAATATGCGTATGACCCGTCATCGTAATGTGCGTTTTGCATTTAAAGGCGATTACGGCGAAGCCTTTGTTAACTTTATACTGTTACCTATAGCCAGTATTTTTACCCTTTATTTGCTAATGCCGTATGTTTTAAAACGCATCGATAGCTACATTCATAGCAATATTAGTTACGGCGATACACCATTAACCGTAAACCTTAAAGGTGAAACCTACTACTTAACAGCGCTTATTTGCTTTGTTGTAAGCTCTATTACCATGGTTATTTTTATGGCTGTGTTAGGCTTATTTGGACTTGATTTAATGAATGTAGAAAACCAACAAGCTGCACAAGATCCAGCCAAAATGGGCATTATGTTTGGTGGATTAATGATTGCTTACGTATTTATGATTGCGATAGTAACTGCTGTTTGGGCTGCGGCTATTCGTAACCATATTTTTGATAACAGCCAATTTGAAGACGTAGCGTCATTTAAATCAGAGCTTAAGCCTATTCCTTTTGCCCTATTACTCTTAACCAATATGCTGGCCATTGTGTTCTCTTTAGGGCTTGCTTACCCGTGGACCAAAGTGCGTACATCGAGAATGCTTGCCGAGGTTACAACCGTTAATATTTACCCAAGTGCGCTAAATTTAGTGGATACTGCGCAGCAAGAGCAGTCATCGTTTGCTGAAGAAGCAGCCAATGTATTTGATATTGACCTATCGCTAACCTAAGAGCTTACTATGCACGTACAGGGACATTACTTCCCCAAGGCATCAAGTAATTATCAACAAGGTGTCGCTAACATTAGCGACACCTTGGTTGAAATTAGCTACGATGACCAGCTTATTTCAAGCTATGCAATAAGCGATATAACACTCACCTCTGGCCTGGCAGGGCTTGCTGATGAACTGCGTTTTAATGATGGCAGCCGCTTTATTCCTATTGATGTAAATTATCGCTGGCCTTTTAAAACCGATAAGCACGACCTACTCGAGCGGCTTGAAAAAAGTAAATGGGCTATTATCGCGGCCGTTATTTTTACACCACTTTTTATGTGGTTAATGCTTTATAAAGTTGTACCCGCTATTGCTGTTTACAGTGTTGATACCTTGCCACGCAGTGTAGTAGAGCAAATGGGGGAGCAAAGTTTTACCATAATTGAAAAGCTCGCGCTTGATGACAGTGAGCTGCCTATTGATCAGCAAGCTAAAGTACAGCAACACTTTAAAACCATGCTCACTGAACTCTCGCTTGAGCCATCAGTCTATAGGTTATCGTTTTATAAATCAGATAGCTTTGGCGCTAATGCGTTTGCAATGCCCCATGGACGTATTGTAGTTACTGATGAATTAGCAAATTTATTAGCAGATAAACCAGACGCGTTAAAAGCCGTGTTACTGCATGAAATTGGCCATGTAGTCCACCAGCATAGTGTACGAATGACCGCGCAATCGGCTGCCAGTACCATTGTACTTGCGGTTATATTTGGCGATTTAGAAGGTATAGCAGAAGTGGCGCTTGGTACTGGAGCTACGTTTGCACAACAAGGTTTTTCGCGTGATATGGAACGTGAAGCAGATAGCTATGCCCTCATTCAACTTGAGCATTTAGGTTATTCAAGCAATGATTTTGCCGATGCCATACAAGCGCTACAAAGCGCGCACACTAGCGAAAACGAGCATATTGAAAAGGTAAATAATTTACTTGAATATTTGTCAAGCCACCCAAGTGCACAAGAGCGGATTGATAATGCCAGAAAGTGACACGCTAAATACTTGGCACCTCTAAAATAAAAAAGGTATGCCATTGCATACCTTTTTTGTAGTACTTAACTTATAGCGTTAATACTTATTTTTATGTGTCCACAAGTGCAATAATTCGTTGGCAATAGTAGCTGCAGCAATAGCGGTAAGCTCACTTTGGTCATACGATGGTGAAACCTCTACCACATCCATTCCCACCATATTTATGCCTTTAAGCGCGCGCAATATTTTAAGCACTTTATCAGATGTTAATCCGCCGCATACCGGAGTGCCTGTACCTGGCGCAAATGCAGGGTCTAAACAATCTATATCAAACGTTAAGTAAACGGGTAAATCGCCTACTCGCTCACGTATTTGCGCTGCAATGTCATTGGCATGCAAATCGTTAGCTTGCATTGCATCAATCACTGCAAACTCATGCTTTGATTGGTCAAAGTCGGTGCGAATACCTATTTGTATACTGTGCTCTACATCAATCAGCCCTTCCATCGGTGCATGATAAAACATAGTGCCGTGATCAAAACGCGAGCCATTGCTGTACGTATCAGTGTGCGCATCAAAATGAACCAGTGCCATTTTACCATGTATCTTTGCATGTGCGCGCAATAGCGGAAGCGTTACAAAGTGATCGCCACCAAGGCCTAAAAGGGTTGCCCCTTGGCGAAGTATTTGCTCCGCGGCCATTTCTAGCTGTGCCGTAAAATACTCAGGATCGCCCACCGGATAGGTAAAGTCACCTGCATCGGCAACCGTTAAACGCTCAAATAAAGGGAATGTCCACGGGTATTTAGTGTCTTCCCAGGCTAAATGCACCGACGCACGTCGTATTGCATCTGGCCCTAAGCGTGCACCAGGGCGGCCCGATGTTGCTAAATCAAAAGGTAACCCCATAACAACGACATCTGCATCTATTGCGTTAATATTTTGCACCATAGGACGACGTAAAAACGTCATCCCGTTTGAATACAATGAGTGGTCAACATGACCAAACAAGCTAGACATTGCTTATAACTCTTCTAAATACGTATAGCCACTAAGGCCGCTTTGCAACTCGTCTAAAACGCTTTGCTGTTCATTTTTATCTATTTTTGCAGACACTAACTGCGCGTACGACTGTTGAAAGCTCTCAACATCTAAATGTACATAACGCATCATGTCGGCCACCGTATCGCCTTGATTTATTTCACTAATACTGGCAACACCTTGCTCATCCATATTGATAATGGCGCTGTGCGTATCGCCAAATAAATTGTGCATATCACCTAAAATTTCTTGGTACGCACCCACTAAGAAAAAGCCCATTAAGTAAGGTTTATCAGCACTGTACTCAGGCACGGGTAATGTGCTTTCAATGCCTTGGCCATCAACATAGTGCTCGAGTGCGCCGTCTGAATCACAGGTAATATCAAGTAATACAGCACGTTTTTTTGGTGCTTCGGTTAAGCCACTTAAAGGCAGTACCGGAAACACTTGGTCAATCCCCCACGCATCGGGTAGTGACTGAAAAAGCGAAAAGTTTAAGAAAAACTTATCGGCTAAACGCGCATTTAACTCATCAATAATCGGGCGATGAAAACGGTTTTTATTGTCCATTAACTTGTTAAGCTCATAACAAATTCGCAAGTTAACTTGCTCTGCCCACGCTCGCTGCGTTAAATCTAAAAGTCCTAACGCAAACTGGTTATGTGCCTCAGCTAAGTCCCCTTGGCTATCGTGATAAATTTCAATGAGCGCACGGTCATCAGTTAAATCGGTTAACTGTACAAATGACGACCACATATTATTTAATAAAAGTGGTGCATCACCAGCAGGCGCTTTAAGCTCCTCTGGTACATAGCTTTCTGTACCTATCACATTTGATATAAGGACAGCATGGTGAGCTGTTAATGCACGCCCAGACTCAGAAATAATCGTCGGCATGGGCTGCGCATATTGTTTACACGTGTCGCCTATGGTGTACACAATATTATTTGCATACTCAGCTAAGCTGTAGTTCATTGAGTTATGAGACTGGCTGCGCGTACCGTCATAATCCACCGCTAAGCCGCCCCCAACATCAAGGCACTCAATGTGTGCACCTAATTTGCGTAGCTCACAGTAAAAGCGCGCGGCTTCGCTTACACCTAAGCGCACATCGCGAATGTTTGCCATTTGCGAGCCTAAGTGAAAATGCACTAGTTGCATTAAATCAAGTTGGCCTGCGTCTTTTAAACGATTCACTACATGCAGTACTTGCGACGCTGATAAACCAAATTTAGATTTTTCACCACCACTTGCTTGCCACTTCCCTTTGCCTTGCGATGCTAAACGTACACGAATGCCAATGCGTGGTTTAACATTTAGCGCTTTTGCTTGGCTAAGTACCATGTCGAGCTCAGAAAGCTTTTCAAGCACTATGTATACTTTATGGCCTAGTTTTTCGCCAATAAGGGCCAAGCGTACGTATTCTTTGTCTTTGTAACCATTACATACAATCACCGCACTGGTTTTTTCTGCCATTGCCAAAACGGTTAATAGCTCTGGTTTACTGCCGGCCTCAAGCCCTAATTGTTTTTTTTCTAATTCAGCCTGGCTTGCAACTATTTCTTCAACCACTTCACGTTGTTGATTTACTTTTATTGGGTAAACTAATAAATAGTCTTTTGGGTAACCATAGTTTTCAATCGCGGTATTAAACGCACCACACAAACTGTGTACACGGTGATGCAAAATTTGTGGAAAACGCACTAAAGCCGGTAAGCTCAAGCCCTTTTCTTCTAGTTGCTTTGCGATATCTGTCAGTGCAATAGTTTGCTCTGGGGCGTGAGCCTTTGGCGCAACATACACATCACCTTGATCATTAATACCAAAAAAACCTTGGCTCCAATGACGAACATTGTAACTCGTGCGAGCGTGTTCTAGTGATGTTGTCTCTTTCATTTATCTTTCTCTTTTATTTAATGAATGCCGGTTCGGCGAGTTGCGCGCATTAAAAGAAAAATAAACATTTAAGTCCAACAAGTATTTTTACTCGTTACGAGTGATTTTTAGTGTTGAAAGGTAAAAGCAGCTACAAGATACCTTTTAACATGATAGTGAGAAAGGCAACCTTGCTATAGCAATAAAATAATGGGACTAAATAAATAAGTACAGTTGTACTTTTTTAAGATAAAATAGAACAACTGTACTTATTTGGTATAAACATGAAACAAATTTATTTTAATCAAAACAAGCCACCTAAATTTTCTAAAATAACAAAGGCTGCCACCTTCGGTCTGACCAAAACATTCCCTAACCTCAGTGCCCGCCTTGCAATGAAGGTATTTTGTAACCCTCATAGTCGACGCCAATACGAATTTAGAACCAGCATCCAGCCAATCAATATTAAACTGACTACTGAGCTTGGCGCTGTAAACCTGTACTATTTTAGCCAAGCCGAAAACACTAAAACGGTATTTTTATCCCATGGCTGGGCCGATAGCACCAATCGATTTACTGCTTTAATCGATGAACTACTTGAAAAAGGCTTCAATGTTTACTCAATAGACCACATAGGCCATGGCTATTCGCACGGAAACACATCGCATTTATACGGGTATATGCAGGGATTAACAGCCGCTTTTGAGTACTTTAATGCGCAAAATATTTTAATTAATAGAGTAGTTACACACTCTATGGGCGGTGTTGCTTTGCTAAACTTAGCACCTCATTATTTAGAGGATAAAAAAATTGTGATGATCTCTGCCCCTGCGCAAATATTTGAAGCTATGTTTGCAAAAGTTAGGCAAGTGGGGATTTCTGAACTTATGTTAGAAAATATGCTCAATAAAGTGTCAGACAAATATGGTATTAACTGGCAAAATCTTCACCCTGAGCATTCTAAAAATAAAATTAACGAAAACATGTTGTTTATTCATGATAAAAATGACTCAGTGGCAAGCTTTGAGGCAATAAAATTATTAACTGAGAACACGCCCGCTACGCTCGTAGCCACAGAAGAGCTTGGCCACGTTAGAATTTTAAAAAGCCAATATGTGTACGATCAAATAACAACGTTCATGAGCTAAAAATGAAAAAAAGTGAGAGCACTAAACTCAATATTTTACAAAAAGGTATGGCCTATGCCGCCGCATATGGCTTGTATAGCATATCGATAGGTAAAATTGCGGCAGTGACAAATATGTCGCGCACTGGCGTGATCTCTCACTTTGCCAATAAAGAAGATATGCAAGTAGCAATATTGGCTTACACAGAAGACGAGTTTAAAAAACAAGTTGTTGAGGCATCTGTTGATACTGATGCTTTAAAACATTTAAATAACTTTCAGCAGCGCTGGCTTGAGTGGCTCAACTTTTTAGATACTGTATCCCCTGGTCAGCAAGCAAGTTGCCCGCTTATTAAAGCCTCGGTGGAGTTTAAAGCAAGCCCGCATTGTTTGGTGAGGCAATTTATGCAAGACCAACACATAAGGATGCTCAATTACCTTACTAAGCTTGCCGTTAACTGCCAAACGCAAGGCTACTTTAGTTATGACAATGAGCCAAGCATTTTTGCCTATGAGTTTTATGGCCTGTACACCGGGCATGTTGTACAAACAAGCTTAATAGATACCCCTGCTTTAACAATCACTTATAAAAAAGTAGTCGGCAATTTAATTGAGCGATATATGCGTTAGCCATGGCCTGCCGCTGTTATCTTCCTTTGTTTACTTTTTAAACGCCTTTAGGTGCAAAAATAATAATAGCCATGCCTAATAAGGCAACCGCCCCGCCCACTACATCCCACATTGTAAGTTTTACGCCATCAATGGCCCATAACCATAGTAAAGCCACGCATACGTACACGCCGCCATATGCCGCATACACTCGCCCAGCGGCCGCTGGGTGTAGCGTTAGCAACCACGCAAATAGCGCTAAACTGATTGCAGCGGGTATTAAGAGGAATATGCTTTTATCTTCTTTGAGCCATAAGTAAGGTAAGTAACAGCCAATAATTTCTGCCAATGCGGTAATAGTAAATAGCGCGATAGTTTTTACTTCAAACATAAACCCTTACGTAATTTAAATAACGAAAACATAATAAAGTTAAGTAACTATAAATTAATTACTTAGCTAAAAGAGGTGCAAATTGTGGGTAAAAATTTTTTACCCACATTTAAGTAAAAACAAGTTACTCAGCTAAGGCCACTTCGGCCAGCTTCATTGTACTTTCGAACGATTTAGTACCGGCTATAAATAAACCATTGTGGCAAAATACAGCGTCATCCAATCCGGTTTCAGCTTGAAACTCTTCATCTGATAAACCAGCCCACACTTTAGGCAGTGACTTTCTGTCTTCAAACGAGCCAGGCTCTAAAGGAACTGTTTGAATAATCCACTGGCCGTTTTGCGAAGGGTAAACCATAAATAAAGCGTCGCTTGATAAATGGTGCACTGTTTTTTTCCACGGTGTGTATTTTTCTAAAATAATCACGCGGGGATCTTTTGCCTCTTCTATTGCTTTAGCAACAATATCTTTGGCGTTAATGCTTCCTTTTGCAGAGGCAATAAAACGAGTTAATAAACGCGCTGCAAACTCAACCGCTTCATTAAAGCATTCATCAAAGTTACCTTCCTCTTCCCACGTTGGGTTGAACATAGAAAGCGTTTGGCTAAGCGTTATGCCCTCAACCACACCCTTAACATAGCCACAATCTATGGCATCAATGGTAGAGACTAAACCTGCGTCTACTCTATCTGCAACCGCTTGGTTATTATCACACAGTGCTAAACCATACTTTTTCCAAACTAAGCCAAATGACGAGTATGGCGTGCCGTTTTCGCGCTCGCCTGCGCCGCCACGTTGATGGTGATCAAATCGCCCTGTGTCAGGGTTGTATTCACCGCCTACATCAACAACAATATCGGCACTTTCTATTATGGCTTTGTCGCGGGTACGTACCAAGTTAAAGGCAGGCAATACATGCTTAAGTACCGCAATACTAAACACGTCATCGGCATGGAAATTACCACTGTGGGTTACTACTGTTAAATCGCTCATTGATTTTGGGCTACTTTTAAAAAAGATAAAATTCTCACTTATGAAGTGCTAAATACAGATTAAAACTTACGTAGCGATTTTATACGAACAGAGCAACGAAAAACAGTGAAGTATTTTTTGCGCCCCCCACTAAAAGGGTAGGCGCGAGGGATAAATAAGCAATTTTATTTTGGCTCAGGGCTTAGGCCAAGCTCCATAAATACACTTTGTGGGTTATCTTGATACGAGCCAAAGCTTGCACAGCGCACAAAACCTAAATCTTCATATAAACTAATCGATTCGGTTTGCTTTGGGCCTGTTTCTAATCGAATAAGTGGAATTTTTGTTTCGCCGGCATAATGCAGTAGGTTTTGCATTATACGTCTAGAAAAACCTCTGCCACGGTAGCTTGGTTTTACGTATAAACGTCTTATTTCACCATATAAGGTACCGTCATTTTGCTTAACAATAGCGCCACAGGCAATAATGCCATCTTCGTTTTTTAAACCAATTGCGTAAACGTTGTCTTTGCTTAATTCTTCTAATTTAAGAGATTGGGCTGTAGCCACAGGGTATAAGGAGTTTATCAGTCTATCTATATCTGCAAACACATTAACTACATCAGGATCCTTAGGGGTTAATTCGACTAACTGCATCTCTTGTCGTCCATTTTATTATTTTGAATCGTTATAGTGACTTCATAATATATACTTAATACGCGTGTTCCTAGTGTTGTTTAAACAAAATGTTTTAATAAGGTAATAATAGCTTTATTAAAACGTTAGTCTAATTTACAAAAACTACGTACAGCCTGCTAAGCACTTAGGCTTTGCTTTTTTAATTGATGTGCATGCCACTTAATATAATTACTGGCATTCATAGGTTTTGCGACTAAATAGCCTTGTATGCAATCTGCATTGAGCAAGTTTAGTAGCTCAAACTGTGCCTCTTGCTCTACACCCTCAGCTACAACAGTAATGTCTAAACTTTTGCCTAGGCTTATAATCGTATTAACAATGTTAAAGCCTTTGCCTTTATCTAAAATTTTATCGATAAAGCTTTTATCAATTTTTATTTCCTGTACGGGGAAGGCATTCAAATGGGCTAAACAGGAATACCCAGTGCCAAAGTCGTCTATAGAAAACACAAAACCTTGCTCTTGTAGCTCCGTCATTTGCTTTATTGTGCTGTTAATATCGCCCGATAGCATGGTTTCGGTGATCTCAAGTTTAATATGCTGCGGATTTATGTTGAACTCATTAATTGTAGAGCATAGCTCGCGAGTAAGCTGCGACGAATTAAACTGTATATGACTGATATTTATAGATACGCTAAAGTGCTCATCTATCATGTTTTTTTCATCAAGCTGATTAATAAGGCTGCATATATTGCGAAGCACTATGTTTTGCAGTTTTTGAATCAGGCCATATTGCTCTGCAATAGGGATAAACTGATTAGGCGCAATAACCCCTTTATTAGGATGTATCCATCTTATCAGTGCTTCTGCACCTACTATCTTACCGTGCATACTAATTTGCGGCTGAAAATACGCACAAAATTCGTTATTTGCGATTGCTCTTACAATATCCGTTTCTAATTCGGCTTGGTTTTCGAGTAAAGTTTGCAGTTTGGGATCATAAAAGCTGCAGCTATTGCCACCTTTCGCCTTAGCTCGATACATGGCTGTATCTGCAAATTTTAATATGTTATCGGTGGCTGTATGCTCTTCGTTAATTAAGCAAATACCTATACTGCAGCTTACTTGAAATGCCAGCTCTCCTATTGCAAATTTATCATTAAATACGCCTTGTACTTTTTTTGCGACTATTTCGGATTCTATACAAGCTTGGTGATTATGCTCGCCAATGTATTCTAATAGAATAATAAATTCATCACCGCCTACCCTAGCTAAAGTATCTGATGCTCTTATTACACCTTTAAGCCGTTTTGCTAATTCTATTAATACTTGATCTCCGGCGCCGTGGCCTAATGAGTCATTTATTCTTTTAAAGTTATCAACATCTAAAAACAGCAGTGCGCCTGTTTTTTGGGTGCGTTTAATACGCTCAACACACTTTGTTAAACTGTCGCTGAGCATTCGCCTATTAGGTAATCCAGTTAGTGGGTCAAAAAAAGCTAACCGCTGCACCTCTTGCTCTGCTTTTTTACGAAGAGTTACATCTCTTGCCATCCACACTACGTGCTTAAGTTCTGGTTTATCTGGTTGGTAGTTATTAAGTGCAGCGGCTCTTCCTTCAAAGGTTATGTGGCCTTTGGGCACTGATAAATCGTACTCAAATATTTGCATTTCGTTGGTACAAATGGTTTTTTTAATAACGCCCATGATCATCTCAGCATCTTTTACTGGGAATAAATCTTGTACATTTTGACCAACCAAATCGGTGGGTGACTCCAGTAATAAGTCACTCGAAGTGCCGTAAATATCGGTATATACGCCCTCTTCATTTAAAATCAAAATAAGATCGGGCATCACTTTCGTAAATGCTTTAAATTTTTCATTACTTTTTTGCAGGTCTGCCACTAGCTGCCTAGCCTTAAGCGATTCAGCATTTTTTTCTAGTGCTATGCTAGAAAAGTGTACAAAATAATCAATAAGCTCTAAATCTTGTTTTGTGGGTGCTTTAGGGGTGTTGTGGTAAATAGCAAAAGTGCCCAATATTTCATTGTTGGTTGAAATAATCGGTGTTGACCAACAAGAGTATAAACCATAGCTGTGTGCTAAACTTTTGTAACCGTTCCATAAGGGTGAAAGGTTAATATTTTGCGTAATAATTCGCTCTTTTTTATAGGCGGCAGTGCCACATGACCCCACATTCGGACCTATAAATACACCATTAATTGCTTCTAAGTATTCATCGTCAATATTTGGGGCAGCACGGTGAAATAATTGATTACCCGTTAAAGACAGTATTGAGCACCTTGCAGAGCTGTCTTCAATAACTTGCTCTATAGCTAAACAAATATCCTGTAAAACATCGTCTAAGGCTATGCCTAACGCGATTTTAGATAATATATCCTGCTGGTGAGATAATAGTTGTTTGAGTTTTGCAGTATTCATACTTCACCATGCATTTAGGTACTCTTATGCTGCTAAGCACTTTAAAAAAGGCAGTGCATAAACAAATTCCTGCTCTTAGTTTGTATATTTAAAGTGAGTATAGTTAAAAAACTTACAGCGCGTGTTTTATTATTAAGATTAAAGAAATTATTTTTTAATAAATAGATAAAAACAACTTTAGTATGCGTTAAACACACATTTTTTTGCAACAAAAAACAAACATTTTTAACAAAATCATTCCAGCTAACATACTCTCAATCCTTTAAAATTTTGCCAGTTTAACACTTTGTTACTTAAAAAGGCTGTTCAAAATTATCAGCCTAATTATACTGCATGCAGATATGAATCTTTTTTGAGGTTACTGTGCAGATCATACAAGGTATGGAATATTTTTTTTCAGGCTTTAAATTAATTAGCCAAAAAGGCCTTAAGCGCTTTGTGCTTATTCCGCTTTTGCTTAATATTTTATTGTTTGGTAGTTCATTGTTTTTTTTATTTGGTTGGTTAAGCGACAGTTTTAACTATATAAACAACATGTTACCTGAGTGGCTAAGCTGGCTTGAATGGTTATTGTGGCCCATTGCCGTACTTATTGTGCTATTTAGTTACAGCATGCTATTTACGGTAATAACCAACTTTATTGCAGCCCCCTTTAATGGCTTACTCAGTGAAAAAGTTGAGCTTTATTTAACGGGCCAAAAAATAAATGACGATGGCTTTGCTGATTTAATCAAAGATATACCCCGTATGGTTGGCAGAGAGTGGACAAAGCTTTGCTATTACTTGCCCCGCGCTGTAGGTTTTTTTATATTGTTATGGGTTTTACCCGTTGTTGGCCAAATTTTGTGGATTTTATTTACATGTTGGATGTACGCGGTGCAATACAAAGATTTTGCCTTCGATAACCATAAAATTGGCTTTAAACAAATGAAAGACGATTTAAAATCAAAGCAAGGTTTGTCTTACGGGTTTGGTTTTGCAGTTATGCTGCTCACAGCAATTCCATTTATTAACCTAATTGTTATGCCTGTTGCCGTGTGTGGCGCTACTCGATTATGGGTAGATAATTACCGTCCCAAATACCGTGTGGGCTAAGTAAACGTATAACAAATAATAAAAGCACCTTTTAGTGCTTTTATTTTACCTATCTCAGCTTAAGTGCAGTGTAATTTAATTTAGCGCGGCGTGGCAGTGCTGCACTTTTTTCATCTTGTAAAATAAACTCTGTGATCAGTACCGAGAATAACTGCTTTTTAAAAGTAATGTTAATAACTTCGCCTATTTTAGTTTTATATGAGTGTTGCTGATCAAACAACCTCAGTTCACCGTTACCTAATTGCTCAACATATAAATACGGTGTGTGCAAAGGCAGTTTTAACCTTATAACATTTAAACTGCTTTGCTCTTGTACTGCTATCCACTGCCCGTCTTTATAAAGCGTATTAAAACGCGTTATGCCCTCGGGCTGTAGCACAGAGTCGTTTTTAATAAAGCATGTACTGCACCCGTTAACACGCGTTTGCTGCCAATTTACTGGCTTATTACTATAATAAAGCGCATCAGTTAGTAACCATTCACTACCATTGTTAGCATTTGCTTTCTTATCGCTTAAACTACATGCAACTAATAAACAAATAACAATACCTTGTAAAAGCGCAACTTTTATAAATCTATAGCTCATTTGCGCTCTTTAATTGCTTTAATTTGGTTAATTATAGCCTTGCTTGGTGCAGCTTCCTTTATATAGCTAGGCAATGAAGTAGAAACAGCTTGAATGCGCTGCTGTTGATACACCTTATGGCTCATTGTATTTGCAACACCAAATCGATTACCTGCACTTTGTGAGTAAAACTGCAGGTTGATCATGCCCCACTCGTCAACATCTGTGAGTATAGTAATTTGTGAATCTTGGTTTGCATCAAAGTTTGTTAATGTATCGCCTAATATTGCATTGCAATTATAATCAACCGCCTCAGAGCCTGCTCTGTTTAACCCTGCGCTTTCGTCAATAGCACTTTCATTTATATCTGCAGCACTACCATTTGAATAATCAATGATAAAATCATCCGTTGACCCCGTTTGATTATTGGTATTTGGCACAAGGTCACAATTAATGTTATTGGTATAAAACCGATCGTAATAACGATCGCCTTCATTATTACCTATACTTGCAAGCCCCGTTAATTGATATAAGTAATTCATTGAGCTTAAATGGTTTGGCTTAAAGTTCACTTCTTCATCACCACCATGATAAAGCCCTAAATTATGCCCCAACTCATGAAAAATAGTAGATGCTTGGTAATTGTTCGTCACATTTTGTGATGTTTGATCATCAACCGATAATCCCCATCCACCCATAGTCAACATTAGGTCATTACCATTAATTTCAGCAATACCCGAACCGCTAATACTGCCATCTTCGTTACCACTATTTGCCATTAATAAATAATGAAAAATTGGGCGGCGCGTTGTATCGGCATACTCCATTTTATAAGCAAATAAATTAGCGGTACCTTGGTCATATTCAAAGGGCGTATAGCTGTTAAACGGTACCGTTGTACCGCCTCCTAAATCAAAGTTAGCGGTCGAAATACCGGTACTTTGGTCAAATAAATCGCCTACATCAAAATGCACCGTGTAACCGTTACTTGCAAATACGCTCACTACTTTTTCTAAGGCTGTACGCTGTGGTGTAATGCCTGCATCGCTACTGTCCATATAATCAATTTCGACAAATATATCTTTTTGATTTTCTCGCGCACCCCACTCATATAAAGGCAGCCCGCCAAACGTTGTACCTTCTTGCTCGGTACAATCGGGGATCCCATCTAAATCAGTATCTGTATCACAGCTAACATCGTTTTGCCCTGCTGGCGTATTAAAAACCGAGTAAGCCCAATCGCTTGCTTGATTAGTATCTGTTGCATTAAGCGCACGTTTTAAGCTTGACCCTTGCTCGGCCTGCATTTGCGGCGCATTATCGCCCTGCCATTGCGTGGCACTCACCGGTTGCTGGGTAGAGTTACCAAACTTAACAAAGTCGATAGTTTGTGTGGCGGCACTGTTTAATAATTCAGCAAAGCCATTTATATACCAATAAGGACGCAGCGTGTCGTTTTGGTTACCCACCAGCACAATTTTAGGATTATTAAGTGCCGCACTTGCTAAAAACTCATCGCCAAAGCGACTTTGCAGTAAAATATAACTACCGTTTTCTATTACTTTGTTGGGTAATGTAAATACTTGCTCGGCGCTCACTGAGCTATCAAGCATATTAATTGCGCGCGTTTTTAATGAATAGTTTTGTAAATTAACAGCCTCTCCTGTGCCATTATAAATCTCTACCCAGGGCGTATCATTAGTAAATTGCACCGATATGAGTTCAGTTATTTTTAAATCTTGAGTTGAGGTGGTAAATTCACTCACTTGGCCTGCTGTCGCAGCAGTACCAAAAAAGTTAACTAATTGGTCATTTACACGCACTTTGTAAAGCGTGTTTTCTAAAAATTCAGCGCTTAAGTTAACGTTTTTAAAATAGTCATTCGTCTCATCAGGTGCACCAGATAGACTTGCTATAGTCAGTGCTACACAGCTTGCAAAATCATCACTTGATACCTGAACACTGCCTTCACAGCTCCCCGCAGTACTATTTACTGTTAACGAACTGCTCAGCATCACATCAGAAAACGTAATGCTAATGGGAGTGTCAACCAATACCGGTTCACCTATTCCATTAGGCGTTATTTCCGTGACCGTTGCTGCGCTGGTATCAACAATTGTCGTATTAAGTAAAAAATTAGTGCTGTCTTCACCGTCACTGGCTATCAGGGTATAGTTTTTTGCAGAAATACTATTTACAGGCGGTGTGTAGCTAAAACGCAGCGCTTGAGCATCAATAACACTCACCTGCGCCCCGTCTAAATCATCAGGAAACGTAATTTGTACCGTATCGCCGTCGGCATCACTTACTATCAAATTAAATTCGGTGCTTAAGTTATATTGCACCTCGATTGATACATCATCTGCTACTGGCGGGTTGTTAGGCGGCACCACAATTACCATTTTTTGTGCACTATTGGTTGCATCGTCGTTATCTCTAACTGTGGCTAAAAAGGTAATGTTGGTGTTCTGAGCAACCGTTGGAGCCATAAAGGTAATGCTTGAATCGGTTTGCGTGAATTCGACCACGGGACCGTTAGTTTGCTGCCAAGTAAGTTCGCTAATGGTGCCATCACTGTCTTGCGCTGTGGCTGTTATTGTCACTGACTCATTTTGCATTGCCTCGTCAGGCCCAGCTAAGGTAACACTAGGAGCGTTATTTAATTGCGTAATAAGTACTGTTGCGCTGCTTTGAGCAGTGCCCCCGGCATTGTCGGTTACAGTAACACTAAAACCAAGCGTTTCATTTTCACTTACATTTGGGGCGGTAAAGTTTAATTCACCTTCTGTTTGGCTAAATTCAATGGTGGAGCCAGCAGATTGCACCCACACTATGCTGCTAATTGTGCCATCTATGTCTTGTGCATTAGCAATTAAACTAACTTGGGTATTAGCCAATGCGCTGCTTGGTCCTGTAATGTTTACCGTAGGAGGGGTATTTTGAACCGTGATAGTCCCAGAGAACACTTGCTCTGTAGTGGCACCGTCATTATCGGTTACTAGCACCGAAAAGCTAAAATCAGTGTCGCTTTCTACACTCGGGGCCGTTACTGTGAGTATGTTGCCATTAGCTGTAAAGGTAAAGTCAGGCCCCGATAGCTGCTGCCACTGGTAACTAGAAACCTGCCCGTCGCTATCGCTTGCCTGAGCCGTAATAGTAAAGGTTTGGTTAGCAACAATAACGCTGCTGCTTACATTAACACTTACAGTAGGGGCGATGTTGCCAGTTGAGCCACTATCGGTGGCGTCACTATCGCTGCCACCACCGCCGCAACCGGCTATTAAAAGTGATAAAAAAAGTAATCCTAGCCATTTATAAACATTATTTAATACCACTTTTATGCCTCTATGATTTAGCTATACAAATTTTGGGGCACCTTAACAACATTTAAATGAACGGTAATTTCCTCACGATCATGATACAAATGCTTAGCTTGCAACTCATAGGTTATACCGTACTTAGTAAGCTCTTCTTTGATCATCGTTAGGCATTCATAAACACTATCAAAGCGTTTTTTCATAGGCAGCTTTAAATTAAATATAAGCTCTTTGGCGTATGCGTTTACTGCCCAGTCAATCATTAGATTAGTCACTTTGGTTGGTTTTTCCACCATATCGCACACTAACCAGTTAATATTTCTTTTTTCTGGGCGATATTTAAAACCGTCGGCTCTAAAGTGTTTAACTTGGCCTGTTTCCATCAAACTATCATTCATCGGGCCATTATCTATTGCGCTCACAAACATGCCTCTGCGTACTAATTGATAGGTCCAACCGCCTGGGCAAGCACCTAAATCAACCCCTCGCATGCCTGGTTGTACTCGCTCTTCTCGCTCTTTTTCAGGGATAAAAACATTAAAGGCTTCGTCAAGTTTTAACGTTGAGCGGCTCGGTCCGTCACTTGGCATGCGTAAACGTAAAATGCCCATAAAAAACGGCGAATTATTATAGCTATACGAATACCCTACATACGCGGCATTGTTTGCTAAAAAGAGTACATGCATTACCGGGCGGTTTGCCTTTGGCTCACGTAATACCGTGTTTTGTTTTTCGAGTGCTTTTTTTAACGGCGTTGATATTTTTTTACAAAAGGTCAGCAGCTCTTTGCCTTCGTTAGTATCGGGAGTTTCTACGCGCAATTCACTACACAAAGGAAACTCCTTTGCGGCTTCTTTTAATGCAGTGACCCTATCTTCTACCGGCATATTTTCGATTAACGTGCCAGCAAACCACTGGCGCGCAAATACCATATTTTTAAAGTCGACCTTTTTAATTATTTCGTCGCTGTGTTGCGCTTCAAAACATTCATAAATCACGTAGCCGGTATTTGGTTTGGCTTTTACATAGCCGGCAAAACCTTGCTCAGCAGCATGAAACGTTATTTCAGCAGCCGCATCGTTTTCAAAACCACTACGACAATAAATCACAACACTAGACATATTAACCCTTAAACTCTTTAAAACTTAAATCGTGCAACTTGCACTAAAATAACAACCCAACCAATTATAAAACATAACCCACCTAACGGGGTTATTGGCCCTAACCACTTCATGCCGCTGAGGGCTAATAAATATAAACTGCCACTAAAAAGCAGTGTACCGGCAATAAAAAAGCCACCCGCTATGGTTAAATTAATACCCCACTTAATTAAAATTGCTACGGCTATAAGTGCTAAGCCGTGCACCATTTGATACTCAGCTGCGGTTTTAAATACCCCGAGTGAATACTCAGTTAAACGGCTTTTTAAACCATGCGCGGCAAACGCCCCTAACATAACCGACAACATGCAAAAAAAGCTGCCCGTGAGTAAAAATAGTTTAATCATAATTGCTCCACTCTATTAGCTATAAATTTATAGGCTTCACGCGCTGCAGTTTCACGGTTTTCAAGCTCGCTCACTCCACTTTTTTTACGCGGTTTGAGTGAATGATCACCATCGCTAAGCCACACATAAGTTGGCTGTTTTGGCATAGAAAGCGTTTTAAGCTCTTCACGGGTACCAAAGGTATCTCGCTCGCCTTGTAATACTAAAAACGGGCAAGGTATATCTGCAAAATGCTCGGTGCGCAGCTTTTCAGGTTTACCGGGCGGGTGAAACGGATAACCAAACGCTAATACACCTGCAATCGGTTGAGTAGAGGTACAGGCAAGCATAGATGCCATACGCCCGCCCATCGACTTACCACCAATGAATAGCGGTAAATTAGGCTGCGCATGTGTTAGTACTTGCTCGTAATAAGCTAACAGTTTAGGGGCTCGCTCTGGCGGCCTACGTTTTTGTGTTTGTTTAGCAATTTGCATGTATTCAAAATCAAACAAACCTACATCAATACCCTGCGCACTAATGAGTTTAGCCATCTGCTGCATAAAATCAGAATCCGCCCCTGCACCCGCACCATGTGCAAATATAAACTGTGCAATAGCCGGTTGTGTTGCGCTTTTAAACCATTCAATCATTATTAATACTCTTGTTCTTGCTCTACTAAGCTCAGCATCCAATCTTTAAACGAGACTATTTTACCAAGCTCTGTTTGCGACTCTCTAATCACTAAGTAATACGCGTTTTTACTCTCTAAACTGTGGCTAAATGGGATCACTAAACGGCCCGCGTCAATATCGGGTTTGGCAAGCACACTATTGCCTATTGCTACCCCTTGGCCGTGCACCGCGGCCTGTAGCACCATTGATGAGTGGCTAAATATAGGGCCTTGATTCACTTGTACATTGCGTACACCCGCCGTTTTCATCCACGTTTTCCAGTTGCGGCGTGTGGTATCGTGCAATAAGGTGTGCTGGGCTAAGTCACTCGGTTGATTAAGCGGTTTATGTCCGCTTAATAACAATGGGCTACATAACGGCACCAAATACTCGGTGTGTAGTTTATAAGTTTGTACCCCACTCCAATGCCCTCGGCCGTAGTAAATAGCAATATCTACATCATCGGTTAACGAGTTTTCGTCTTGGTCTTGCGCTTTTATACGCACATCTATTTCGGGGTGGAGCTCGTTAAATAAGCTTAATCGAGGTACTAACCACTGTATTGCAAAACTCGGGGTTAAACTTACGGTAAGCGAGCCTTTTGCACCACGAGCAAGTAGCTTTTCGGTGGCATCTATCAGCTGGGTAAAAATCTCTTTAATATCTAAAAAGTAGCCTTGGCCTTCTTCGGTTAATAATAACGAGCGGTTTTTACGTAAAAACAATTTTAAGCCTAAGTGCTCTTCAAGGGTTTTAATTTGATGGCTCACTGCCGCTTGCGTTACATACAGCTCTTCTGCTGCTTTAGTAAAGCTTAAATGGCGTGCCGCGGCTTCAAAAGCTTTAAGTGCGTTTAATGGGGGGACTCGTCTTGACATAGTAACCAAGCTTAGAATTAGTTTTTCTTATGCATAAGATTATATACAGCATCGTTGTGCGTGTATATTAATGGAATAAAAAAAGCGACCTAAGTCGCTTTTTAAACTATTACCTGAGTAGGTGTTAAATTATAAGTCGCTTGCGCTTGTATCAAGTGGTGCAAAGCTTTTAACTAAATCATCTACCGCTTTCATTTGCGATAAATACCCTTCAAGCTTGCTAAGTGCCAAAGCACATGGACCATCACACTTTGCTTCATTAGGGTTAGGGTGAGCTTCAATAAATAAGCCCGCAATACCCAGTGCCATGCCGCTGCGAGCAAGCTCGGCAGCTTGTGCACGGCGTCC
>NZ_JBBEVD010000064.1:0-378 GCF_037414265.1 Pseudoalteromonas sp. C12FD-1
TAAGGCTTCGCTTTCGCCATTACCGTTAATAACTGAATCGGCTGTTTTATCAATGCTGGTAGTAATTGCTGCTAACTTATCTACTTCAACAATATCTCTTGCGATAGCTTCATTACCGGCGAGATCAGACACCTCAGCACTTGCAACTATATCACCATCGTTTAAAGAACTTGCATCAATAGGGGCAGTAACATATTCACCATTTTCAACGATTGCTTGTACTACTATGTCTGGATTTACACCGTCTCTTAAGCTAATTGTTACAACTTGGCCATCTTCAATACCACTTACTGTGCCACGCACTACAACTTCTTGGTTTTCGTTACTGCCATTAATAACCGAATCAGCCGTTTTATCAATGCTAGTAGTTATTGCTGC
>NZ_JBBEVD010000065.1:0-251 GCF_037414265.1 Pseudoalteromonas sp. C12FD-1
CTTCTTTTGCAATTGCCCATATGTATGCAATCATTTCTCGAGCAATGGCGGTGACAACCAGGTTGTAATGTTTCCCTTTGGCTATCATTTTTTTATAGCGCTTGCAGAGCCTAAGTTGTGCTTTCCACGCAATATCAATAATGTCCTTTGGTAAACCTTCTTGTCGTTTTTGCATATCTGTCGATATATTGGCTGCATATCGATAAGTGTGTGCACCTTCAACAAGAAGGCGTCTTGCTCGGCCGTTCCCG
>NZ_JBBEVD010000066.1:0-562 GCF_037414265.1 Pseudoalteromonas sp. C12FD-1
TGATTAAATTGGCACTGAATGATACTGCTATCATTCTTTTTTACTTTTGAAAACTCTGTATAAATAACAAATGTCATTCATACGAATTTTATTATCAGCTTTTCCAAATTTTTAAAGAGCAGAGAATCAAAAACTTCTCAAAATTAAACACACTCTATTCTCAGGTGATGTTGCTACCCGATAAAGAATATTTATTTTTAAGAAGTAAAGTGGTGGAGCTAAGCAGGATCGAACTGCTGACCTCCTGCGTGCAAGGCAGGCGCTCTCCCAGCTGAGCTATAGCCCCACATATGCTGGTCTTACTGTTTGTTATCCGACTTTGATCCAGACTAGGCATGACACGACAAATGTTTAGTTCACTAAACGAGGAGTGTCATAACAACGTATGGTAGCAAAGTGGTGGGTCTGGGTGGATTTGAACCACCGACCTCACCCTTATCAGGGGTGCGCTCTAACCAACTGAGCTACAGACCCAAACAATAAGTGTTGTTCTCTTTACAATTAACAATCATCTGTGTGGACACTACGAACAAATAAGTTCTAAATCGTATAAGGAGGTGAT
>NZ_JBBEVD010000067.1:0-216 GCF_037414265.1 Pseudoalteromonas sp. C12FD-1
GGCTTTTTTAGCTTTAGCGCGGGCAATAGCCGCAGCTACGGCCGCTTTTTTGTCATCAGCAGGAGGGCTTGCTTGCGAGTTTTCAGGCTCAACATTACTTGTTTGCTCAGCAGCATTTGGTTCAGCTGATTGCTGGGTTTGCTCAGCTGATTTAGCGGCTTTTTTAGCTTTAGCGCGAGCAATAGCCGCAGCTACGGCCGCTTTTTTGTCATCAGC
>NZ_JBBEVD010000068.1:0-15571 GCF_037414265.1 Pseudoalteromonas sp. C12FD-1
GCCCGCAATACCCAGTGCCATGCCGCTGCGAGCAAGCTCGGCAGCTTGTGCACGGCGTCCATCTGCAGAGTCTGCTCGCCCACCTGGACGTTGTAGTGCATGGGTTGCATCAAAAATAACCGGTGCCATAGCTTTCATATCATCCATACCTAGCATATCAACCACTAAGTTGTTGTAGCCAAAGCTTGAGCCACGCTCACACAGTGCAACATTGTTGTTACCCGCTTCATTAAATTTAGTAATGATATGACGCATTTCATGAGGGGCTAAAAATTGTGGTTTTTTCACGTTAATAATGGCACCCGTTTTAGCCATAGCTACCACTAAATCGGTTTGGCGTGCTAAAAATGCAGGTAACTGAATTACATCAACTACTTCGGCAACTGGCGCTGCTTGATGCGGTTCGTGCACGTCAGTTATCAGTGGAATATTAAAGGTATTTTTAATCTCTTCAAATATTTTTAAGCCTTCTTCCATACCAGGGCCGCGGTATGAGTTTATTGAAGAGCGGTTCGCTTTATCAAACGAGGCTTTAAATACATAAGGAATATTTAATTTAGAGGTTACTTCTACATAGTGCTCAGCAATACGCATCGCTAAATCGCGTGACTCTAAAACATTCATACCACCAAACAATACAAAGGGTTTGTCGTTTGCCAGTTCTATGTTGTTAATATTAATCATTTGGTTATTCAATTTATTTGTATCCTGTTTATTTTAAGCTTTAAAGTTGTACACGCAGTAACTAAATGCTTATTGCTCATACTAAAAACTTAATAGGGCCACTTAGTTTAGTAAGTAGCCCTATCATGTTTAAGCATAAATACGCGTAGCCCGTAGCCCGTAGCCCGTAGCCCGTAGCCCGTAGCCCGTAGCCAAAGTATCAATACGCGTTTTTATTAACAAAGCCTTTAAAAATAGTTAAAAATATAATTTTTATATCAAGCCATAAAGACCAGTTATCAATATAGTGTAAGTCGCAATCAATACGTTTTTGCAAGTCGGTATCGCCTCGCCAACCATTAATTTGCGCCCAACCCGTTATACCCGCTTTAACCATATGCTTTTGCATGTAGCCCGGTATTTCGTTTTTAAATTGCTCTACAAATACGGTACGCTCCGGGCGCGGCCCTACTATCGACATATCGCCTTTTAATACATTAATAAATTGCGGTAACTCATCAAGGCTGGTTTTACGAATAAACTGCCCAAACTTAGTATTTGTTTTACCTTTAGCGCCGCCCCATTGCACGCCGTCTTTTTCACTGTTTTGTGGCATGCTTCTAAATTTAAGCATCATAAATTTTTTATTATTCCAACTTACCCGCTCTTGCCTATAAAAAACAGGCCCCGGAGAAGTCATTTTTACGCCTATTGCCAACAGTAACAAAATAGGGCTAATCATTAATAAAATAAGTCCCGAGAGCAGCTTATCTTCAATACTTTTAAGCAGTAAATTAGCACCACTAATTGGCGACATACTTACATTAATTACAGGCATACCGCCAATATCACTCACCGAGTGGTTTATAAGTCTAAAACCGCGCATATCTGGTATATAACGTACCGCCTGCGTAGCATTACGAAGGCTGTGCAATATTTGCTCCACCAGCAATTCATCGCTTAAAGGAAGGGCAATCCAAATTTGGTCAATCCCTTCACCGTGGTTATTTATATAACTTTCAAGCGCATTATAATCGCCTAAAATAGAACAGTTATTAAGAGCAGCATCGCCAAAGGAGCCCGCTATTTTATAACCAGTCCAAGGAGAAGCATGAATTTTTGCAACCATTTTATTAGCTATATCGCCATCGCCAATAATAATCACATGGCGCTGATTCCCGCCTTTTGCTCGGTACTTATTTAGCATTAGCCGAATACTAAAGCGTATTACCACTAGCGCCATTAACCCTATTACATACCAATATATAAATAACGTATTATCGTAATTAACAGAGTTGTCTGAAATATAATAAATGGCCCCTAAAATAATTTGGTTTATGGTCCAACATACAGTTGCCACTCCAACTTCTTTAACTTTCGATTCGCCGCGCCATGTACGATACATACCCAAGTATGGGTAGAGCCAAAACGCAATAGCCACACTTAAAAACAACGTTAAAATAAAGCTTTTTTGTGGCCAAATAGCCCCATTTATTAACCAATTAGAAACCGCAAATCCAAAAAATATTGCAAAAAGATCAGAGCCTCTATGCAATACAGCAACCAAAATACTATGATCTTTTGCAAACCCTTTAATCATATTTAAAACCACACACGTTAATTTAATATTCTATTATTGTTATTTTTTTAAAATACCAACAACTTGTTTATTATTGCACACTACTAAGCAGTTAATTTTTTTAGCCTGCATTAACTCATACGCAGTCACCATAGAAACACATGGTGTAACTAGCTCAGGGCTACTACTTGCAATATGCCCAGCCGTTAAATCAAACAAGTCCTTGTTATATTTTTCTATTGCGCGGCGTAAATCACCATCGGTAATAATGGCTGTTACAGCATTGTTTTTCATAACTAAAGTGAGCCCAAGTGCCCCCTTCGACATTGTATTTATTACATCAGAAATAGGCGCCGACACCTCAACCATAGGTAAATCGTTAGTCACCATTTCGTCGCTCACTTTGCTAAGTAATCGCCTGCCCAAGCTGCCACCAGGGTGAAAACGTGCAAAGTTTTCAGGCAAAAAAGCACGCGCTTCCATTAAAGCAACAGTTAGCGCATCACCCATTACTAATGTAGCCGTTGTCGAAGAGGTAGGTGCTAACTGCAACGGGCAAGCCTCAGCCGGTACCGCCACATTTAAATGGCAATGCGAATGGGTCGCTAAAGTAGAGCGACTATCTCCCGTTATTGCAATAATTTTATTACCATTATCTTTTAAAAAGGGCAGTAACTTAAGCACTTCGTCGGTTTCACCCGAGTTAGATATAGCAATAAAAACATCATCTGGCGTTACCATACCCAAATCACCATGAAACGCCTCGCCAGGGTGCATAAAAAAGCTAGGTGTTCCTGTACTTGCAAACGACGCCGCTATTTTTTTTCCTATAATACCCGACTTTCCCATACCACAAATAATAGTACGTCCATTAGTATTTAATATTAAATCAATAGCGTGTTTAAATTGCTCATCGAGCTGGTCATGCAAGGCATGCAACGCCTCTATTTCGGTGTTAATAACACGCTTAGCTATAGTGAGGGAGTTCAAAGTTTTTCCATTATAGATTTTATGTGAGAGTAATCTTGTTGCGTATCAATACCATGTGGTATGTCAGCGTTAAAATTCATTACGCCAATGGTTAAACCATTACTTAAAGCCCGTAGTTGTTCTAGTTTTTCTAGGCGCTCTAGCTGCGACTCAGGCAAACCGCATAAGGTATTTAACGCACTTGCCTTGTATACATAAATACCAATATGGCGTTTAGCATGCGTTAAATCTTGCGGGTCATCGCGATTAAGCGGGGCTGGGCTACGGGTAAAATAAAGGGCATGGTTTGCCTCGTTAGTAACTGCTTTAACCACATTGGTATTAATAAAATCTTGGTAGGCTTTTATAGGCGTAGCAGCTGTTGTAATAGCAAACTCAGGATTAACACGCGTAAAGCTTATTAGTTTTTTAATTAACTGCGGAGGTATAAGCGGCTCATCGCCTTGCACATTAATAATAAGCGTATCACTTGGCCAACTTAATTTTTTTGCCACTTCGTTCACTCTATCGGTACCACTTACATGTTCTGTAGCAGTTAATATAACCGGTAAGTTTAATGCTTTTGCAGCATGTTCTATATCACTGTGGTCGGTAGCAATTATAATATCAGTAAGGCATACGCCCGCCTCTTGCACGCGTTGCGCAACATGCCAAAAAATAGGTTTATTATTAATTTTAAGTAATGGTTTAGCAGGTAAACGCGACGATCCATAACGGGCAGGAATAACAACTTTAATACTCGGGGTAGCCACTTACTGCTCCATATTTTTTACATCATCAGCCACTATTTTTTTTAGTAGCACATCATACACAGTCGCTAAATCGCCCAAACGACTAACTAAAATTTTATCGGCCACCTCCCGTACTACACCGTAGCCGCCAGCAGCCTGAGTAATATAAATGGCTTGTTGCAATACCAGCAGGTGTGCATCACTTGGCGCAAAGCTTACTGCGCATACTTGCATAACGGGTAAATCAAGCACATCGTCTCCTACAAAGCCCACCTGTTCAAGCGTAATACCTAACTCATTACAAATAGCTTCAACGCGCGGTAGTTTGTTTTTGCACCCTGTAATTACAAAATCAAAACCTAGCTTTTCGCAGCGTTCGGTTAATGCCTTACTTGCTTTGCCCAACACCACACCGGTTTTAATACCATGGCTATGTAACAGCTCTATGGCTAGGCCATCTTTTACATTAAACTTTTTAAAACTTTCACCGTGGGCGTCTATATAAATGCTGCCATCGGTCATAACGCCGTCTACGTCAAATAAAACCAATTCAATTTGATTCATCGTATTACTACTTATATTTTTAAATTAACTACGGTAAATACGCGCTAACTCAGAAGAAAAACGCTCAACAGAAAAACGTGTAAATACCTGCTGGTTGGCTAACTGTGCTAGCGTGTTTAGTTTAGCTGGTGAAACTAAATGAGATGAAATTTGCTCTATTGCTTGCGCAGTTGTATTAAATAAGTACCCATTGCTACCATGGCTAATTATGTCTTTGTTACCATCACAATTACGGGCTATAACGGGCACACCCGCAGCGCATGCCTCAATAATCGATACCGGCATCCCTTCCCATAAAGCGGTTGATAAATATAAGTCAGCTTGCGCTAACTCATTAATTACATCAGCTCGCGGCATCCAGCCTTTAACTTTCACACCGGCATCAAGCAAGCATTGTTTATGCTCTTGCTCGCCATCACCTATCCAAATAAATTCAATGTTTTCATTTTTAAAGGTAATGGCTAATTTGGCAAATTCAGCAGGGCCTTTTTGCGGCCTAATTCCACCTACTGTTATCACCTTGAGTGCTGCACTTTGAGTAACATTGTTTATAGGTGTTTTAAAGTCAGACAAGTCAACCGCGTTTTCTAGCAATACAACCTCAGCAAATGGCAAGGCAGCTTTTATAGCACTATATTCACTCTGCGAGCACGCTATATAGGTGCTTTTTTTTATACAGGCTATTAATTCAAATGCTTTAAAAACCCCCTTTTTTAAAGGTGATATATCTTGGCGCATAAATGATATGCAATGTGGGCTATAAAAAACCTTTGTATTCAACCCTATGGCTGCAAGCCTACCCACAAACCCCGCAAACGATGAATGACAATGCACTACATCGGGCTTTATTTGCTTTAAATGCTTACGTAATGCAAACACCGAAAACGGAAAGCGACTAGCCTTTAAATTTTCTTCAATAAGGTTAATAGTCGGCTCAAACAAGCTTTCAATGTTTTTTGGAGTATCTGGGCGCCGTGAAAAAATAACGGATAGATTATTATTTTTTGCTTGTCCATTTGCCGCCATAAATGTAATGGAGAGTGTTCCAGTAGCAGTAGCTTCAATGAGGTGTAAAATTTTCATATCAGACTTTCTTAAGTACCTTATCTGCAAAATAAAAGACTATTATTTGATAAAAATAGTACCAAATGAAGGTCCTAGTAAAGTTATAGATTTCCGATCTGAATAACCTAAACATTATAAATAATGCGCATATAGTCAGTGCTGTAGATAAAATACTTTGCTTTCTTTCAATTATTGAAAAAATGAAAGCTATAATAAGAAAGTGAATCATTACGCCAAATTCTTTTAAATATAAATACCCCTCTACAACACCACTAAAACCATACGTTAACCCGCTAACCACTTTATTTGGATAGAAGTATTGTATAAACCACTCTGAAAGGGGAACACCACTAGGGGATGGGTTTAAAACACCTTCTAGAGCTAAAAGATAGCTATTATTTGGTAATGATTCAGGGGTGATTTTTGAATCAAATAACAGTAGTGTATTTCTAATCCAATTGATGAACTCCCCCGGATTAAAAGTTCCATAGTCTTGATCACCTAAAATATATATATATAAAATACCTTTATAAGAAAACATCAATAAAGCCATACAAATACCTATTATTATGATAGTTTTTGTTCTAACCTTTCCGGTTTTCTCTAAAAAGTAAAAAAGCGCTATAAATGTGAATGCTAATTCACTTCTTGAAATTAACATAATTGCAAAAAATAAGTTGTAAGCAAGTATAACTCTAGCTAATGCTTTATCTCGCCATTCTTGCACATAAAAGTACCTTGCTAGTGCAAAAATCAATGCTATATTTGAAACTTTAGCGATAAAAACAATATGTTGATATTGCTTCATTATAGGAAATCTATCTAATCGATCTATAAAGAAAAAATTAAATGGCCCAACTTTAGCTATTATAAATAATTGTGCCAATACGCCTAATGAAAAAAGTAACAATATAGAATTAAAACTAGGTATATTTTTATAACTATCATGGTTTTCAGTTTTGCTTTTAAAAACTAAACTAAAAGCACTGTAAAAAACATTGAAGGAAACTATTCCTACAAGACTTAACCAAGCTACCTTAACCAAATCTGATGTAACGTAACCTCCTAGTATATTATATTTGTATAAATTTAACCCAACAAAGAAATAAAGAATACTATAAGCATTAAAAAACACACCTAAATTAAATAAGCTTCCGTGAAATTTTATATACACCCAAGTAAAACATAAAGGCAATACTAGTAATAGAAAAACGATTAAATTAAAGTCCATTACTTTTACCTAACCATTTTTTTACTATAGTTACTAATTTTTTAACGAAATTTAATTTTCGGGATAATGTCTCAAAGTTAAAGTTTAAAAAATCGCTTTTATAACTTATATGTTTAGCTTCGCTTCTTTGTGGTTCAAATGAATGTTCACCAGAAAAAATACTCCTTGTTTGAAACGCTAGCCGTTCATTACCATTTTCTATAAAGTTATAAAGAGTTTTATTTAAATTAACATTATTAAAAATTAGCCAACCTGCAGGCTGAGTTATTGGGCTATCCCTATAAAGCAATAAAGCAGTAGGCTTTTTAGCTTCTATAGAAGTATATACGATAGTAGAGGGTGTAGTAATAACATGACTAAACAAACTAATACAGCTTGATATATCGCTATCAAGTTCATTAATATCAGGGGTTATTTTTAGCTCTTTGATTAGCCTCTTATCGAAAATTCTAAACCTAAACTCAAAGTTTTGATTTGTTAACGATTGAGTAATAGACTTTATAATACTACATAAAGCTATAAACTCTTCTTCATTAAAATATGCGGAGTTTGCTGTAGTTATTAGGACTCGCTTGGTCACTATTACTTCTTTCATCCCTTCCCCGTTATAATACTTAGCGTGTAATGGTAGGTAATAATGAAACTTGGTGCCAAAAGATCTTATATAACTTTTCATCATATTATCTGGTGAATAGATATCTGAAAATGAAACGTTTTCAAGCAAATTATATTTTATGCTTTTTAAGTAAGGGTTTTTCGTAGCGTTTGTAAATTCATAGGTCCCATCTGATATCAACCCTGTTCTAATATTCAATACAACTGCATTTGATATAATATTCCTTGATAACACACTGTGTTCAATACAGGTAGCTATATAATCATATCTAAGTAAAAATCCCCTCAATGAGACTAAAAACATTGGTACACCAAAAGTAACTTCATGATTTTTTTCTATTACCTTAATATCAATTAGTCTCTCAAAATAACACCTTGGCTCGATAAATAAAATTTTCATTAATAATTAAAATTCTCATAATCTTCAGAATATAGTTTTCTAACTTTATTCTGAACCTCTACAGAATGTTGCTTCTCGCAATCGATTTTGTTTTTATTTCTATATGCTAAATCAGCCTTCATATTTAAATCTTGAGTTATTAAATTAAAATCTTCACTTAGACGCTCAAATTTACCGATAAAGTCGGCGCCTTTGCTTCCATCATCCAAAAAAACGTATTTAGATTGCCGAGTGAAATGAATCCATGAGTCCATTTTATTTTCATCTAACCAGTTTAATACAAAATCCTCAAAATTATCTGTTTCAGCTTTTAGTATGTTGCCAAAGTAATTATCTACTTCATTACCTCCACCAGATATTAAATAATTATATGAAGAAAATAGCCGGTCTAGAGGGTTACGCACAATAGTAAACTTATAGTAGTTATTAAATTTTTTTGCTGAAGAATTTAAATAATCCTGTGCATAATAATGTCCTGGCTTTTCGTTAGCAAAAATACTAATTGCAACAGACCTACCCGCAGCTTTAGGAATATGGATAAAAATAGCCTTTTTATCATCATAGTAAGAAGGAATTATTCCCTTTACTTTTATCCATATTTTCCTAAAAAACTTAGAGTGAAGCTTTAACTGGTTTAAAGTAAACTTTAGTTTTACGATACTTTTATTCAATTCCTATTGCTCCACAGTTCCACTCTGGATAATGCTCCCTAATATACTTATTTAGCGCTATTTCAGCCTTGGTATATGTGCGGGTTACTGGCTCCGGGCTTAGGGCTTCGAGCATCGTATTTGTGATCATACCTGCGCCTACTGTTACATTAGTTAGTCGGTCAATAATAATAAACGAGCCAGTACCCACTACATTTTTGTAAGTGTCTATCACTACTGGGCTTGCGGTTTCTATAGTGCAGTTTGCAATTTCGTTTAATTGCAGCTCGCTGGCTTGCAGCTCATTTAAGGTATTTACATCAATACGGTGATTTATTGTGCTTATTGTGGCAAAGGTATTTTTGGTGCCTATTTTAAGCTCGTATTCTTTACCTGGCTGCATAGCGGCATCGGCCATCCATACTATGTTGGCAGCAAAGCTTGTAGTGCTGGTAGGTTGCTGCGCTTTATCTGTTGTCGTGCGGGTAATTACATCGCCACGGCTTATGTCTATTTCGTCTGTTAAAGTAAGCGTAATTGCTTGGCCTGCGAATGCCATAGGTAGGTCGCCGTCAGCCGTTACAATACGCTCTACGCTTGATGTTTTACCTGAAGGGTAAGCTGTTACTTTATCGCCTACATTAATAACGCCGCTGGCTATGGTGCCGCAAAAACCACGAAAATCTAAGTTAGGGCGGTTTACGTACTGCACAGGTAAGCGGAAGGTATCTAGGTTTTTGTCATCGCTTATGGTTACTGTGTCTAGCAGTTGCATAAGTGTTGCACCTGGGTACCAATCTAAGTTACTGCCTTTATCAACTACGTTATCGCCTTTAAGGGCTGATATTGGTACAAAGCGTATATCGGGTATATCTAACTGCTCTGCAAAGGCTTTGTAGTCGGCTTTAATTTGGCGGTAAACGTCTTGGCTGTAATCAACTAAGTCCATTTTATTAATCGCTACAATCACGTGCTTAAGGCCAAGTAAAGATGCAATATAGCTATGGCGTTTGGTTTGCGTTTGTACGCCTTTACGCGCGTCTATCATTACTATTGCTAGGTCGCAGTTAGATGCACCAGTTGCCATGTTGCGGGTGTATTGCTCGTGCCCTGGGCAGTCGGCAATTATAAATTTGCGCTTTTCGGTAGCAAAGTAGCGGTACGCTACATCAATAGTAATACCTTGCTCACGCTCTGACTGAAGGCCGTCTACTAATAGTGCTAAGTCGAACTCTTCGTCGGTGGTGTTAAACTTTTTAGAATCGCTTTTAATGGCTGCCATATGATCTTCAAAAATTAATTTTGAGTCGTGCAGTAAGCGCCCAATAAGTGTTGATTTACCATCGTCTACGTTGCCGCAGGTTAAAAAACGTAATAAATCTTTATTTTCGTGCTGTTTTAAGTAACCTTCGATATCGGTTTCGAGTAGGTTAGCTTGTGTTTGTTCGGTCATTTTAGGTCCTTGAGCTACGAGCTACGAGCTACGAGCTACGAGCAACTTTTAATTGTTTTAATTAGACTACCTAGCATTTTCCCAATTAATTCACATTCATTAATAATCGATAAGCTATCTTCTTTTGAAATATAAGCTAGTTCAGTTGCAATCATTAACTGTGTTTTTAATTCGCCTAAAGAGCCCTTTGCTATAACTAAAAAGCGAGTTTTTTCTTTATCGAACTCTCTTTCAAAGCGTTATTCAATGAATCCATTCATTTCTCCTCTTCGAGGCCGCGCAAGCGCGTTCAAAATTTGCTCCTGCAATTTTGTCTGCAATATTGCTAGGAACAGAAACGCCGGCTCTACACATTTGATCTTTTAGGCCAAAATCTTTTAGCTGCTCAAATGTTTTATAAATTTTTATACTCAGGCGAAAACTGCGCTGCCAAACCTCTAAATTTTCGTATCTCATAAGCATCCTTGTTTATTACTTTTGGCTACTTACTGAGAGCTAATAGTTGCATATTTAAGCTCGCAGCACTTAGCTAGAGGCCCGAAGCGCTGTGCGCTTTAGAAGTACCCTTCCATTTTTTTCTTTTCCATTGAGCCTGATGAGTCATGATCTATTACACGGCCTTGGCGCTCGGAGGTTTTGGTTAGTAACATTTCTTGAATAATTTCGGGTAGTGTTGTGGCCGTTGACTCTACCGCACCTGTTAACGGGTAACAGCCTAGGGTTCTAAAACGTACCATTTTTTTCATAGGTACTTCGCCCTCAGCTAGTGGCATGCGGTCGTCGTCTACCATTATTAGTGTGCCGTCGCGCTCTACCACTGGGCGTTCTGCTGCTAGGTATAGTGGCACAATGTCGATGTTTTCTAGGTAAATATATTGCCAAATATCTAGTTCGGTCCAGTTGCTTAAAGGAAATACGCGAATGCTTTCGCCTTTTTCTACCTTGCCGTTAAAAGTATTCCACAGCTCTGGGCGTTGGTTTTTAGGATCCCAGCGGTGGTTTTTATCGCGAAACGAGTAAACACGCTCTTTTGCTCGTGACTTTTCTTCATCGCGGCGTGCACCACCAAAAGCGGCGTCAAACTTATATTTGTTAAGCGCTTGCTTTAGGCCTTGGGTTTTCATTATGTCTGTATGCTTTGCACTACCATGGGTAAACGGCCCTACACCTGCGTCTATCCCTTCTTGGTTTTTATGTACTATTAAGTCAAAACCTAGCTTTTTAGCCATTTTATCGCGAAAGGCGATCATTTCTTTAAACTTCCATGTGGTATCTACATGCATTAAAGGAAATGGAGGCTTTGCCGGAAAAAATGCTTTCATGGTTAAGTGCAGCATTACTGCTGAATCTTTACCTACTGAGTAAAGCATTACCGGGTTGTCGAACTCAGCCGCTACTTCACGAATTATGTGAATAGATTCCGCCTCTAATTGCTTAAGATGGGTCATCCTAGCTTGTGAGATTTCCATTTTTTTCTCCAGGGTATTAAGTTTTAAGCTGTATGTTGTTAGCTACGGGCAGAAGCCTCGAGCCTCGAGCTGAGGGTCTCGTAGCCCGTAGCCCGTAGCCCGTAGCCCGTAGCCAATAATTATCTATTTATCTGATTTATATTCGTAGTTGTAGTAGCCATAATAGCCGTAGGCATTACTGGCTTTTTTTACTACACCGTTAAATACCACGCCTTTTACGTCTATGCCGTTTTGCTCAAAGCGGTTACGGGTTAGCTCTATTTCACGAAGGTGGTTTTGCCCAAAGCGTGTAACCAATAATGTGGTGCCACTGTGTGCACTTACTATTGCGGGGTCGGTTACCGCTAATATAGGTGGTGTATCTATAATTACCAGATCGTATTCGGCACTTACTTCTTCTATAAACTGGCTAAAGTTACTGTGCATTAGCAGCTCTGATGGGTTAGGTGGTATTTGCCCGCGCGTAATTAAGCTTAACCCCTCAACTTTTGTTGGTTTAGTTATTTGCGCTAAGTTTAAACGGCCCGATAAGTAATCACTTAAGCCATTATCCCACTTAAGGCCAAATTGGGTTTGTAAATACCCTTTGCGCATGTCGGCGTCTACTATAAGTACTTTTTTACCACTTTGTGCAAGTACGGTTGCCAAGTTTACCGATATAAACGATTTACCCACACTAGGGCTTGGGCCCGATATAGCAATAATGTTGTTTTTGGCTTCCATCATCGCAAAGTGCAAGCTGGTGCGTAAGCTGCGGAGCGCCTCTATAGATAAATCGGCTGGGTTATCTAGCGCTAATATACTCTTTGGCTTATTTACTTTATTTTTACGGGCGCGCTCGGTAAAGCCACTTAGTTTATCTTGATAATCTGAGTGGGGCACACTTGCGTACACAGGTAGGCCTAGCGCTTCTATCTCACTTGGGTCTTCTACTCCGCGGTGCATCGCTTTTTGTATTAGTACAATAGCGACTGCTAAAAAGCCGCCTAATAATGTAGCCACTACAGCAATTAGTGCTTTTTTAGGTTTAACGGGTTCGGTTGTGTCTACCGCTGCTACATCTACCACGCGTACATTACCTACCGTGCCCGCGCGTACTATATCTAGCTCTTGCGTTTTGCTAAGTAATAGCATGTAAATTTCGTTGCCTACTTCTACATCGCGCGTTAAGCGTAGGAGCTCTTGCTGGGTTTCGGGTAGGTTGCTGACTTTAGATGTTAGCTGTTGTTTTTCGTCTTGTACTGCTTGTATTTGCTTAACAATACCTTGGTATGCAGGGTGCTCGCGTTTAAATTTACGGCTTAGCTCTAAACGTTTTAGCTCTAGCTCTTGTAAGGTGGTGTCTAGCTCTACTATTTGCTCTAAAACGCCTTGGGTTTCGAGTGTTATGTTTATAGATTTACGTTGTTTTTGGTAATCGTTAAAGCGTTGCTCTGATTGCTCTAGCTGTTTTTTAACCTCGGGTAATTGTACCTCTAAAAAGTCGAGCGACTTTTTAGCCTCTGCACTATTACGCTCTACATTACGGCGCACATAAATTTGCGATACTTTGTTAAGTACTTTTTCGGCGTGAGTTGAGCTTTTATGCTCGTACGCTAGGGTAATTATGCCTGAGTCTTTACCTTTTTCGCTTGCCGATATTTCTTGTTGTAGCTCAACAACGGTGCGGTAGCGATTATTTTTTATAAGTGTAAAGGTAGTGCCTGGGCGAGCATTTAAGCTGCGTATTGTTAGGCTATAAAAGCCGCTTACTTCGTCTTGGCCTACAGCACCGGTTAGCACTGTTTCGCCGTCGGGGTTAATAAGCTTATAGCGGTTATTTTTTTCAGTAACTAGTTCAAACTCTTTTCCTTCAAGTGCTTTTGGCACATCGAATCTAAATACATTTATGCTTTCCCCGCCCCATGCATAGCTACTAGCTCCTAATAACGGACTAGCTAACTCGTTAGGTTGCTCTGCTACAAAACCACGGTAAATTTTACCGCCAATAACAGGAAATAATTTAGGCTCTGCAATTATATTTAGCTTTAGTGTATCTACCGCTTCGCCAATCACGCTGCGCGATTTAAGCAGCTCTATTTCGGTTACGGCTTCGCTTGAGCTTTCAAACATTCCGGCCATGTCGTCAAGCCCGGGTACTGAGGCGCTGCTTTCTTCTACTTGAATTAACGCTGTTGCTTTATATATTGGTGTGCTTAATATAGCCACTGCAACACCAATAATTGCAAACACCGCTGTAAATAAAATTATAAAGTATTTACGGTCGAGAAGCGTTCCCACTAATGCAAGTAAATCTATTTCTTGCGTGGCTGTTTTATTTTGGTTGCTGCTATTGTTTACAGGCTTTGCATTCATTTACTTTGCCTTTCCTTATAAATACTTTTGCCAAGCGCTACAGGCGCTATCTATTAGTTCGTACACGTGCTCAAAAGCCTCTTGGCTTTGGCGGTATGGATCGGGGATTTCGGCGTTATTAATCCATTTCCCTAATAAAAAAGTTTTACCACGTGCTTCGGGGTAACGGGCGTGCAGATCTTTTAGGTGGCGCTCTTCCATTACTAAAATAACACTATTTTGCGCTACCAAGGCCGATGTTAATTGGCGGCCTTGGTGGGCATCCATGTTTATACCGTTTGCTTGTGCAATTTGCTTTGCTGTTGCATCGGCAGGTTTACCTTCAAGTGCGGTTAACCCAGCCGACGACACTTTAATATTTTTACCTTCAAGCTTTTGCTTTAAAACATATTCACCGGTTGGACTGCGGCATATGTTACCCGCGCATACAACTAAAACTGAATCAAACATTACTTCACCTTTAGTTTGACGAAATGTCGTCTATGCTATCGATAGATGATACCGATGGTAACAACAAGCTTATAACACGGTTCCAGCGGGCTAGAGGCGCTGTTGTTACGTAAACAATGTCGTGTGGTTGCAGTTCAAACTGCTCGGCTAAAACCATTGCAGCTATATTTTTTGCATGTAGCTGATATACATTGGCTAGTAAGCCGGTTTTTTCGGTGTTGCTTTTACGCAGTACAAATACGCCATTGGCATCGGCGGTATTTTCGTTTAAGCCGCCCGTATCGCTTAATGCTTGCGCTAAGTTTAAACCATAGCGGTTAAGCGTTACTGAGCCTGCGCGCTTTACGTCACCTAAAACGTAAACTTTTTGTTTATCGTTGCGGTTTACATGCACTATGTCGCCATTTTTAAGTAAGCGATTTTGCGATATGTCACCGTGTGCGTAAAAGTCGTCAAGTTGTATTACTTCTGTTTTATCGCCACGGGTAAAGGTAACTGTGCGCCAATCTGCAGCATTAGTTAAACCACCGGCTTGGTTTAGCGCATCAATAAGTGTTAGTGGTACCTCTGTTACGGGGTAAACGCCAGGTTGTTTAACCTCACCTGTGACATAGGCTTTTTGGCTCCTAAAGCCTACTATTTTTATATCTACTTGAGGGTCTTCTATTACGCGGCTTAAGCGGCTTACTAGGTCGTCTCGTACTTGGCTAACCGTTCTGCCTGCTGCTGGTATATTTGGTGCGTAGGCGTAGGTGATTGTGCCATCTTCTTGCACTCTAAAGCCATCAAACTCAGCCGTGCGTTGCACTGCTGCGGGTATTGTTAACTCTGGATGATCCCACACGCCAATTGTTAGTACATCACCAACACCTAGTTTGTATTCGTAGTTGCTGGTGTTTACACCTGCATAGCTTGATATTGCCTTGGCCGACGTGCGTGATTGTTTTTGTTGCTGAATTAGTGAAGAGTCAATAATTTGTATGTTTACTTTTTCGAGATCTTGCTCAAGATTTTGAGTTTCCTCACCTGGCGAGATACCTTTAAAGTGACTACCTGGAACTATTGTACAGCCTGTTGCTGCTAGCATTACGAGAGAAGTTACGAGTGATTTACAGCTTAACGCCATTGTAGAATCCCAAAATTATTTTAAATATTGCACTTGCTCACCAACCTTGGTGAGTACTTATTTTTTTAGCGGTGTAATTAAAGCATGAGGGCTGATAACGCGCAAGCGTGAATATGTACAGCTATGAGATATGAGCTATGAGCTATGAGCTATGAGCTAACAACAGCCTAAGTGCGCCAGCAAGCAAGGCGCCTACAACACAATAATCACCGAGTATAAAACCAACGTAG